>DASZLQ010000326.1:0-3867 GCA_035552295.1 Mycobacterium sp. | reverse complement strand
GACACCGACAGCCCGGAGGCCGTCGCAGCCCGCGAGAAGGAAGCCGAGCGCAAGGCCCGCCATGAACGGTCCAAGCGGATCGCCGAACAGCGTAAGGCGGCCGAGGAGCCGATCGAGGTGCCCGAGCGCTCCGATGTCGCGGCCGACGTCGAGGTGCCGGTGCCGCCGTTCTGGGGGTCGCGAATCGTCAAGGGCCTGGCGGTGGCGGACTACACCGGGCTGCTCGACGAGCGCGCATTGTTCTTGGGCCAGTGGGGCTTACGGGGCCAGCGGGGCGGTGAGGGTCCGTCCTACGAAGACCTCGTCGAGACCGAAGGCCGACCTCGGCTGCGGTACTGGGTGGACCGGTTGTCCACCGACGGCATCCTGGCCCATGCGGCCGTTGTCTACGGCTACTTCCCGGCGGTGTCGGAGGGCGACGACGTCGTCGTGCTCGCCGAGCCCAAACCCGATGCCCAAGAGCGGTATCGGTTCACCTTCCCGCGCCAGCAGCGTGGCCGGTTTTTGTGCATCGCCGATTTCATCCGGTCGCGGGATCTGGCCCGCGAGCGGGGCGAGGTTGACGTGCTGCCGTTCCAGCTGGTGACGATGGGCCAACCGATCGCCGACTTCGCCAACGAGCTGTTCGCGTCGGATTCCTATCGAGATTACCTCGAAGTGCACGGGATTGGCGTGCAGCTCACCGAGGCGCTGGCCGAGTACTGGCACAAGCGGATTCGCGAGGAGCTCAAGTTCTCGGGGGACCGGGCGATGTCGACCGAGGACCCCGAGGCCGTCGAGGACTATTTCAAGCTCGGTTACCGGGGCGCGCGTTTCGCCTTCGGTTACGGGGCATGCCCCAACCTGGAGGACCGGGTCAAGATGATGGAGCTGCTGGAGCCCGACCGCATCAGCGTGACGTTGTCCGAGGAGCTGCAGCTGCACCCCGAGCAGTCCACCGATGCCTTCGTGCTGCACCACCCCGAGGCCAAGTACTTCAACGTCTGAGCGCTGGCAAATGCCGCGAGCGTGCGTAGTTTGCACACGACACGCCGATAAGGCTGGCAATCTGCGCACCCTCGCTGCGACGACCCGGGCTGCCGGCCGACGAAACCGAGGTGACTTTGCTGGCCGGCACGTGAAACAATCGCTGGCCGTGAAGACCTTCGAGGATTTATTCGCCGAACTCGGCGATCGTGCCCGCACCCGGCCGGCCGGCAGCGCGACCGTCGCCGCATTGGACGGTGGGATACATGGGCTGGGCAAGAAGATCCTGGAGGAGGCCGGCGAGGTGTGGCTGGCGGCCGAACACGAACCCAACGACGCGCTGGCCGAAGAGATCAGCCAGTTGCTGTACTGGACGCAGGTGCTGATGATCGCGCGCGGACTGTCCCTCGACGACGTCTATCGGAAGCTGTGAGTATGTTACGGGTCGCGGTTCCCAACAAAGGTGCGCTCAGCGAGCCGGCCAGCGAGATCCTCGCCGAGGCGGGCTATCGGCGCCGCACCGACCCTAAGGACCTGACGGTCATCGATCCCATCAACCACGTCGAGTTCTTCTTTTTGCGGCCCAAAGACATTGCTATTTATGTCGGTTCGGGAGAACTCGACTTCGGAATCACCGGGCGGGACCTGGTGCTCGATTCCGGTGCGCCGGTGCGGGAACGCCTGGCGCTGGGCTTCGGCTCGTCCAGCTTCCGCTACGCCGGTCCCGCCGGGGGCAACTGGACGACGGCGGATTTGGCCGGGAAGCGGATTGCCACCGCCTACCCGAATCTGGTTCGAAAAGATCTGGCCGTCCGCGGTATTGAAGCAACCGTGATCAGGCTCGACGGGGCCGTGGAGATCTCGGTGCAACTCGGGGTGGCCGACGCCATCGCCGATGTGGTGGGGTCCGGCCGCACCTTGGGCCTGCACGATCTGGTGGCCTTCGGTGAGCCGCTGTGTGATTCGGAGGCGGTGCTGATCGAGCGCACCGATCACGACAGCCACGACCGGAGCGAGGTCGGCGCGGCCCGCGATCAACTGGTAGCCCGGGTGCAAGGTGTGGTGTTCGGTCAGCAATACCTGATGCTCGATTACGACTGCCCGCGCTCGGTACTGGACAAAGCCACCGCGATCACGCCGGGATTGGAGTCTCCGACCATCGCTCCGCTGGCCGACCCGGACTGGGTCGCAATCCGGGCGCTGGTGCCGCGCCGCGGCGTCAACGAGATCATGGACGAGCTCGCCACAATCGGGGCCAAAGCGATCCTGGCCTCGGATATCAGGTTCTGTCGATTCTGATCACCCCATCGGCGTGACGGCCGTCGCTGTGTTAGCGTCCGCCTTGGGCTGTTGCCCGTGTTACCCCCATGGGCCGTCATCCCTCACCGTTGCCGGACTGTTCGTCCCCAGGAGGGTCTTCGTGACACACGCGCTTATTCTGCTGATGGCTTTGCTGATCGGTGTCGTCGCCGGGTTGCGTTCGCTGACGGCTCCCGCCGTGGTCGCCTGGGCCGCCTTCCTCGGTTGGGTCGACTTGCATGGCACGTGGGCATCGTGGATGGCCAACATCATCACGGCCGTTGTTTTCACCGTTCTCGCCGTCGGCGAATTGGTCAACGACAAGTTGCCCAAGACGCCGGCCCGCACGGCGCCACCGATCTTCGCTGCCCGGATCATCATGGGAGGGTTTGCGGGCGCGGTGCTTGGCGCGTGGCCGCACTGGACCTTTACCGCGCTGGGGTCCGGTGTCATCGGCGCGGTCCTTGGCACCCTCGGCGGCTACCAGGTGCGCAAACGTCTGGCCGCCGTGGCTGGTAGGGACTTGCCCATCGCGCTGCTCGAGGATGCGGTCGCGATCTTAGGCGGGTTCGCCATCCTCGCGTGGACGGGTCACGTGCTGACGGAGTACCTGCTGACGGCGGTTAAGTGACGGCGGTTAAGTGACAGAGCATTTCGAGTGACAAAGCATTTCGATGCGATCATCGTTGGTGCCGGCCAGGCCGGGCCGTCGCTGGCGGGGCGGTTGACAGCGGCCGGGCAGCGCGTCGCGATAGTCGAACGCAAACTGATCGGCGGCACCTGTGTCAACAACGGATGCATCCCGACCAAGACGTTGGTGGCCAGCGCGCACGCCGCGCGGCTAGCCCGTCGCGGCGCGGAATACGGCGTCGGAACCGGGTCGGTCACAGTCGACATGGTGAAAGTCAAGGCACGCAAAGACGACATCATGCTCAGCGACCGCAAGGGAGTCGAGGACTGGCTGGAGGGCATGGACGGCTGCAGCGTGTTTCGCGGTCACGCCCGTTTCGAAGATCCGCACACCCTACGGGTCGGCGTGCAGGACGGCGAAGAACTGCTGCACGCCGACCGGATTTTCCTCAACGTCGGTGGCCGTGCGGTGGTGCCCGACATCCCCGGACTGTCCGATGTCGAATTCCTCACCAACGTGTCAGTCCTCGAACTCGACACGCTGCCATCCCATCTCGTCATCGTCGGGGGCAGCTATATCGCGCTGGAGTTCGCGCAGATGTACCGGCGATTCGGGGCTCCGGTAACCGTCGTCGAACGGGGCCCGCGGCTGGCGTCCCGCGAAGACGAGGATGTCTCGGCGGCCATCAGGGAGATCCTGGAGGCCGAAGGCATCGACGTTGTGCTCGACGCTGACGATGTGCGGATCAGCAAGAGTGACAAAGGATTCGAACTCACGCCTCGCGCCGGTGCGGCGCCCCTCCAGGGCAGCCATCTGCTGCTCGCGGTGGGGCGGCGACCCAACACCGACGACCTGGGCTTGGAAGCGGCCGGTGTGCAGACCGACGGCCGTGGCTACATCGTGGTGGACGACGAGCTCAAAACCAACGTCGATCACATCTGGGCGATGGGGGACTGCAACGGCAAGGGTGC
>DASZLQ010000325.1:0-31890 GCA_035552295.1 Mycobacterium sp. | reverse complement strand
CACGCGCGGCGCGAACGACGGCGGTCAGCCCGGCGCGGCAAAACGAGGTGCCTATGCTTACCCTGCGCACCCCGAACTCCTTGAGCTCGGCGAGGGTAAACCGGGTCGGCCCGAAGCCGGCAACGTAGTTCAACGGTTTCGCAACGCTGCTGCATGCCAGGCCAAGCGCCGATTCGTCGGGAAGGCCTGGCGCGTAGAGCACATCGGCGCCGGCGGCTTCGAATGCCTGCAGCCTTGAGAGCGTGTCGTCGAGGTCGGGACGGCCGCGGATGAAGTTCTCCGAGCGGGCGGTCAAGGTGAAGCGATAGGGCAGAGCGCGGGCGGCCTCCGCGGCGGCCTGGATTCGTTCGATCGCCAGTTCGCGGGGGAAAATGGGCTGGTCAGGGCGGTATGTTGCGTCTTCGATTGACGCTCCGGCCAAGCCGATCTCGCCCGCCAGCCGGACCGTCTGTGCCACTGTCTCGGGCGACTCTCCAAAGCCGTTCTCCAGGTCCGCGGTCAGCGGCAGGGCGTCGCGTCGACGATCGTGCGCACGTGTTCGAGTGTTTCGTCCCTGCTGACCGCGCCATCACCGTCACGCCGGCCCAAGGAGAACGCCAGGCCGGCACTGGTCGTCGCCAGTCCTTGGAATCCGAGGTTGGCGAACAACCGCGCAGTGCCAACGTCCCAGGGATTCGGGAGCACGAGTATGTCGCGGCCAGCGTGGAGATCACGGAATTGCTCGCCGCGCCGGGCGCGCTCTGCGCTTCCATCGTCAGTCCAATCTGTCGCGTGCAAGCAGGTCTAGCAGGCGCCACCGACAAGCCGGTGAACTTTGTTATGCGCCCGTCGGACTAGGGCGCTCCGGACCGAACCTGACCGCTTGAGTCGTTACGTCAAGATTTGAAAACGATCAGGGGTATCGCCATTTCGGCTGCTGTCGCGCCGCCGTGAAAACCGATGAGGCGAGCCGTTTCGACAGGCTCGTGTCCGGTTGCCAGCACCGCCGCATCGCCGGTACAGACGACGACGACATCGCCGATCCGTGCCCGGTGTGCCGGGTTGACGGCGCCGAACATGCCCGTGCCCACGGCCTGCTCGCGGCTGTAGACCTGGGCCCGGCCGTCCAGCACTTCGCTCCAGGCGGCTCGCACGTCGGCTGCCGCGCCGGGCTCGGTGTGCAGGTAGCGCACCCGCGGCTCGCCGGCGACCACCCGAACCCGCTCGGCCAGCCGTGGGTCGGTGTCGAGGTCGACGCGAGCTTCCGGCGGGACGTTGAGGCCGCCGTGGTCGGCGGTCACCAGCAGCGCCGTGTTCGGGGGCAACGTATCGACCAGGCGGGTCAGCAGCGCGTCGACACGAACCGCCGCCTCGTGCCATCGGGGCGATCCGATACCGAAGACGTGGGCCGCGGTGTCCAGGTCGGCGGTGTAGCCGTAGACCAGCCCGGGCGCCGCGGCCAGCTCGTCGCGGACCTGCCGGGCGTAGTCGTCGGACGGGTGGGTCGGGTGGAATTGGGCGCCGCGATACGCCGCGTCGGTCAATCCGCTGCCCATGAACGGTGCCGGCAATACAACGCGTGCCCTGACGCCGGCTCGTGCCAGCCGCTCGAACCAGGTCGGCAGCGGCTGCCATTCGGTGTGCGGCGGGTCGTCGCGCCACCGGATGTGGTTGAGCACCCGATCGGTGCCAGGAATGTTGAGTGTGAAGCCCAGGATGCCGTGTTCGCCCGGCTGCGCGCCCGTGCCCAGCGATACCAGGCTGCTCGGTGTGGTCGACGGGAAGGTGCATGCGAGTTGGCTCAGCCGCCCGGTGTCACCGGCAACAACCCGGGCAAGTAGCGGTGCACTGCCGGCCAACTCCGGTAACAGGTGCCAGCCCATTCCGTCCACCAGCACGACCGCGACGCGATCGACCCGGCCAACCGATTCGGTGAGACCCAACCTGTCGACCGCACCCGGCACCCCGAGCAGTGCGGCCGCGGCGGGCAGCACGTCGCAGATGGAACCGGGCACGACGGTCAGTGTGGCACGAGATCAGACATGCGCGAGCCGTTGGCTTGTCACCCGCAACTGGCGGTCGGTGCTTTCGGCGAGCGCGCGAACCTGCTCCGGTTTCAGCCGGCCGCACAGCCGACCCCAGTGCACCGCGACCGGATCGCCGACGGCCACATCGGGCACCGCGCTGTACCCGTCAGCCCATACGTCGAGCACACGCGCCGAAGGTTCGGACAGCGTTAGCGTGTGACCATCCCAAACGAGCCGCTGACACATGACCTCGACGTCATCACCGGCACGGGAAACAACTGTGCCCCAAGCGATCCGGCAATTGTCCAGCACACTCAGCGGGTGTTCGTCCATCCCACGACCCAGAAACCGCGTCCATGGGTAGACGCCGAACACGTGGAAGCAGTGGTTGGCGGCCGCCTCGTGCGCCAGGTCAGCCGTGAGGTGTGACCAGTAACGTCCGGCCTGCGGGCCGATGATGGCCAGTAGTGCGTTGAAGAACTCGTCTCCGTCGAGGTCGGCGCCCACGCCGCCACCGAGCCAATACGACTCGACAAGCCGATGATCCAGTGGGTCGGCGATACCGGTCAGTGTGGACAGCACCCGCAGATACGGCCAGGCCCCGGAAAACTTCGTCGCCGCGCTGCGCACGTCGTCGACCGTGCCGTCACGCAAGGTCAGCCCGAGCGGAGGACCGCAATAGCCCAGCGCGTTGGGCGCATAGGCGTAACGAGCGAACATCTCCGCCCCCCGGGCGCCACCCGGATCAGGCTGCAGCGCCGACACGCGTCACATCCGCCCGGATTGCCTTACGAGCTTGACGGCGTCGCGGTGCATGCGGCCGAAGTTGTAGTAGGCGGCACAAGCTCCCTCGGGAGATACCATGCACGTCCCGATCGGGGTCTCCGGGGTGCACGCGGTGCCGAAAACCTTGCATTCCCAGGGCTTGAGCACACCCTTGAGCACCTCGCCGCATTGACACGCCTTCGGGTCGGCAACCCGTACGCCGGGCATCGCGAAACGCAGCTCGGCGTCGAATTCCGCGAAATCGTCGTGCAGCCGCAGCGCACTCTGCGAGATGAACCCCAGCCCGCGCCATTCGAAGTGCGGACGCAGCGCGAACACCTTGGCCATCAACGCCAGCGCCGCCGGATTGCCGTGCTCGGGCACCACCCGCTTGTACTGGTTTTCCACCTCGCACCGCCCCTCGCGGATCTGGCGCAGCAGCATCGCGACCGAAGCCAGGATGTCCAGCGGCTCGAAACCAGCCACCACCAACGGCTTTTTGTACACTTCTGGCACGAACCGGTATGGCCGGTTGCCGACCACGGTCGACACGTGCCCGGGGCCGATGAAGCCCGACAGTCGCAGATCCGGTGACTCCAGGATCGCCTTGATCGGCGGCACGATCGTGACGTGATTGCAGAACACGCTGAAATTGGGCAGACCCAGGTCGCGTGCCCGCACCAACGTGACCGCGGTTGACGGAGCGGTGGTCTCGAAACCGATGGCGAAGAACACGACATGTTTGTCCGGGTTGTCGATCGCAACCTTCAGCGCGTCCAGCGGGGAGTAGACGAACCGCACGTCGGCACCCCGTGCCTTGGCGTCCAACAAGCTGCCAGCCGACCCGGGCACCCGCATCATGTCGCCGAAGCAGGTGAAGATCACGTCGGGCTGGCCGGCCAGCCACATCGCGTCGTCGACGCGGCCCATCGGGATCACGCAGACCGGGCAGCCGGGGCCATGCACCAGTTCGACGCTGTCGGGCAGCAGGTGTTCGATGCCGTGCCGGTAAATGGTGTGGGTGTGCCCGCCGCACACCTCCATGAACTTGAAGTGTTCCGGGCCGGCACCGGCCAGGTGCTCGATGGCAACTAGCAATTTGCGGGCGGCGGCCGGGTCGCGGAACTCGTCGACGAATTTCATTACGGCTCCTTACCAGTCAGACGATCGCTGACGAGTCGAAGGCTGTTATCTCGGTGGTGTAGGCATCGCCGAGTTTCTTGATGGCCGCCAGGGTGAGCAACGCCTCGGTTTCGTCGATCTTGGCCATCGCGAACCCGACGTGGACCAGTACCCAGTCGTCGCGTTCGGGCATGTCGTCTTCCAGCAGCCGCACGCTGATCGTGCGCTGCACGCCGCTGACGTCGACCTTCGCCAAATAGTTGGCAGGATCGGTGATCTCAACGATCCGACCCGGAATCCCAAGACACATCTGCGGTTCCTCCTCTCTACAAAGCCTTTCAGCAGATTCGCGGCAACGGATCTCCGACGAGCATGTCGACGATCCGCGAACCGCCGAACCCGGTGCGCAGCACCACGCTTTCCGCGGGTTCGGTGACGATTTCCCCGACTTCGGCCGCTTGCTCGCCCAGGGGATGCGACCGCAACGCGGCCAGCCCGGCGTCGGCCTCCTCCGGCGCGACGACGGCAACGAACTTGCCCTCGTTGGCGACGTAGAGGGGATCGATGCCGAGCAGCTCGCAGGCGCCATTCACCATGGGCTGCACGGGTAGTCGATCCTCTTCGAGCAGCACCCCAAGACCGCAGGCCTGAGCAAGTTCGTTGCAGACGGTGCCCACCCCGCCCCGGGTCGCGTCGCGCAGCCAGCGGGTGGACGGCGCGGCCGCCATGAGCAGTTCCACCAGCGGGCTGACCGAGGCGGTGTCGGAGTGAATATCGGCCTCGATGGCCAGATCGCCCCGGGCGAGCATGACGGCCATGCCGTGATCGCCCATGGACCCCGACAACAACACCTTGTCGCCGGTGCGCACCGAATCCGCCGACAGCGTGCGCCCCGCGGGAATGACACCGGCTCCCGCGGTGGTGACGAACAGGCCGTCGGCGGCGCCCCTGGGCACCACCTTGGTGTCGCCGGTGACGATCTGCACGCCCGCTTTGGCGGCCGCGGCCGCCATATCGGCGACGATCTCTTTCAACTCGGCGATCGGAAAGCCCTCTTCGAGCACGAAAGCCGCCGAAATCCAGGCCGGCACGGCGCCGGCCATTGCCAGGTCGTTGCAGGTTCCATGGATCGCCAGCTCGCCGACGGAACCGCCGGGAAAACTCCTGGGCTGCACCACAAATGAATCCGTGGACATCGCGATCCGCTCTCCACTGGGCAACGTCAGCACCGCGCCGTCACCGAGCGACTCCAGCGTCGGGTTGCGGAACGCCTCCATGAACACCGCGTCCACCAGTGCCGCCGAGGCCTTTCCGCCGGCGCCGTGTGCCAGCGTCACGTGCTCGTCGAGCAACCGGGGGCGGCGCCTGCGGAACGACTCGATCCGCTCGATCACCTCACCCTCGGCGAAGCGCGGCCCCGACGACAGGTAGTCGCCTGCTGACTGGCTCATGCGGCCCCCAAACCTTGATCGCCGGACCGTTCGTGAACGGCCAACCACAGCTGATAGCCCAGCAGTGCTTGCGATTCCTGAATCCGGTGCACACTTTGCGAACGAACGACGAAGCAGGCGTCCACATTTGGATTGTTGACGAATGCGCCGCCGTCGTAGCCGGCGAAACCGACGGTGTACAGGCCGCGTTGTCGCGCCTCGGCCAGCGCGGTGAGCAGGTTGGGCGAATTGCCGCTGGTCGACATGGCGATCGCGATATCGCCGGCCTTGGCGCGGGCGATCAACTGACGCGCGAACACCAGCTCGAACCCGACGTCGTTGCCCAGCGCGGTAATGATCGCTTGATCGGCGGTCAACGACCAGGCCGGTAGCGGCGTGCCGATCGGCGGCCGGGCGAACACTCGCGCCAAGGTGGTGGAATCGGTGCAACTGCCGCCGTTTCCGAAGGTGAACATCCGTCCGCCGGCCGCGAACCGGCGGGCCATCTCGCTGGCGGCCGCTTCCAGCAGGTCCGCGTTGGCCTCGAGTGTGGAGCGCCGCAATGCCAGGCTCTCGGCTGCCTTCGCCTGCGCCGACGCGGCCAGGTCGGCGAGCAGCGACTTGGGGTCGTCTTCCTCGGCGTCGATGAACGGATAGAGGAAGTTAGTCGGTTCGTCACTCATGAAAGGCCTTCCTCCTCATCCACTTTGCTGATCGCGGTGCCGGCATGCACCAGGACCAGCTCGCCGGCGGCGACCGGGTCGATCAGCGTCGTCACCACGTTCTCGACACCCCGCGCGGTGCGTACCGTGGCCTGTCCGTCGGCCGAGGCGGTCACCACCTCGCCCAGACGGCCCTCGTCGCTGCAGGTGACGCAGACCGTGTCGTCGCATTCCGGGTCCGGCTTGAGCAATCCGGAGTGCTCGAAACACACGTGGGTCAGCTCCCACAACAGGTGATAGAACAGCACGAAGCCACCCGTTGCGGGCACGCATGGATCGGGGTCGTCGAGCCACAGCACATGGTCGGCCATACCGGCTTTGGGTCGTTCGCCGCTGCCGATCCAAATCGTGGTGGCGCCCCACGCCGGGCTTCGGCGCATCACAGAGCACACTTGCGCGTTGTCCGCACCGGCGACAGCGACGACGATGTCACCGGGCCGCACCGACACCCGCACCAGGTCGACCAGGTCGGGTCCGGTCAGCGCCACCGCCGGCAACGCCCGTTTCCCCATGATCACCGGATGAACGAACTCGACCGCAATATGCAGCGCATGCGGTTCCCACGATGGCGCGATGGACCACATCGTCGCGCCAGCGGCGAACCGCTTGGCGAGCGTGAATGCGGTGGCGGCCAAGTCCTCGGCCAGCTCGGCGCCCAGCCCGCGATCGAGAGCGGTGATTTCAGACACAGGGGTCACGCGTCAGCCCTCCTCTAGCGCGGTCAGCATTGAGATCGCGGCCTGACCTAACGCCAGCCCGCCGTCGTTGGGCGGCACGGTGTGATGCGTCAGCACCTCAAATCCCGCCAGCTGCAACCGCTTACGGCACGCGCGCAGCAGCAGCACGTTCTGGAATACCCCACCGGTGAGACCGACCAGCCGCACCCTGCCGGCCACCTGGCTGACCACTTTGACGACGGCATCGCCGACCGCCCGGTGGAATGCGGCTGCCAGCACCGCGGGTGCAGTACCGGCGCAGAGCCCCGCCACCATCGTTTGCACCATGGTGGCGGGATCGATCACCCCATCGGCTCGCACCGTCAGCGGCAGCGAGGGCAGCAGCCCGGCGGGATTGTCGAAGGCCGGTTGGGCCAGCGCCTCCAGTTCAATGGCGGCCTGGCCCTCGTAGTCGATCCGGTGCCGCACCCCGAGCAGCGAGGCAACAGCGTCGAACAGCCTGCCCATGCTCGAGCACGGCACACATCCGGTTCCGCTCTCCAATTGCGAGCGGGTGAGCCGCAATTCGTCGGGCGTTGCCGCGGCGACCGGTGCCAGATCCGGGGTCCAGTCGATATCGGCCATCCACAACTGAGAAAGCGCCATCCGCCACGGATTACGCACCGCCGCGTCACCACCGGGCAGCGGCACCGGCAGCAGGTGGCCGACGCGCACGAAACGGTGGCTGTCGGTACCGAGCGTGAGAATCTCGCCGCCCCAGATGGTCTGGTCGCAGCCGTAGCCGGTGCCATCGAAGGAGACTCCAACGATGGGTTCGCCGATCCGCCCGTGCTCGGCCAGCAGTGACACCACGTGTGCGTGGTGGTGCTGGACCAGATCCAGCGGTCGATCGCCGGCGTTGCGTTCCGCCCAGGCTCGGGTCTGATACCCCGGATGCAGATCGGCGGCCAGCCGCATTGGCTCGCCACGGATTTCGCTGAGCTGGCCCACCGCGCGCTCGAACGCGCGCAGCGTCTCCCAGGTGGCCATGTCACCGATGTGCCCGGACATGTAGGCGCGCGAGCCGTCGGTGAGGCAGAAGGTGTTTTTCAGCTCGCCGCCCACCGCCAGCACCGCCGGGCCCACGCGGTTGATGTCGACCGGCAGCGGCGCATAGCCGCGGGATCGGCGGATCGGCAGTTCCCGGCCGTCGATGACGCGCACCACCGAGTCGTCACACGGCACGTGAATTGGCCGGTCGTGGTCGAGCAGGGCGTCACAAAGTCCGCCGGGCCTGGTAGCTCGCAGAAGTCGTTGCCGCACATCGTCGTCGGTGAAGCAGATGGGTTCGTCGGAACGGTTGGCGCTGGTCAGCACCAGCGCATCGGGCACCCGCTCGGCGCCGCCGGGCACGGATGCCAGCAGCAGGTGATGGATGGGGGAGTAGGGCAGCATCAGCCCGAGCAGCGGGCTGCCGGGCGCAACGGCGCCGGCGACCGGCGCGTCAAGGCGGCGTCGCAGCAGCACTATCGGGCGGGCGGGACCCGACAGCACCGCGGCCTCGGTGTCGTCGATGTGGGCGTAGCGGCGGGCGATGTCCAGATCACGGACCAGCATGGCGAAGGGCTTGGCGCCCCGGGCCTTTCGTCCTCGCAGCGCGCGGGCCACCGTTTCGTCGTCGGCGGCGCAGGCCAGGTGGTAGCCGCCGATGCCCTTGATGGCAACCACCGCGCCCGCCGCCAGCGCCCGTTGGGTGGCCGCGAGTGCGGCGTCTGAGCCGTGTACACGCCCGGCCGGCGCCCAGAACCGCAGCGACGGCCCGCAATCGGGGCACGCGATCGGCTGGGCGTGGAATCGGCGATTCGCCGGATCGTGGTATTCGGCGGCGCACCGCTCACACATGGCGAATCTCGACATGGTGGTGGCCGGGCGGTCGTATGGCAATTCGCGGATGATGGTGAATCGCGGCCCGCAGTTGGTGCAGGTGACAAACGGGTGCCGGTAACGGCGGTCGTGCGGGTCGAACAGTTCGGCGACGCAGTCGTCGCACACCGCGATATCGGGCGGAATCGGGGTTGTCGCGCCGGTGACCGTTTGGCTGGCCACGATCCGGAACTCGCGTGGGGTCTCGGCGTTGGTTTCCGCCCTGTCCAGGGGGATGTCTGTCACGGAGACGGCGGTGATCCGCGCCAGCGGCGGAGCCTCGGCACGCAGCCGGCGACCGAATTCGTCCACGTGTGCGCGTTCGCCCTGCACCTCGAGAAAGACTGCGCCCGAATCGTTGCCGACGAATCCGGCCAGCCCCAGCTCGGTGGCGATCCGGTGGACGAACGGACGAAAGCCAACCCCCTGGACGACACCGGTCACGGTGAAGTGCTGCCGAACGTCGCCGGACCGTAGCAGCAGGGGGGTGTCGGTCATCTCAACCGCCCCCCGGCCCGACTGTCGGGTCGGGGTCGCCCCGGCCCATCAGCTGCAGACCGGCCATCGCCTGCTCGGCCCCGGCCCGGTCCGTCTTCTCCACGGCGAAGCCCATATGGATGATCACCCAGTCGCCCGGCGCGAATGCCTCTTCGGGCAACATGCCGACGTTGACCTTGCGCTGTTCGCCGGCGACGTCGACCAGTGCGAGCTGTCCCTCGTAACCGTCCAGCATCCCGATCACCTGACCAGGTATACCCAGGCACATGGCTCAGGCCTCCTCTCGCACCGAAGTTTGGGCGGTGACGAGGGTTTGCAATGCCGTGACGATTTGCTCGACGGCTCGTGCGGCCCGGGGGACGGCTTTGGCGACGGGTTCGGTGAGGCCCATGCCTTCCTCGACGCTTCCGGTCTCGCAGCCGACGACGACGGTATAGGGCGGACTGCCGCCCAGCGCCCGCAGGCTGGCGAACACCGCGGACGGATCCATACTGTGGCCGTCCACACCGGGTGCGGCCGAGCCTGATTCACTGTCGGCTGCCGCGTCGGCTTCATGGTCGGCCTGGAAGACGTGCAATGTGCCCGGGCTGCCGCGGCTGGGCACCGCGTCAACGAGGACCAGCGTGTCCCATTCCTCGAGCAGGTCATAGGCGAGGTGCATGCCCCTGATGCCGTAGTCGATGACGCGGACACTCGGATCGTCCTGTGGGATCTCCGCATTACGGACTACTTCCGAGCCGAATCCGTCGTCCCCCAGGAAGATATTGCCGATCCCGGCTACCAGGATGCGCGCTGTCATAGGGCTACCTGAGGTGGCTACATCCGCCTCAGCTTGAGGTAGCGGCGGGCATCCGGCAGGGACACCAGTCCCAGCAACAGCCCGATCCCGACCACCAAGGCGACGACGGCAATGAATATCCAACCTAGGACTTCCATGTCGAACTCCTTTCGGGGGTTTGATTTGCTTCTAAAGGCTCGACTTCATCAGGGGAGAAGTACAGATACCGGCCATACCAGTCGTGCAGGTCGGCGGCCGGGTCGTCGTCGACGACAACCCCGACGTGTTTGTTGCCCTCGACGTCTTCATGCACCGAGGTGACGCGGGCGGTTTTGCCGGCAACGAAGATGTCCTGCGCATCGGCGTTACGCCTTGGCCGCAACCGGACCTGGCTGCCCCGCACTACTCGGACCCCGTTTACCAGCACCGCGTCGATCTCAGGTCGAACGGCGTTGTCGGCCAGCGGATCCCACCAGTCGACTCCCTCGGGAATCTCCGGGATCAGCCCCGCGGCAATCCCGGATTCATGCGGATCACGCAGCACTCCGTGCAGGCGGGCCATGACGTCGGGCGACATCGCATCACACTGGTCGATGATCTGCGCGGCCCGCGTATCCGTGGCCCGGGCCTGCGCCTTCTCCTCGTCGGTCATCGTCATCACGCGCAGGGTCAGAATCTCATCGATCTCGGTGCAGTCGTACAGCGCGGTATTGCTCTGTTCGGCAACCTCGGGGTGGTCGTACAGAATGATCGGCGAGACCAACAGCATGTCTTGGGCGCCGGGCGGGCCGGCCAGCACCGGGAAGCAGCGGTGCTGGCTGCACTCAGATACCGCGTCGGCGGCGGCGGGCGGTGGCTCGAGCAGCGAGACGAACTGGCCGCCAACAACTTCAGCGATGATGTGAGTTCCGATCATCGACCGCGCGATCACCGAATCTTTCGTGTCGGCCTTGCCGTTGACGGCGGCGCCGACGTTGCTGACCCGCACCGAGACCCGGCGCAGCTCACCGACCGGCTCGCTGCTGACGGTCAGTTCGCCGCGCACCTCCTGCCGTTCGCGGACCAATCGACCGCCGTCGACCGGCTCGATCTCGGTTGCCGTGGCTGCGTGCACCGGCAGCGTCCACGGCTGATCGCCGAAGGCTAGCGGGCCGAAAGACCTTTCACACTCGACGGCTTCGTCCCAAGTCAGCCACGACCCGGACCGGGTGGTCAGTTCGTCGACGGGTTCGAATCCGCCGCCGCCAAGTTCGCGCTCGGCCCGGCGGTGCTGCAATTGCAGGAAGCGCACCACCAGCGTGATCGCCTGGGCCCCGTCGACCAAGAACTGCGCCGCCAGGGTGTCGTCTTCGCCCAGGCCGGCGTCGGCCGCGCCCGGGGGACCCAAAACGCCGAACTGCCAGCGCGATTGGTTCTTGCTCGAGGTGCCGCGATACGGGTATAGCAGGTAGCCCTCATACAGCACCGCATCGGCGACGGCGCGGACACGGTCCCAGCTCGAAGTCATCGCGCCGTCTCCCGCTCGGTATCCAGCAGCAAGGTGACCGCATGGTCGAGGTCGAGCAGCCCTTGTGCCGACTTGTAGGCGGCCAGCGCGGCGATGGTTTCGTGACTCAACCGCACCCAGCCGGTGTTCGGATAGTGCTGTGCGATCAGATCCCGCCAGACCGCAACCGGCATGTCATAGCGAAACTCGCAGTCCCACGGCACCTGCTGGACCGAGAACCCGTGTTCAGACTTGACGAAAATAGTTCCGCTGAACAGGAACTGGAGAGGTAGCGCGCCGTCGCGCAGCGCGTGCAGATACTTGGCCGCAGCGACCTCGAAGTCATAGGTGCAGTCCAGCGGAAGCGCGACCGTCGTGTTGCCGGCGAATCCCGGCACCATCGCGGCGCAATGCTGCCAGAGAAAGGTGCGTTGGGTGTTCGCCCACCGTTCCCGGGGGCCGAACAGATCGAGCAGGCCGGCCGCTTCGGCGTCGGAGTAGGACCGGCGCAGCGGCTCGATTCGGACTTGGCAGCGCAGCGCGATGGCGTGGATGGGGTCGTCAATGCTGGCGGCGATGCCGACGCGGGCGGTGAGCACCGGGCTGACTGCGTACGGTTCGGGCGCCACGTCGAGAACGGCGAAGTTCACGTCCATTGGGTGGCCGGTCATGGTGGGGTCCCGGGCGGCGTTTTCAAGGCGCGGGCTTGGATCTGCGAGAAGAAGCCGTCGATGAACTGCCGAGCCTCCTGGCCGCCGTCAAAACCCCGCCACAGCATGCGCAAGCGCCCGACGAATTCATAGCATGCGTCGATCGGAACCAGATAGCTTTGCGGCTGCGCAAATTCAGCCTCGCTGGAACACGGGTCGGCGCTGTCGGTGTCGGGGACCCGGACGAGCAGCGCCTCGACGTCGTCTGCCAGCAGACCCACCCGCGAGTCGGCGCTGCTGATGGTGTTCCAGGCGTCCAGGTCCAGCTCGGACTCGCATGCTCCGGCCGGACCGGGATAGAAGGCCACTGTGCGCCCGAGCGCGGAGTTGGTGAAGAAGAAGGCCACGCCGACCGGGATTTGGAGTGCCTCCCACGCGCGGCGGTCCAGCGCGAAATCTTCAAACGCCAGATAGCGGTCCGGCACCGCCCGGTAGCGCAGGTCGGCGTTGTTATCGGTGAACAGCAGATAGCAGGCGCGGCACACGCACATCAGCTGTCGGCCGGCCACATTCACCACGTGCTGATGCTCGCCTGCGATCGACTCGGAGCACATTTCGCACCGTTCGCCGGCCGACTCGGGGGTCTGCCGGTTGTTCCTGATGCGTGCCAGCACGTCGTAAGCACTGGTCATGTGCAAGCCCCTATCGCTTCGTCGCGCAGTGCCACCGAAAGCAATCCGTCGCGGGTCAGCAGCGGAATCGGGTCCAGGTGGCCTCCCGACCCGTCAGCCACGCCGGCTCCCGCATGTACGACGTCGAAATCCGCGTGACAGCGCGCACAGCGCAGCAGCGCACCATGCAGTTGGGAACCCGCCAGTGAGTCGTCACAAACCGGGCAGTGGTCGCGATAGGCGAACGTCTGGTCGTCGACCCGGCACGCCAGGATCGTGGTGTCGGCGATGACGAAACCCGCGACTTCACCGGGCGACAGCTCGGCCAGCTCGGGAACCGGGTGCCAGGTGGTCACCCCACGCCCATTCGAATGCACATGCGCCAGTAGCGATTCGGCGGGAATCACGCTCGCGGGAGTGGTCGCGGGTTCGGCGGACACGAGCTCGATCGAGGCGATCTCCGGTGCCGCCGCACGGATCGCGTCCTCGACGGCCAGCTCCAATGTCACCGCGGATGACGGGCAGCTCTTACAGCTGCCTTTGAACGCCAACCGTACGACATCGTCGTCGGTGACCTCGAGCAGATCCACATCGCCACCATGGGATCCCAGGTAAGGCCGCACCCGATCCAGCGCGTCGGCTACCCGCCGGTGCACGTCGTACGGGTGCAGGCCGTGCACCAGGAGCAGGCTGGCCACCAGGTCGTCGGTGGCCAGCCGCTCGGCCATGCCCGGATCTTGGCCAGACAGCTCAGCGAGCTGCATGATCCGTTCCAACCCGGCTCCGTAAAGCCCGACTACCTCTCGGACCAACTGCTGGGCGCGTTCATACGCGGCCGCCCCACTCGCCGCGCAGGAATCCAGCAGTGTCTGGATCCGATCGCCCGCTGTACGCCACTGCGCGTCGCTGTCGGGGTTCTCCGAGGGGGAGGTCGGGCGATCCTCCATGCGTCACTCCCCGACAGGCGACTGGGTTGGAGTGTGCAGTCTCTCCAGGGTCTTGCCCTTGCCCAGGTACATGTGCACACCACATGGCAGACATGGATCGAAGCTGCGCACGGTACGCATGACGTCGATGCCCTTGAAGTTCTCCCGTGAGTTCTCCTCGAAGATCGGCTGCCCCTGCACCGCGTCCTCGTAGGGGCCCGGCGTCCCGTAGCTGTCGCGCGGGCTGGCGTTCCACGGGGTAGGCGGGTACGGGTGGTAGTTGGCGATCTTGCCGTCCCGGATCACCATGTGGTGACTGAGCACGCCGCGGACCGCCTCGGTGAAGCCGCAGCCGATGGCCTCGTCGGGCACCTCGAACTTCTCCCACGTCTTGGTACGTCCGGCACGGATCTCGGCCAGCGCCTTCTCGGCGAAGTGCAGCGCGCACGCCGCCGCATAGGCCTGGAAGTAGGTACGGGCCCGGTCGCGTTCGATCGTGTTGCTGCCGTGCGTGGGGATCTTCCACTCCAGTTCCACCGGTCCCTTCAGGACGGTCTTGGGCAGGTTGATCTTGACGCTCTGCCCGGTCGCTTTGACATAGCCGATGTCCACCAGGCCAGCCAGTGCGGTCGCCCACAACCGGGCCAGCGGACCGCCACCCGTGTCCAGCGCCAGGTGATCCTTGCCGTCGAACCAGCGCGGCGACATCACCCAGGTGTACTTGCCGCCGTCCATGTCGCGCTTCTGCGGGTGCGGGTTGGTGTGCTGGTTCCAGGGGTGGCGCCGGTCCACCTGGTTGCCCAACGGATCGGACTTGACGAACATCTCCTGGTCGGTCCAGTCGTCGTAATACGAGCTGCCCAACAGGATCCGGAGACCGAGGTTGATGTCCACCAGCGAGTGGGTGACCAGCTTGCCGTCGACCACCACGCCCGGGGTGACGAACATCGCGTTACCCCAGCGCTCCATGTCCTTGTATGCGAAGTTGCACACCTCGGGATCCTGGAACGAGCCCCAGCAACCGAGCAGCGTGCGCCGCAGGCCGACCTTCTCGTAACCGGGCAGCGCCTCGTAGAAGAAGTCGAACAGGTCGTCGTGCATGGGCACGACCTTCTTCATGAACTCGACATAGCGCATCAGTCGCGTCATGTAGTCGGTCATCAGTTGGATGGTCGCGACAGTGCCGACGCCGCCGGGATACAGCGTGGACGGGTGCACATGGCGACCCTCCATGAGGCAGAACATCTCTCGGGTCGTCCGGCTGACCTGTAGCGCCTCCCGGTAGAACTCCCCGCTGAACGGATTGAGCGATCGCATGATGTCGGCGATCGTCTTGTATCCGTGCGCATCGGCGTGCGACGCCGGGGTTTTCTCCGCCAGGGAGAGCACACTCGGGTTGGTCTCGGAGACCATCCTTTCGCAGAAGTCAACGCCGACCAGGTTCTCCTGGAAGATGTTGTGGTCGAACATGTATTCCGCAGCCTCGCCGAGGTTGACGATCCACTCGCCCAGGTGCGGCGGCTTGACGCCGTAGGCCATGTTCTGCGTGTAGCAGGAACAGGTGGCGTGGTTATCGCCGCAGATTCCGCAGATACGGCTGGTGATGAAGTGGGCGTCGCGAGGATCCTTGCCCTTCATGAAGATCGAGTAGCCGCGGAAGATCGACGATGTGCTGTGGCACTCGACGACTTCTTTGTTGTCGAAATCGATTTTGGTGTAGATGCCGAGACTGCCCACGATCCTGGTGATGGGATCCCACGCCATCTCGACCAACTGGCCGGGTTCGCGGGTGGCATGTGACGGCTCAGGGATGATCGTTGTCATCGGCCTTCGCTCTCTGTGGAGACGAACAGGATTTATCTGTGTCACCCGGATGGCGCTGCTTGCTCAACGCCGGTGCACCTACCAGCTGCGGCGGGCTCCTGTGGTGAGTTGGTCGCCCTTGTGGCGCCAGCGCGGCTCTTTGTCGACGGTGCGTGCCGTGATACCCCTCAAGTTTCGGATCACGGATCCGTACAGGCCCGACGCGGTGGTGGAGACCTTGCCGCCCGGCGGCTCGTCCATGAACGGCATGAACTTGTCCGGGAAGCCGGGCATCGTGCACCCGATGCAGATGCCCCCGACGTTCGGGCAGCCGCCGATGCCGTTGATCCAGCCGCGCTTGGGCACGTTGCATTTCACGACCGGACCCCAACAGCCAAGTTTGACAATGCATTTCGGCGAGCCGTACTCGGTCGCGAAATCGCCCTGCTCGTAGTAGCCGGCCCGGTCACAACCCTCGTGCACGGTGTTGCCGAACAACCACTTGGGGCGCAGCGCGTCGTCGAGCGGGATCATCGGCGCTTGGCCGGTCGCCATGTAGAGCAGGTAAGTCAGCGTCTCCGACAGGTTGTCCGGCTGGATCGGGCAGCCGGGCACGCAGACGATCGGGATGCCGGCCTTGCTCTTCCAGTCCCAGCCGAGGTAGTCGGGCACGCCCATCGCTCCGGTCGGGTTTCCGGCCATCGCGTGGATGCCGCCGTATGTCGCGCAGGTCCCGACTGCGACGACCGCGGTGGCCTTGGGCGTCAGCCGGTCGAGCCACTCACTGGTGGTCATCGGCTGTCCGGTGGCCGGGTCGTTGCCGAACCCGCACCAGTAACCTTCGTCCTTGAGCTTCTCGTTGGGAATGGATCCTTCGACGACGAGCACGAAGGGTTCTAGCTCGCCCCGATCGGCTTTGAAGAACCACTCGAGGAAATCGTCCGCCCCTCCGGTGGGTCCGCATTCGAAGTCGATCAAGGGCCAGTGCACGGCGACTTTCGGAAGGCCGGGAAGCGCACCGAGGGCGATCTCCTCGACGCTGGGCTGGGTGGCGGCAGTCAACGCCACCGAATCGCCATCACAACTGAGACCCGCATTAATCCATAGAACATGAATCAATGTTTCTTCTGCTTTGACTGCTGCTTCCGTTGGCATGCTGCAGCTTTCCGGGGCGCGGGCTGGAGCCCCTGCGCCGCCGGAGTCGACCGTCGGCCCACTTGCACAGCGCTGTTTTTGGGTCTACGCCTGCCGTCAAGCGTTGTCAACGGGTCGAAGTTTGCCGCTAGATACACAGATCTTCTATAGGTTTGCCTGACTGGCCAATTGCCGTCTCTGCACAAAGGATTTCGGCGATCTGTGGGTCTCTGCCAACTGATTGAGCCAGGCTAATCGAGCACGGCCATTTTCACTGTCATGCAAGTCATTTGCAGGAAAGAAATGGATGCTACGGGCGGGGCCGCTTCAGGCTTCGGAATCCCGGGCGAACCGTCGCAGCCAGCCGAACCAGGCACCCATGCCGGCTCCACTGCGAGCGCTGACCGGGAGGATGGTCGCTTCCGCGTTGACCTCGCGAACATGCGCGATGTAGGTGTCCACATCGACATCGAGGTACGGCACCAAGTCAATCTTGTTGAGTAACACCACATCCACGGATCGAAACATCACCGGGTACTTCAGCGGCTTGTCCTCGCCCTCGGTGACGGAGTACACCATCGCCTTCGCGTGCTCGCCCACGTCGAATTCGGCCGGGCAGACCAGGTTGCCGACGTTCTCGACGATTACCAGGTCCAATCCGGGTAGGCCGAGGCCCGGCAGGGCCCGGTTGACCATGGGTGCGTCGAGATGGCATTCGCCGCCAAACCCATTGCTGGTATTGAGCAGTGACACCTGGGCGCCCCGACCACTGAGCTTGGCCGCATCCAGGTCGGTGGCGATGTCGCCTACGATCACACCGATCGCGAATTCACCGGCTAGCTCGTCCAGCGTCGCCTGCAACACGGTGGTCTTACCCGAACCCGGTGAGCTCATCAGGTTGAGGGTGCGGATCCCATTGCTCTCGAACGCAGCCCGGTTCGCATCGGCGAGAATGTCGTTCTCAGCGAAGATCGACTCCAGCACGTCGATGCGTTGCTTGCCCGTCTCGTAGTGAGAGTGATCGCCGTGGTCACGGTCATGGTCATGCTCATGGGGAAGGTGGTCGTGCTCGTGGGTGTGCACGGTCCCGTCGTCGTGCCGATGGAATCTACCCATGGTCAAACCGATTCATAGTGAACACCTTTCACGAGACGTCCAGGGACGTCACCAGGAATTCGTTGCCGCGTAGCACCTCGACATCGGGACTGTCGCACCGCGGACACCAGATTGACCAGGCCGACGTGATCTCCGACTGCCGGCCGCACGCACGGCAGCGCACTTCGGCGGTGACGCACTCGAGTTCCAGCTCGGCGTCCCGCATGTTCTCGGAATCCCGGACGAGTGTCCAGCAGAAGGACAACGATTCCGGCACCACCTGGCGAAGAGCCCCGATTCGCACCCGCACCACATCGACGTGCCGGCCGTCGGCGTGCGTCTTGACCACACCGGCGATCGCCTCGCATAGCGACAGCTCATGCATCGCCGGTCACCGGCGTCTCGCAGCCTCGCGTTCCACGTGGGCTAGGCCCATGAAGACGTTTCTACACCCCAGGCGCGGTTATCCTGAACCTCACGGGCCGCACTGTGAAAGTCGACGAGTTATGCGCCTCGATCGAGGCGAACTGCCCCGGTCGCGATGATGTCGTGTACCTGGAGCGGCGCGGCGACGAGTATGACTGGTGGATCGTGCCCCCGGACGGCGCGGCGCAGCCCATCTGCATCGACCATCCCGATCCCGATGTGTGGATGTCGTTTTCCGCGACCTGGCCGGCTGAACCCGAGCGATTGCGCTCGTTCTTCGACGACCTGCTCGCCGAACTGGAGTCGATGGCCGCCGGCGCTGACCGATGCCGCTGGCCGGTTGACGAGCCGTGGCCGCACTTTCATTGATTTCGTCAAACGGCGGGCGCTGAGCGGGGGACCGCACTGTGAACTATCGAATTACCGAAGACGACCGCGCGCGATTCAAGCGGTGCAGGCGGCAGTGGGACTTCGCATCGCGGCGTGGACTCGAGCCGATTGCCCGCATGGAACCGGTATTGCCGGCCGTGCTGAAAGATGCGCTCGCCGTCTACTACTATCCGGGCACCTGGGACTGGCAACCCGAGCTGAGGCAATCACTGGTGCACAAGGCGGCCGGCCGCACGCTGCGGGAAGTCGGCGCGGCCGATGCCCTGCCGACCGCCACGGCGATACTGGACGCCTACGACGCATGGGCGAGCACGGTCGACGATTTCGCCCCGGTGAAGATCGGCCACGACGTCGCGGGGCTGCTGCCCGATCCGCGCGACCCGGAACGGGGATTGACCACCCCGGACGGGGCCGCGGTGATCTACTCCTGCCGGATCGACCTGTTGGCCGTCGACGCCGCCGACGAGTACTGGGTGGTACGGCACCTGATCGGTGACGAATGGCAAGAGCTCGATGCGCTGATCGGTGACGAGGCCGCGGTCGCGGCGTGCTGGGCTTGGGAGCAGGAATACCTGGGCATGGAGATCTCGGGCACGATCCACAACCAGGTGCTCCTCACCGGTCCGCTGGACCGTCCCGTCGCCGATGGCGCCGCGAGAAGTCGGGTTCAGCAAAGCGAGGCCAGCGGCGGTGGTCGCGCGATACCGCAGCACCGGCGGCTGTCGGCGCGCACGTCACGAAGCGACGAGTCGGGTCACATCGAGCAGTCCACAGCGGGTTTCGTGCGGCGAACTCGCATCCGCCGAAGCCGCGCCGAGATCGGGGCCGTCGGCGCACTGATCGGTGCCGAGGCGATCGAGATGTGTGGTGAGCCGGCGATCTATCCGACCTTCGCCGTGCACTGTCAGGCGTGTGAATTCCTCGCTCCCTGCCGGGCCATCGTCGAGGGAACCGATCCAGAGCCCCTGCTGACGGCGAAGTTTCGCCTGCGCGCAGGCGACGATCCACGAAAGCCGCGACTGGGTCAGGCGACCTGGGGCTTCGGCCGGGGTGCCGCGCCGCCGCACTGGTGAACGCGGGCGGTTAAGTCACGGTTTCGGCTGAAGTCCATTTTTCTTCGATGCGGCCATAGCGCCAGACCAGCAGAGCCACCGCCCAGGTGAACACGAACATGCCGGCGACGAAGCAGCCGACTGCGTTGAGGTCGAGGTTGTTGATCCAGTTCCAGAAGGCGCCGCGCCAGCCGAACTGGTCGGCGAACAGGCCCAGCAGTTCGACGCTGCCGATCACCAGGGCGACGGCCACCGACAGCCCGGTGATGGTGATGTTGTAGTAGATCTTGCGCACCGGGTTGGAGAAGGCCCAGCCGTAGGCGAAGTTCATGAATGAACCGTCGATGGTGTCCAGCAGGCCCATGCCGGCGGTGAACAACACGGGCAGACACAGGATGGCGTACCACGGCAGCCCGGCCGCCGCGCTGGTGCCCGCCAGGACCAGCAGGGCGATCTCGGTGGCGGTATCGAACCCCAGGCCGAACAACAATCCGACCGGGTACATGTGCCAGGACCTGGTGATCGACTTGGTGAAGCGGCCCAGCAATCGGTTGAGCAGTCCGCGGGTGTCCAACTGTTGTTCCAGTTCGGCTCCGTCCTTTTCGGGGTCATAGACGCCACGGCGCAACCGCACGAACATCCGCAGGATGGCGACCAGGATGACGACGTTGAGTACGGCGATCAAATACAAGAACACACTCGAAACGCCGGTGCCGATCAGGGCCATGTATCGGTGCAGCGCCGACGAATCGTCTTCGACCGGTCCGGCGATGGTTTTGATCCCGGCTGCCAACAGCAGCGCCAGCAAGAACACCACCGTGGAGTGGCCCAGCGAGAAGAAGAATCCGACGGCAAGGGGACGCTGTCCGTCGTTCATCAGCTTGCGGGTGGTGTTGTCGATGGCGGCGATGTGGTCGGCGTCAAAGGCATGCCGCATGCCAAGGGTATAGGCCGTGAGCCCGACTCCGATGCCAAATGCCTTGCCGCCCAAGCTGAGTTGTGCCGGATCGACGATGAACACCAGGGTGGTCCAGCCCACCAGATGCAGGGCGATGATCACCGTCAGCATCGATCCCAGGCGCCACCACTCCGCGGGTGACAGGGCGCTGCGCACGCTAGACCACCGGGACACCCGCAGGTCGGGGTGCCGGGCGAGCTCGCCAATGGCCATGTCGGTCCTTCCACAGGACAGAACGCAACAGGCACGACTGTAGGTTTTCTCCGGAGCTGGATGCAAGTGACTTGCAGGAATCAAGCGGGCCCTGTTGCCGGCCAACACTGGCAATCCCCGCTGTCCGGCGCAACACTGAACGAGTGACGCCTAAGCCGTCCGTCCTGGACCCTGCGGTCACCGAGCGGATCGGGGAGTTCCTGCGCACTCGGGGGCTGCGGCGGATGGCGTCACGGATTCAGGTACTGGCGGTGCTCGAGCCGGTCAACGGGCACCTGTCAGTGGCCGAGATCCACCAGCGGGTGCGCGCCTGCCTACCGCCCGGCGCCCAACCGCCCGATGTGGCGACCATCTATCGCACGGTGACCACCCTGGTCGATCAGGGGGTGCTACACGCGCTCACCCTCGACGGCGGAGTCACCACCTACGGCCTGGCCACCGCCCCTCACCACCACGCGGTGTGCACGCAATGCGACTCGATCATCGAGGTGCCGGCCCGGCAGCTGAGCTCGGCGCTCGAGCACGCGATGGCGGGCAGTTCCTTTGCGCTGTCGGAGCGGGCCGGCCTGACGCTGCGTGGCCTGTGCCCGCAGTGCCAGGCCGGCGAGCGCGATCCACGCTCGCACCGACGCTGAGGTCAATCCAGACTCAGTAGCGCGTTTTCGACCACCTCGGGCAGCGCCGGATGAATCCAGTACTGGCCGCGAGCCATTTCTGCGGCCGTCAGTCCGAAGCTCATCGCCTGGATCAGCGGCTGGATGATCGACGACGCCTGGTGGCCCATGACGTGGGCGCCCAGCAGGCATCCGCTATTACGCTCGGCGATGAGTTTGACGATTCCGGTGGCGTCTTCCATCGCCCAGCCGTAGGCGACGTCGCTGTAGTCCTGCACCGCGACCGATATATCGAATCCGCGTGCGATAGCTTGGTTTTCGGTCAGCCCGACGGTTGCCAGCTGGGGTTCGGTGAATACCGCCGACGGCACGAAGCGGTGGTCGGTGACGGCCATCGCGTCGGTGTCGTCCCAGTCGCAGAGCAGGTTGTGCTGCACGACGCGGGCCTCGTGGTTGGCGACGTGCTTGAGCTGATATGGCGACGAGACGTCACCTAGCGCGAAAATCCCACGCGCGGAGGTCCGTTGGTATTCGTCGACGATTATCCGGCCGTCCTCGACATCGACGCCGGCCTGCCCGGCGTCCAGGAGATCGGCGTTGGATAACCGGCCCGTCGCCACCAGCAGGAGATCGGCGTTCATCTTGGAGCCATCGTCGAGCTCCAGCGCAACCCCGGAGCCACGGTTGAAAGCACCCACGACGTTGCGGTGCGTGTGTAGTTCCCATTTGCTTGATGCGATGCGGGTGAACCGTTCGCAGATGGTGTCGTCGAGATGGCGTAGCAGCGTGCCGCCCCGGATCACCAAGGTCACCTGGACGCCGAGCGCGGAAAAGATGTGTGCGAATTCGGCTGCCACATAGCCACTTCCGACGATCACCAGGTGCTGGGGCAACTCGGCAATCCGCATGACGGTATCGCTGGTGTGGTACTCGACGCCGGATGTCAGGATCGCCGGCGGGATCACCGGGCGCGAGCCGGCCGCGATCACCACCTGATCGGCGGCGAATTCTTCACCGGCATCGGTGCGCAACAGATAGCGCCCGTCGGGCTGCCCCGGCCCGAACCTGGTGTGCTGGTGGTACACGTCGATGCTGGGTGATGAGCGCCGATAGTCCTCGCCGCTGATCGCGATGGGATCGATCCGTCCGAAGACGCGCGAGACGATGTCGTCCCAGCGCACCTGGTCGATGTGCGCGTCGATGCCGTACCGCGCCGCACCCCGGATCGAGTCGGCGACCCCGGCGGCGTAGACGAACATCTTGGTCGGGATGCACCCGACGTTGAGGCAGGTGCCGCCGAAGGTGCCCTGTTCGCAGATCGCTGCCCGTTTGCCGGGGTAGCGCTCGTCGAGAATGCAGTTGCCCGAACCGGTTCCGATGATCGCGATGTCATAGGTCTCCACGCTGTCACCCTTTCCCGGACGGTGTTGATGCGTTGGTGTTATTCGTGTCGAGGTAGCGATCCAGCCACAGGTCCAGTTGCTGATACGCGACCTGGCGAGGCTCCGGCAGCGACAAGAACACGTCGTGTTTGGCGTCGGTCACCGGAACGATGGTGGTGCGGTTTCCGATACAGCCCGCCCATCGGGCGATCTGGGTGACGTCGAGTACCGCGTCGCCGCACTGCATGGCCGCCGCATCGTTGGTTTCGCGGACGCTGTGATCCGACCTCAGGATCAGATTGGGCACACCGACGTCGAGCCCGCGATGCAGCCGGGCCTGGCCGCGGCGTACGGCGTGCAGCCACCCGACGGTGATCGGGAAGCCGCCCAACGGTTTCCACTGCAGGTTGTAGTCGAACTCGCCGAAATAGTCACGGTGCAGGGTGATGCCATAACCACCTTCGGTGGGCGAGCGGACCACACCCTTGGAGCGCACTCGTGACAGACCGGCGATCATCGCCGAGGTGACAAACAGACGCAGGACCGCCGGGCCGTGCAGATCCAGAAACGGGCTGTTGAGCACCAAGCCGCCGATTCCGGCGTGCGCCGCCACGCCGCGCCGGCGCATGCGGTCCAGCCATAACGACACGATGAGTCCGCCGACGGAGTGGCCGTACATCAGGACCTGCATCGGCCGGTGCCGCTCGTTGATAACGGCCAGCGCCTGTTCGAGTTCGGCGTCATAGTCGGCCAGGTCGGTGATGAAGTGCGGGGTCTGGCCCTCGCGCCGCGAACGGCCGCACTTCTGCAGGTCCAGCGCATAGAAAGCGAAACCCCGCTCGGCGAAGTGATCGGCCAGCGCGGTGTGGAAGAAGTAGTCGGTGTAGCCGTGTACCGCGAGCACCGCGTGATCGGCCCGGCTTGCTTCCGCTTGGGGCCCGCGCCGGATCAGGGTTGCGACGATATCGCCCTCGCCGACGCGATCGTGCCCCAGCGGGAGCGTGCACTGCCAATACCCGGGCAGGACATCGGCCACCCAGCCAGTCACGAGGCCAGCTTAAAGCGTGGTCAGAGGTTTTGCTGGAGGTGGGCAGGCGCACGTCGTTGTGCCCGGGCCCTCGGGATAACCTGGGACCGGCACGTCGAGGGAAGGACAGGCGATCCGGTGTCGGACCTAGCCCTAACCGCGCGCACCGACGTCGTGCTGGTGGGTGCGGGCATCATGAGCGCCACGCTGGGTGCGTTGCTGCGGCGACTGGAGCCGGACTGGTCGATCACCCTGATCGAGCGGCTGGACGCCGCCGCCGCTGAGAGCAGCAGTCCGTGGAACAACGCCGGCACCGGGCACTCCGGGCTGTGCGAGATGAACTACACCCCGGAGCACCGCGACTCCCAAGGCTCCATCGACATCACCAAGGCGGTGGCCGTCAATGAGCAATTCCAGGTGACCCGCCAGTTCTGGGCGTACGCCGTCGAGAACGGCATCTTGACCGACCCCGGCTTCGTCAACGCCGTCCCGCACGTGAGCTTCGTCCACGGCGCCGAGGGCGTCGACTACCTGCGACGGCGTCAGCAGGCGCTGGCTGGAAATCCACTGTTCGCCGGTACGGAATTAATCGTCGACCCCGACGAGTTCGCCCGCCGGCTGCCGTTCATGGCCGCCAAACGTGACTTCTCCGAGCCGATTGCGCTCAACTGGGCCGCCGAGGGCACCGACGTCGACTTCGGCGCTCTGGCTCGACAGCTCATCGGCTTTTGCGTGCGCAATGGCACAACCGCGCTGTTCGGTCACGAGGTCGGTAACCTGACCCGTCAATCCGACGGCAGCTGGACGCTGCTCATCCGCAATCGCCGCACCGGCGAAAAACGCCGACTGAACACCAAATTCGTGTTCGTCGGGGCCGGTGGTGACGCTCTGCCGCTGTTGCAGAAGTCCGGCATCAAAGAGGTCAGAGGCTTCGCCGGCTTCCCTATCGGCGGCCGGTTCCTGCGCGCCGACAGCCCGGCGCTCACCGCCGCGCACCAGGCCAAGGTGTACGGTGTTCCCGCCCCCGGAGCCCCACCCCTCGGGGCGCTGCATCTGGATCTGCGGTTCGTCAACGGCAAGTCGTGGCTGGTGTTCGGACCGTACGCCGGCTGGTCGCCGAAGTTCTTGAAACACGGCCACTTGTCCGACCTGCCCCGGTCGATCAAGCCCGACAATGTGTTGTCGATGCTCGGTGTGGGCATCACCCAGATGACACTGATCAATTATCTGATCGGCCAGCTGCGGCTCTCCGAACCGGACCGGGTCCACGCGCTGCGCGAATTCGCGCCCAGCGCCGTGGATTCGGACTGGGAGCTGACGGCGGCGGGCCAGCGCGTGCAGGTGATCCGTCGAGACAGGCGCAAAGGCGGGCTGCTCGACTTCGATACCACTGTGCTCAGCGACACCGACGGCACCATCGCTGGCCTGCTCGGGGGTTCGCCGGGAGCATCGACGGCCGTGCCGGCCATGCTCGATGTGCTGCAACGCTGCTTTGCCGGCCGGTATCAGTCGTGGTTGCCGGCGCTCAAAGAGATGGTGCCGTCGCTCGGGGCCGAGCTATCTCGTGAGCCGGCGTTGTACGACGAGGTGTGGTCGTGGGGCACCAAGGCACTGCAGTTGGGGGCACTGCAGTTGGGACCGGATCCGAGGGGGCGATCATGACGGTGGCGCTGCGCCGCATTTGGGCCAAAGACCTTGATGTTCCGACTCTTTACGAGTTGCTCAAGCTGCGGGTTGAGGTCTTCGTCGTCGAACAGGCCATCCCGTATCCGGAGCTGGATGGGCGCGATCTGCTCGCCGAGACTCGGCACTTCTGGCTGGAGACGCCTGACGGCGAGGTGATCTGTACGCTGCGGCTGATGGAGGAGCACGCCGGAGGCGAGAAGGCATTCCGGATCGGCCGGCTGTGCACCAAACGCGGCGCGCGTGGCCAGGGCCACACCACCCGACTGCTGCGGGCCGCGCTGGCCGAGGTGGGTGACTACCCGTGCCGGATCAACGCACAAACCTATCTCGCAGACATGTATGCCCATCACGGATTTGTTCGTGACGGCGACGATTTCGTTGATGACGGGGTCCCGCACGTGCCGATGCTGCGGCCCGCCTCGGGTCAGGTGGCGCAGCCGTGAAGCCCTATCCGTTCAGCGCGATCGTGGGGCACGATCAGCTGCGGCTCGCGCTGCTGTTGTGTGCCGTTCGACCGGAGATCGGTGGGGCGCTGATCCGGGGCGAGAAGGGCACCGCCAAGTCGACCGCGGTGCGTGGGCTCGCCGCGCTGCTGGCCGCCGCAACCGGGAGCTCCGACGCCGCTCCGGGCGCCGGCCTGGTCGAAATGCCGCTCGGCGCAACCGAGGACCGGGTGATCGGCTCGCTGGACTTGCAGCGGGTGCTGCGCGACGGTGAGCACGCGTTCTCGCCGGGATTGCTGGCCCGTGCGCACGGTGGCGTGCTTTACGTCGACGAGGTCAATCTGCTGCACGACCATCTGGTCGACGTGTTGCTCGACGCCGCCGCGATGGGACGGGTGCACATCGAACGCGACGGCATCTCCCACTCCCACGAGGCCCGGTTCGTGCTGATCGGAACGATGAATCCCGAGGAGGGCGAGCTGCGTCCGCAACTGCTCGACCGGTTCGGTCTCACGGTCGAGGTGCATGCCTCGCGCGATGTCGACGTGCGGGTGCAAGTCATCCGGCAGCGGATGGCCTACGAGGCCGACCCGGACGCATTCGCCGAACGTTATGCCGCGGCCGACGCCGAGCTGGCCCGCCGGATCGCGGCCGCCCGTGCGCTCGTTGACGACGTGGTGTTGCCGGACAACGAATTACGGCGCATCGCGGCGCTATGCGCGGCGTTCGACGTCGACGGCATGCGGGCCGATCTGGTGCTGGCCCGCACCGCCGCCGCGCACGCCGCCTGGCGCGGCGCCGACACCGTCGAGGAGCAGGACATCCGGGTAGCGGCCGAACTGGCGTTGCCGCATCGGCGCCGCCGGGATCCCTTCGACGATCCCGGCATCGACCGCGACCAGCTCGACGAAGCCCTGGCACAAGCGGGCAGTGATCCCGAACCCGATCCCGACCCGCCGGGTGGCGGCGGACAATCCGCGAATGACCCTGCACCACAACCGAATTCACATTCGGCTTCGGAGTCGCAACCACCGAAACCGAGCGCGCCGCCGTCGAAGACCTTCCGTACCCGAGCGCTGCGGGTGCCGGGCATCGGCGAGGGCGCACCGGGACGACGGTCACCGGCCCGCAATGTCTCCGGCAGCGTGGTGGCGGCCGCCGACGGCAACGACAGCGGTTCCGCGGCGCACGGACTGCACCTGTTCGCGACCCTGCTGTCGGCCGCCGAGCACGCCGGAGCGGGGCCGCTGCGGCCACGCCCGGACGACGTTCGCCGAGCCATCCGGGAGGGACGTGAAGGCAATTTGGTGATCTTCGTGGTCGACGCGTCGGGTTCGATGGCCGCTCGTGATCGGATGGCCGCCGTCAGCGGCGCCACCCTGTCGCTGCTGCGCGACGCCTATCAGCGCCGCGACAAGGTCGCGGTGATCACCTTCCGCCAGCACGAGGCGCGGCTGTTGCTGCCGCCGACGTCGTCGGCGCACATTGCCGGCCGGCGGCTGGGCCGGTTCGACACCGGCGGCAAAACTCCGCTAGCCGAAGGACTGCTGGCCGCGCGTGAGCTGATCGTCCGGGAAAAGGCGCGCGACCGCGCGCGCCGTTCTCTGGTGGTGGTGCTCACCGACGGCCGGGCCAACGCCGGACCGGACCCGTTGGGCCGCAGTCGAACCGCGGCTGCACGGTTGGTCGCCGAAGGTGCGGCCGCGGTGGTTGTGGACTGCGAAACTTCATATGTGCGGCTGGGCCTGGCCGAGCAGCTCGCCCGCCAGCTCGGCGCGCCGGTCGTGCGGCTGGAGCAGTTGCACGCCGATTATCTGACGCAGGCCGTGCGCAGCGTCGCCTGAGAAAGGTATCCGTTTATGCCGCAAGGCCGTCCGCCGCAGGTCCCCGATGATGGCCTGACCACCCGGGCGCGGCGCAACGCACCCATATTGGCCGTACACACCGGTGACGGCAAGGGCAAGTCGACGGCAGCATTCGGAATGGCGTTGCGGGCGTGGAACGCCGGACTCGACGTCGCGGTGTTTCAGTTTGTCAAGAGCGCCAAGTGGAAAGTGGGCGAAGAGGCAGCATTCCGTCAGCTCGGCCAGTTACACGACCAGCGCGGGGTCGGTGGGGCCGTCGAATGGCACAAAATGGGCGCGGGCTGGTCCTGGTCGCGTAAGGCGGGCAGCGCACCCGACCATGCTGCCGCAGCCGCCGACGGCTGGGCGGAGATTTCGCGCCGGCTGGCCGCGCAGCGCCACGACTTCTATGTGCTGGACGAATTCACCTATCCACTGAAGTGGGGCTGGGTCGACGTGGACGAGGTGGTGGACGTCCTGGCGGCCCGGCCCGGCCATCAGCATGTCGTGATCACCGGACGCGATGCCCCGCCGCGGTTGGTCGAGGCCGCCGACCTGGTTACCGAGATGAGCAAGGTCAAACACCCGATGGATGCCGGGCGTAAGGGACAAAAGGGCATCGAGTGGTGAGTGTCCCCGTCTGGCCGGGCGAGCTGGGGGTACCGCCCGCTTGCGGGGGAGCGTGTCTGCACAACGACACGCCGCGTGGGGTGTCATTCTGCGCACCCTCGCGACGGTGGGTGGGGAGGTGAACCCGGTCCCCGCGGTCGTCATCGCTGCACCCGCGTCGGGTAGCGGAAAGACAACGGTCGCAACGGGTTTGATGGGGGCGCTGCGGCAGGCAGGCCACAGCGTCGCGCCGTTCAAGGTAGGCCCGGACTTCATCGACCCCGGCTACCACACCCTGGCCGCGGGACGGCCCGGGCGCAACCTCGACCCGGTATTGGTGGGTGAGCGGCTCATCGGACCGCTATACGCCCACGGCGCCGGTGGCGCGCACATCGCTGTGATTGAAGGGGTGATGGGACTGTTCGACGGGCGGATCGGGCCGGCCGCGACCACCCCGGCAGCGGGCTCCACCGCCCACGTCGCCGGCCTGCTGGGCGCACCCGTGATCCTGGTGGTCGACGCGCGCGGCCAGAGTCACAGCATTGCCGCACTGTTGCATGGCTTTTCAACGTTTGATATCGCGACCCGGATCGCCGGCGTCATTCTCAACCGGATCGGCTCGGCCAGACATGAGCACGTGCTGCGCCAGGCATGCGAGCACGCCGGCGTCCCGGTACTGGGCGCCATTCCGCGCACGGTCGAGTTAGAGCTGCCGACAAGGTATTTGGGTCTTGTCACCGCCGTCGAGTACGGGCGACGTGCGCGGCTGGCGGTCGAGGCGATGACCGCCCTGGTCGCTCGCCACATCGACCTGGCCGCCGTGGTTGCGGCCGCCGGAATCCGGACCACCGACGCGCCATGGGATCCCGCGGCGGCATTAGGCCAGACATCGGGCGGGCCCGCCGTCGTCGCAATGGCGGCGGGAAAAGCGTTCAGCTTCGGCTACGCCGAGCATGCCGAGCTGCTGTGCGCCGCCGGTGCCGACGTGGTCGAGTTCGACCCGCTCGTCGATCCGTTGCCCGACGGCACCGGCGCGGTGCTCCTGCCCGGCGGCTTCCCCGAGCAGTTCACCGCGGAGCTCTCCGCCAACGACGTCGTCCGCAGGCAGATCAACGAGCTTGCCGCCGCCGGGGCGCCGGTGCATGCCGAATGCGCCGGGCTGATCTATTTGGCCGCCGAACTCGACGGGTTCCCGATGTGCGGAGTGCTGGCCGGATCGGCGCGGTTCACCGCGCAGCTGACGTTGGCGTATCGCGACGCCGTCGCCGTCGCTGATTCGTCGCTGTATTCCGTCGGCCAGCGGGTGGTTGGACACGAATTCCACCGAACCGCAGTCACATTCACCGATAGTTACCAGCCGGCGTGGGTGTACCAAGTTCACGGAAAAGGCGATGGAAGCGGTTCTGTGCGAGACGGTGTCGTGCGCGCCGGCGTGCACGCGTCATATCTACACACCCATCCGGCCGCGGTGCCGGACGCGGTGATGCGTTTCGTAGCGCGCGCCCGCGCGACGCAACCACCAGCCCACTAAGCTTGGCGGGTGTCCGAGAGCGCCTATCTGGTCGGATTGCGGCTGGCCGGCAAGAAGGTCGTCGTGGTCGGCGGGGGGACTGTCGCGCAGCGCCGCTTACCGCTGCTCATCGCCAGCGGCGCAAACGTCCACGTCATCTCCCGTACCGCCACCCGCGCCGTCGAGGCGATGAGCGGAATCACCTTGTCATTGCGCGAATACCGCGACGGGGACCTCGCCGGTGCCTGGTACGCCATCGCGGCCACCGACGACGCGCAGGTGAACGCCGCGGTGGTCGATGAGGCCGATCGGCGCCAGATCTTTTGCGTCCGCGCCGACATCGCCGTTGAGGGGACCGCGGTGACCCCGGCGTCGTTCAGCTACGCGGGGTTGTCGGTAGGCGTGCTGGCCGGCGGCGAGCACCGCCGGTCGGCGGCGATCCGGTCGGCCATCCGTGAGGCGTTGCAGACCGGGGTAATCACCCCGGAAAGCTCCGTAGGCTCCGAGAGCTCCGATGTCGTACGCGGTGGGGTTGCGCTGATCGGCGGCGGCCCCGGCGACCCCGAATTGATCACCGTCCGTGGCCGTCGCTTGCTCGCTCAGGCCGACGTGGTGGTCGCCGACCGGCTGGCTCCGCCCGAACTGCTCGCCGAGCTACCGCCGCATGTGGAGGTCATCGACGCCGCCAAGATCCCGTACGGGCGGGCCATGGCCCAGGATGCGATCAACGAAGTCATGATCGACCGGGCCCGGGCCGGGAACTTCGTGGTCCGCCTCAAGGGAGGCGACCCCTTCGTGTTCGCGCGTGGTTATGAAGAAGTACTGGCGTGCGCCGAGGCTGGGATTCCCGTGACGGTGGTGCCGGGTGTGACAAGTGCCATAGCCGTACCCGCTTTGGCCGGCGTTCCGCTCACTCATCGGGCGGTAAACCATGAGTTTGTGGTGGTCAGCGGCCATCTGGCGCCCGGTCATCCGGAATCGTTAGTGAATTGGGATGCACTGGCAGCACTGTCCGGCACGATCGTTTTGCTGATGGCGGTCGAACGCATCGAACTTTTCGTCGAGGTCCTGCTGAAAGGGGGTCGACCTGCGCATACCCCAGTGCTGGTGGTTCAGCATGGAACGACGGCCGCTCAGCACACGTTGCGGGCCACGCTTGCCGACACGCCCGAAAAGATTCGCGCCGAGGGGATTCGACCTCCCGCGATCATCGTGATCGGGCCCGTGGCGGCCTTCGGCGTTTAAACGGTTCTTAAGATTACTGTAAGGTAACCCGATATGGCGGCTCTCAACGACACTGAGCGCGCGGTCCACAATTGGACATCTGCGCGCCCGGATCGTCCAGCCCCGGCGCGCCCCACGCGCCCGGCGGAGACCGCCCCAACACATATGAGCAGGTATTACCCCGCATGGTTGCCCTCTCGTCGGTTCATCGCAGCGGTTGTCGCCATTGGCGGTATGCAGCTGCTGGCGACCATGGACAGCACCGTCGCCATCGTCGCGCTTCCTAAGATTCAAAACGACCTGAGCCTGTCCGATGCCAGCCGTAGCTGGGTGATCACCGCGTATGTGCTCACCTTCGGCGGGCTGATGTTGTTGGGCGGCCGCCTCGGCGACACCATCGGACGAAAGCGCACGTTCATCGTCGGCGTCACCCTGTTCACCATCTCGTCCGTGCTGTGCGCCGTGGCGTGGGACGAGGCGACGATGGTCATCGCGCGGCTGTCGCAGGGTATCGGTTCGGCCATCGCATCGCCGACGGGACTTGCGCTCGTTGCTACTACCTTCACGAAGGGGCCGGCGCGCAACGCCGCGACGGCGGTGTTCGCCGCGATGACCGCAATTGGCTCCGTGATGGGTCTCGTGGTCGGCGGGGCGCTGACCGAGGTGTCGTGGCGGCTGGCGTTCATGGTCAACGTGCCGATCGGGCTGGTGATGATCTACCTCTCCCGCACCACGCTGCGGGAAACCCACCGGGAGCGGATGAAGCTGGACGCCACCGGAGCGGTGCTAGCCACATTGACCTGTACCGCCGCCGTTTTCGCGTTCTCGATGGGACCCGAGAAGGGCT
>DASZLQ010000324.1:0-6375 GCA_035552295.1 Mycobacterium sp. | reverse complement strand
ACGCCGTACTGCTTGCCAAGCAGCGCCAGAAAGATCTGCGCCTTTTGGTCGCCGAAACCGGGAAGCCCCTTAAGCCGCCGCAGCAGCTCCTTCCCGTCGGGGTCACCGGCGGTCCACAATCCGGCCGCGTCACCGCCATAGCGGTCCACGATGATCTGCGCAAGGGCCTGGATACGCTTGGCCATTGAACCCGGAAAGCGGTGTATCGCAGGTCTTTCCGAGCACAATGCGGCGAACTTGTCCGGGTCGTAGTCGGCGATTTCACCGGCGTCGAAGCCACCCATCCGATCCGCGATCTTCTTGGGGCCGGCGAAGGCGGTCTCCATCGGCACTTGCTGGTCGAGCAGCATGCCCGCCAGCAACGCGAAGGGGTTGTCATCCAGCAGCGCGTCGGCGGCCGGATCTTGGACAAGCTGCAGTTTCGGCACCCACACATATTAAGACCTGCCGGAAGCACCGCGTTGTGGGCATCAGAGGGAGCGTCACGCCGGCGACGATAAGGCGTGAAAACCTTTGATCGCCAACGACTACGGCTCTAGCCGCTCTTGCGGCGGAATTCCCGGCGGCTCTCGACCGGACCGTGCGCCCGCGGCTGCTTGTCGCCGCCGGCTTTGTGGTCGGATCCCCCCGACGACTTGGCCTTCTTGCGGTCGAGCGCGTCGCGGAACTTGCGCTTGGTCTCGTCCTCTTGCCCAGAGTTCGATTCAGCCATGACGGCAGCCTAGCCTGGACAGGCCGCGCCTGGCTTGTGGATTTATCGTTTACCCGGCGGCATGCCGTATACGTGCGAGACCCGCAGCGTCAGCAACACCCGCCGATCGGTGACCATCGCCTCGCGGTACTCGTCCCAGTCCGGATGTTCGCCGGCGATGTTGCGATACAAAGCAATCAACGCCTCGACAGTCTCGTCGTCGGGGGCGGCCGCCGGGGGTGTCAATTCCGCTGTGCCCTCGGCAACGGCATAGGACCATCCATCGTCGGCGTCGACCAACAGTGATGCGCGCGGGTCGCGGCGCAGGTTACGGGTCTTGGCCCGCGGCTCGGTGATCGATACCCGCACGGCCAGCTCGCGCGGATCGAAGTGATAGCTCACGTTCGACAGCTGTGGGCGCCCGTCACGCTTGATGGTGGCCAACACCCCGAGGGAGTTCCCACTGATCACGGCCAACAGTTTGTCGTCGAAGACTTGGCGTCCCATGTCGAAAGCCTACGTCGTGTGCGCGGCAGGCCACCCCCCGTCCGGGTTGCAACCCGACCTGGTGGAATCGGAACATGACCAAGTACGCAGCCTTCCTGCGCGGCGTCAACGTCGGCGGTGTCAATCTCAAGATGGCCGAAGTCGCGGCCGCCTTGACCGACGCAGGATTTAACAACGTGCGCACCATCCTGGCCAGCGGCAACGTGCTGCTGGAGTCATCCGCCACCCTCGCCGCGGTGCGCAAGAAAGCCGAAACCGCGTTACGCGAGCGATTCGGTTACGACGCGTGGGTGCTGACCTACGACATCGATACGGTGCGTGCGGTCGTCGACGCCTATCCCTTCGAGCGCGAGGTCGACGGGTATCAGTCGTATCTCACGTTCGTCGCTGACGCCGCAGTGCTCGACGAACTCGCCGCGCTGAGCGGCAAAGCCGCCTCAGACGAGAAGATCAGCGGCGGCAACGGCGTCGTCTATTGGCAAGTACCCAAGGGCAGCACCCTGGACAGCACGATCGGAAAGACGATGGGCAAGCCGCGTTACAAATCCTCGACCACCACTCGCAACCTGCGCACGCTGGACAAGGTGTTGCGGTGAGCGCCCAGGAGCCCTCTGCGCCAAGCGATTTCCCGGCGGTGGGACGCCTTCGATCGGCCTCTTAGCGCGAGTCTTGATCGTCGGGCACTTCCTCGATGTAGCGCAGCGCATCGGCCTTGTCCAGCCCAAGTCCCCGGGCTACGCGGACGTATTCCCGGGCCGCGGCCGCCATCGCCGCGTCGGTTGGGTCGTAGCGAGCGACGAAAGTGCCGAAGCGACCCCGGGTTTCGACGATGGCCGCGGTTTCCAGCTCCCGGTATGCGCGGGCCACCGTATTGACGGCCACGCCAAGCTGGCCGGCCAGCTCACGCACGGTCGGCAGCCGGGTGCCGGGCGGCAACGCGCCATCGCGGACTCCGTCGATGACCTGCGTCCTGAGCTGGTCGAACAACGGCCTGCCTGCCTTCAGGTCGACCTTCAACCAGTCCGCCGGCTCCACGTATCCAGTATCACCCAAGCCCCGCTATGTTGGTGGGATGCGAGTGACGGTGCTCAGCGGCGCGGGAATCTCCGCGGAGAGCGGCGTGCCGACATTTCGCGATGACAAAAACGGATTATGGGCCCGCTTCGATCCTTACGAGTTGTCCAGCACACAAGGGTGGCGCAACAACCCCGAGCGGGTCTGGGGATGGTACTTGTGGCGCCATTACCTGGTGGCCAACGTCGAACCCAACGCCGGACACCGCGCCATCGCCGACTGGCAGGACCACGTCGAGGTGAGTGTCGTCACCCAGAACGTCGACGACTTGCACGAGCGCGCCGGTAGCGCCGCGGTGCACCATTTGCATGGAAGCCTTTTCGAATTCCGTTGTGCGCGTTGCGATACACCCTACATGGACGCATTGCCGGAGATGCCGGAACCGGCGCTGGAGGTTCAACCGCCGGTCTGCGGTTGCGGCGGCCTGATTCGGCCCGACATCGTGTGGTTCGGTGAGCCGTTGCCCGAGGAACCGTGGCACCGCGCGGTGGAAGCAACCGAGGCCGCCGACGTGATGGTGGTGGTGGGGACCTCGGCGATCGTCTACCCGGCGGCCGGCCTAGCGGAGCTGGCGCTCGCCCGCGGCACAGTCGTGATCGAGGTCAACCCCGAACCCACCCCGCTGACCGGCAGCGCCACCTTCAGTCTCCGCGAGACTGCGAGCCAGGCATTGCCCCGGCTGCTGCAGCGGCTACCCGCCCTGCTGAACTAACCGCGTGCAATCGGCTAGGGCCTGAGCGCCCGGCCCAGCAATAATTCCGACACCGGCAGCGGCGCCCAGAACGGCAGCGTGAACTCGCGCCGGGAAACTTCCACCTCGAATCCGGCGTCGATGATCGTGCGCTCGGTATCGCGATGCGTGTGGCAGTTGCCAAGCAGCCTCGGCCACAGCGTCGCGTCGACAAGCCGCTGCAACCGGCCCCGCATACCGTCGCTGGCCACATGCTCGAGGTAGCGTAGCCCGCCTCCCGGCCGGAGCAACGAATGCAGACGCCGCAGCACCATGGCGGGGTCTTTCACCGAACACAGCACCAGCGAGCACACGACCGCGTCAAATGGCTTCCCGCCACTGAACGCCTCCACTGTCTCGCCGGTCACGACGATCGGAACGGCCGCCGCGGCGGCGGCGGCGCGGGCCCGCGCGGCCAGCCGCGGCTCGGGCTCTACGGCCACCACTTGCTCGACGGAATCCGGATAGAGGGCGAAGTTCGTTCCGATACCCGCACCGACTTCCAGCACCCGGCCCGACAAGCCGGCCACATTCTCCCGCCGCAGGGCCCGCACCGCCTCCACTTCGCGGGCGGCCACGACGGGCCAGATCCGGGCGAAGAACGGATTGTCGACGCTGGATACCGAAGCGGCCGCAGCTGTCATGCCCGCACTCCCTCGCTAACCAACGTTGGTCGTGAACTCCCTGACTTCGTGCCCATTGTGCTGCACCGAGACCTCGATGGGTTCGAGTTCGAGCTTTTCTGTTGGTCCCTCGCTGATCCCGAACCGCTCGTGTAGCCACTTCAGCGGCTTGGGCGCCCACCAATTCCACCGGCCCATCACATGCATGAACGCCGGAACCAGCACCATCCGCACCAGGGTCGCATCCGCGGCGACGGCAAGCGTCAGGCCGAGGCCGAACATTCGCATGAACGACACGTGAGCGGCGATCAGCGCGGCGAACGACATCGACATCACCAACGCGGCCGCGGTGATCACCCGCCCGGTGCGAGCGACGCCCAAGGCCACGCTTTCATCGTTGGCGGCGTGCGCCTCGGCTGGGCTCGCCGCCGATCGAGCGGCTCCGGAAGCCAGCCAGTACTCGCGGATCCGCGAGACCAGGAACACCTCGTAGTCCATGGACAAGCCGAACGCAATACAGAACAGCAGCACCGGCATGTTGGCGACCAGCGTGCCGCTCGGGGTGGTTCCCAGCGCGCCGAGATGTCCGTCTTGGAAGATCCACACCAGCGCGCCGAACGCCGCGGTCAAAGACAGGACGTTGCACATCAGCGCCTTCACCGGCAACACCACGCTGCCGGTGAGCAGGAACAGCAATACGAAGGTGATGGCAGCCATCAGACCCAGCACCAGCGGAAGTCGGTCCGTCACCGCGTCGATGCTGTCACGGTTGACCTGTGCGACCCCGGCCAACTCAACGGGTCGGCCGGCCGGGCCGGGCACGGTGTGCAGCCTCTTCAGCTGCGCGTCGGAGCCCGCCGAAAACAGCGGCGCCGTGCTGCTCGCGGTCAGGAATGCGCTGCCGTCGGCCAACCCGGTGGCCGCCGCCGGCGGTCCCACCCGGTTTCCACTCGCGAATGTCCCACCCGGCGCCGATACCGCCGACACGTCGGGAACCCGGGACAAGTCGGCCGCATACCGGTCCAGGTCGGCCGGGCTCACGCCACGGGCATCGGGGATGACGACGGGAACCAACGTCGAAGAATCGTGCGCGAAATTGGTGCGCAATTCGTCACCGACCTGATGCGCCGACGCCGAACGCGGCAGTACCCGGTCGTCCGGGAACCCCCACTGCACCGAAATAAAGGGAAGCCCGAGCAGTAGCAGCAGGGCGGCGACGGTCAGACCGATGGGCAGCCAGCGGCGCATCACGAACTTGCTCGACCGGTACCAGAACAATTGCTCGACCGGTTTGTGCACCGGATCCGGGCCCCCTCTATTTTTAAGCAGCAGCACATGACGCAGCAGGCGGCGCACGTCCAATGAGTCGAGCCGCTTCCCTAGCAACACGATCGCGGCCGGGGTGATCACGATGGACGCGGTCGCGACGAAGGCCACGGTGGCCACACCGGAGTAGGCAAACGACTTCAGGAAGTACATCGGGAACAGCGCCGTCGCCGACATCGACAGCGCCACAGTGACCGCGGAGAACAGCACCGTGCGGCCGGACGTGGCCATGGTCCGGATCAGTGCCTGGTCTCGGTCACTGCCCTCGGCCAGCTCGTCGCGATACCGGCTGACGATCAGCAGCGTGTAGTCGATGGCCAACGCCAGTCCCATTGCGGTGCTCAGGTTGAGCGCGAAGATCGACACTTGGGTGGTATACGCGACCAGTCGCAGCACCGACATCGAGCCGAAGACTGCGAGCGCGCCGAGAGTCATCGGTACTGCCGCCGCCAGCAGGCCGCCGAACACCCAGACCAGCACCAGGAAGCTCAGCGGGATCGCGATCGCCTCCATGACCAATAGGTCGTCCTGGTTCTGCTTGTTGATCTGGGCGTACTCCATCGCCGAGCCACCGGCGCGAACGGTGACGCCGTCGCGGTCGTGCACGACTTCGTCGGACAGGGTTTGAGCGTTTTTCTGTGCGTTGTTTTCGCCGCCCTTGAGGTTGACCACGATCAATCCCGACTTGCCGTCTTTGCTGACCAGATCGGCTTTCGGCCCGGGGGCCTCGGGAGGCCCTGTCCACGCCGAGGACACGTTGTAGACCAATGACGACCGCCGCAATAGGTCGACCAGCTCGGTGCCTACCCTGCGGGCCTGTTCGCTGTCGGCGCCCGCGGGTGACGTGACCAGGATCAGCATTTGCTGACCGCTCTGCCCGAACTTGTCGGTCAACACCCCGATGGCGTGGGCGGACTCCGAGTTGGGATCTTGGAAACCGCCGGGCGCCAGGCTCTTGGCGACGGGGATGCCGAAGACCGCGGCGGCGATGAAGATTAAGACCGCAACCGCGATGATGCGCCGCGGCGCCGCGATAGCCAGCCGAGCGGTCGCCTGCAGCATGTTCGTCCTTCGCCGCTAAATCACAGGTGTCAAATAACACCTTCTGTGAGCACGGCGTCGGGCACCCGGATGGTTCAACGGACCGTCAAACGGTGTGATCATAAGAGTCTAAGAAGAAAAGCGGGCCGCAAGTAAGCCTGTCACGGGCTCAATCCGCCGCCCGACGTCGGGCAAACCTACCCGCCAGTAAATTGCCACCATTTTCCGAATCGTGACTCAAGGATTCCTTAATGGTGGCCCATACGCTCATTCTCATGTGGATCGACGACTCGAGTGCCGACGTCATCAAGGCTGACTTCGAGGCTCTCTACCACGGCGACATGCTGGTGGAAGGTGAGACCTCCGAGCAGTTCGAAGACGCG
>DASZLQ010000323.1:0-28116 GCA_035552295.1 Mycobacterium sp. | reverse complement strand
GGGGTTCGTCGATGCCGATCGACCGGTACCGACCATTCTTCGAGGAAGTCGAGCCCATTCGGCTCGCCGACCGCAGCTGGCCGGACCGCGTCATTGACACCGCCCCGCTGTGGTGTGCGGTGGATCTGCGGGACGGCAACCAGGCGCTGATCGACCCGATGAGCCCGCCCCGCAAGCGCCGGATGTTCGACCTGCTGGTGCGCATGGGCTACAAGGAGATCGAGGTCGGGTTCCCGTCGGCCAGCCAGACCGACTTCGACTTCGTCCGCGAGATCATCACCACCGGCGCCATTCCCGACGACGTCACCATCCAGGTGCTGACCCAGTGCCGACCGGAGCTGATCGAGCGCACGTTCGAGGCATGTGAAGGCGCGTCGCGGGCCATCGTGCACTTCTACAACTCGACGTCAATCCTGCAGCGGCGCGTGGTCTTTCGCGCCGATCGGCCCGCGGTGCAGGCCATCGCGACCGACGGCGCGCGTAAGTGTGTCGAGCAGGCCGCCAAATACCCGGGCACGCAGTGGCGGTTCGAGTATTCGCCGGAGTCCTACACCGGGACCGAACTGGAGTACGCCAAGGAGGTGTGCGACGCCGTCGGCGAGATCATTGCGCCGACGCCGGACAACCCGATCATCTTCAACCTGCCCGCCACCGTGGAGATGGCAACCCCCAACGTCTACGCCGACTCGATCGAGTGGATGAGCCGCAACCTGGCAAACCGGGAGTCCGTCATCCTGAGCCTGCATCCGCACAACGACCGCGGAACCGCCGTCGCCGCAGCCGAATTGGGCTATCAGGCCGGCGCGGACCGGATCGAGGGCTGCCTGTTCGGCAACGGAGAACGCACCGGCAACGTGTGCCTGGTGACGCTGGGGCTGAACCTGTTCTCCCGCGGAGTGGACCCGCAGATCGACTTCTCCAACATCGACGAGATCCGCCGCACGGTGGAGTACTGCAACCAGCTGCCGGTGCACGAGCGTCACCCCTACGGCGGGGACCTGGTCTACACCGCGTTCTCCGGCAGTCATCAGGACGCCATCAACAAGGGTCTGGACCAGATGAAGATCGATGCGGACGCCGCGGACTCCGACGTCGAGGACATGCTGTGGCAGGTGCCGTATCTGCCGATCGACCCCATGGACGTCGGGCGTACCTACGAAGCGGTGATCCGAGTCAACTCGCAGTCCGGCAAGGGCGGAGTGGCCTACATCATGAAGGCCGACCACGGCCTGGCCCTGCCGCGACGGCTGCAGATCGAGTTTTCTCAAGTGATCCAGAAGATCGCCGACGGTGAGGGTGGTGAGGTCTCGCCCAAGGAGATGTGGGAAGCGTTCTCCGAGGAGTACCTCGCCCCGGTGCGGCCGCTGGAGCGAATGAAGCAGCGCGTCGATACCTCCGAGGAAGACGGCGGGCCTGCCAGCATCGCCGTGACCGTCAAGATCGACGGGGTGGAGACCGAGATCAGCGGCGTCGGCAATGGCCCGCTGGCCGCTTTCGTCCACGCGCTGGGAAAGGTCGGGTTCGAGGTAGCCGTCCTGGATTACTCGGAGCATGCGATGAGCGCCGGCGACGACGCACAGGCCGCGGCCTACGTCGAGGCGTCAGTGGGCGGGCGTACCGTGTGGGGCGTCGGCATTGCGCCGTCAATCACCACCGCGTCGCTGCGCGCCGTGGTGTCGGCGGTCAACCGGGCCTCACGCTAGGCCTCGAAGAACGCGCGCAGCAGTCGCTCGACCAGCCCGGCCGGATCATCGGTGGCGCCCGAAATCGTGAGGTTGCTGAACAGGTAGCCGTTGAGCAGGCGGCTCAGCTCCTCCATCTGCTGGGGCTTTGGGGTGAAGCCCGCCGCCTCGAAGATGAGCGTGGCGGACTTCACCGCTGCGGTCTGCAGCTCGGTCAGGAACGGCCGGAGCTCAGGCCGACGGGTGCCCTCCATGAACAGCTCGAACCGAGCCAGCGTGTAACGGCGCGTCTGCTCGTCGGGATCAGAAATCATCGTCGTCAACAGCGCTTTGACGCCTTCAGGGGTGAAGCGGGTGAGCGATCCGATCGCGGCTCGCAAGGCCTCGACGCGCTGCCAATGTAGATCGACGGTGCGCGCCGCCGTGGCTTCCAGCAGGGCTTGACGCGTCCGGAAGTAGTTCGATGTGGTGCCCGCGGGCAGATCCGCCCGGTCGTCGACCTGGCGATGCGTCAGACCCCCGACGCCCACGTCGGCGAGAATGCCGATCGCGGCGTCGAGGATCTGCGCGCGGCGCTCAGGGTTGGAGGGCATCAGTCTTTGTAGCGCAGCCGCCAAAACATCGTCAGGAACGCCGGATAAACCAAGCACAGCAGTAGGTAGCTGAACCACATCGGGAACCACATGAAAAGCGTCGCGACGTCGCCCCGGATCAGGTTGAAGTAGATGTGTAGCGGAACGCTGGCAGCGATATAGAAGACCGACGCTGTGAAGAAGGCCCTGTGCGGCTTATTGGCGAAGCTCACGCGGCGCCACACCAGGATGCCCGTGATCGCCGCGTATGTCATCGGCACCAGCAGGATCTTGTCGGTCGTCAGTGTGATCGCGTACTTCACGGCGAGGTCGTCGCCGAAGGTGACGCGATAGAGGTGCAGGCAGAAGCCCATCGAAATGGTCAGCATGGCCGCCTGGCGGAAGAAGTAGCCGTGCCGGCGATACGAGGCCCACCAGGACCGTTTGTGTACTATGTCTGTAGTGGTTGCCATGCCAGCAACGGTACTACTACAGATGTAGTGGTGCAAGAGGTAGTCAGAACAGCGCGAGCTGTTCGTCGACGGTGGTGAGGTCGACGAATTCCTCCATGTTGGTGCCGCCGATGACGGCGCGAACGGAGTCCATGAACTGCGCATCGGTTACGACCGGCACGCCGAGCTTCCGGGCCGTATAGCCTTTGCCCTGCTCAGGGGCGGAGTGGTTGCATACCACCAGCGAGGTCTCCAGGTCGACGGTGTCGCTGTAGGCCAGCCCGGCGTGCAGGATCCGCTCGACGAGTTCCTCGTGGGTCCGGCGCACCTCGGCGGCCAGCGCCACCCGCATGCCCTGCACCAACGGCCTGTCTGGGGCATACGGCCCCGGGTTGAGATACGGGCAGGGCATCCGGGACGCCAGCACCTTCAGTGGGCGCAGTTCGTCGTGGGTCACCCGGCCGTTGGGCCAGCGGCGCCGGGTCACCGGGTGCACGGGCAGCCAGATGTCGCGTTCGCGTGCCCGCGCCAGCGCCGACGCCAGCACCCCGGTCAGCACCAATGCGTCGTCGAAGGCGTCGTGCGGCCGTTCCTGCGTCACGCCCCAGTGCGCCGCGAGCGTCTCCAACCGCAGATTGTCGATGCCGAGGTCCAGTCGCCGGGCCAGCTCGACGGTGCACATGACGCTGTCGACGGGAAGTTCGGCTTCGGCGAGCTCGGCCTCGGCGGCGAGGAATGCGTAGTCGAAGGCGACGTTGTGTGCCACCAGCGTGCGGCCGCGCAGCACGTCGATCACGTCGCCGACGATGTCGGCGAACTGCGGCTGGTCCTCCAGCATGGCGGCGGTCAGACCGTGCACGTGAGTGGGGCCCGGGTCCACCCCGGGGTTGAGCAGGCTGACAACGGATTGCTCCACCTGGCCGTCGGCGTTGAGGCCGAGGGCGGCAACGCTGATGATCCGCGCCTGACCTGGGCGAAAGCCCGATGTCTCGACGTCGATGACGGCCCAGCCCCCGTCCGGCTCGCCGGCCGGGCGACCCCAGAACACCCCGTTCATAGCCTGAGGATGGCACGTCTGACCGACATCACCTGGTCGCTGCGCGTCGTGTCGCGAACTTAGACTGCCCAGGTGGTAACCACCCGGGCACGTCTGGCGCTCGCCGCAGGAGCGAGCGCCCGGTGGGCGTCGCGGGTCACCGGGCGCGGTGCCGGGGCGATGATCGGCGGCCTGGTCGCCATGACGCTGGACCGTTCGATTCTGCGTCAGCTCGGCGCAGGGCGGCGCACCGTCGTCGTCACCGGTACCAACGGCAAGTCCACCACCACCCGGATGACCGTGGCCGCTTTGGGGACGCTGGGAGCTGTGGCGACCAACGCCGAGGGCGCCAACATGGATGCCGGTTTGGTCGCCGCACTGGCCGCCGACCAAAGTGCCCGGCTGGCGGCGCTGGAGGTCGACGAGATGCACGTGCCGCACGTCGCCGATGCGGTTGAACCCAGCGTCGTCGTCCTGCTCAACCTGTCCCGCGACCAGCTGGACCGGGTCGGCGAGATCAACGTAATCGAACGCACGCTGCGTGCCGGCCTGACCCGGCACCCGAACGCAGTCGTGGTCGCCAACTGCGACGACGTGCTGATGACCTCGTCCGCCTACGACAGCCCGAACGTGGTGTGGGTCGCCGCGGGCGGCGCGTGGGCGAACGACTCGGTCAGCTGTCCGCGCAGTGGCGAGGTCATCGTCCGCGAGCAGGACCACTGGTATTCCACCGGCGCCGACTTCAAGCGACCCAGCCCGCACTGGTGGTTCGACGACAACACCCTTTACGGGCCCGACGGGCTGGCCCTGCCGATGCGGTTGACGCTGCCCGGCGCGGTGAATCGCGGCAACGCCGCCCAGGCCGTGGCCGCCGCTGTCGCGCTGGGTGCAGATCCGGCGGCGGCGGTGGCGGCCGTCTCGGCGGTCGACGAAGTTGCCGGACGCTACCGGACCGTTCGTATCGGCGTGCACGCGGCGCGAATCCTGCTGGCCAAGAATCCGGCGGGCTGGCAAGAAGCGCTGTCGATGGTCGACAAGCACGCGGCCGGGGTGGTCATCGCGGTCAACGGGCAGGTGCCCGACGGTGAGGATTTGTCGTGGCTGTGGGATGTGCGCTTCGAGCACTTCGACGAGACTGCCGTGGTCGCTGCCGGCGAACGCGGCACCGATTTGGCGGTGCGTCTGGGGTATGCGGGCGTTGAGCACACCCTGGTGCACGACACCGTGGCCGCCATCGCGTCCTGCCCGCCCGGGCGGGTGGAGGTCGTCGCCAACTACACCGCGTTCCTTCAGCTGCAGCGAGCATTGGCGCGTCATGACTGATTCGGGGTCCCTTTCAAAGGTGCGGATCGGGCTGGTGTTGCCCGACGTGATGGGCACCTACGGCGACGGCGGGAACGCCCTGGTGCTGCGCCAACGGCTGCGGTTGCGCGGTATCGCCGCCGAGGTCGTCGAGATCACGCTGGCTGACCCGGTGCCGGAGTCTTTGGACCTGTACACACTGGGCGGGGCGGAGGACTACGCGCAACGGCTGGCTACCAGGCACCTCATCAAGTATCCGGGGCTGCAGCGCGCCGCGGGCCGCGGAGCTCCAGTGCTCGCGATCTGCGCGGCCATCCAGGTGCTCGGGCACTGGTATGAGACGTCGGCCGGGGAACGGGTCGATGGCGTGGGAATGCTGGATTTGACCACCACACCGCAAGACAAGCGCACCATCGGTGAAGTGGTGACCAAGCCGTTGCTGGCGGGCTTGACCCAGCGACTCACAGGTTTTGAAAACCACCGCGGCGGAACGGTTCTGGGCTCGGCGGCCTCGCCGCTGGGCGCGGTGGTCAAGGGCGCGGGTAACCGTGCCGGCGACGGCTTTGACGGCGCGGTTCAGGGCAGTGTGGTCGCCTCCTATATGCACGGACCGTGTCTGGCGCGCAACCCGGAACTGGCCGACCTGCTGCTGAGCAAGGTGGTGGGTGAGCTGGCATCGCTCGAGCTGCCGGAGGTGGAGTTATTGCGCCGCGAGCGATTGGCGACTCGGTAAGGCGCAAGCGCCGAAACTTAAGCCGTGGCGACAATTCGCCGAGCCTGTAAATCCGCAGAAGAAGTGCGAGTAAAGGCCTGCAAAATTACAGTCTCGGCGCGCGGGAGAAGGGTCAGGCCATGGCCCGGCGGCCGGTAAGCGCGCGGCCCAGCGTCAACTCGTCGGCGAACTCCAAGTCGCCGCCCATCGGTAGCCCGGACGCGATGCGCGTCACGGTCAGGCCGGGGATGTCGCGCAGCATCCGCACCAGGTAAGTCGCGGTCGCCTCGCCCTCGGTATTGGGGTCGGTGGCGATGATCACCTCGGTGATGTCGACGTCGTCGACCCGCTCACCGATACGACTCAGCAGCTCGCGGATCCGCAGCTGATCGGGACCAATGCCGGACAGCGGATCAAGCGCACCGCCCAAAACGTGGTAGCGGCCGCGGAATTCGCGGGTGCGCTCGACGGCCTGGATATCCTTCGGCTCCTCGACCACGCACACCACAGATGCATCTCGACGGGTATCAGAACAAATTCTGCACCGCTCGTCGTCGGAGACGTTGCCACACACCGCACAGAAGCGCACGCCGTCGCGGACCCTCGCCAGCACGGCGGTCAGCCGGTCGATATCAGCGGGCTCGACGGACAGCAAGTGGAAGGCGATGCGCTGAGCACTCTTGGGTCCGATACCCGGCAACTTGCCGAGCTCGTCGATCAAATCCTGGACGGGTCCCTCGAACATGACGGTGGAAAGCTCAGAGCCCCGGTATTTGAGTTGGTGGCGCTGGCGGTTGGCCGGGCGGGCCACCCATGCCACCGGCCAGCGAGCCCAGCTGCTCCTGCGCCATCCTGGTGACTTGCTTGGAAGCGTCGGCCATGGCGCCGACGATCAAGTCCTGCAGGGTCTCGATGTCCTCGGGGTCGACGACCTTGGGATCGAGCTTCACCGCGACCACCTCGCCGCTGCCTTTGACGACCACCTCGACCAGACCGCCACCGGCGTCACCGTGCACCTCGGAGTTCGCGAGTCGTTGCTGAGCTTCCAGTAGCTTTTGCTGCATCTGCTGCGCCTGGGCCAGCAGCGCCGACATATCGCCTCCGGGTTGCATGACAATCCCCTCGCATCTTGGTCTCGAGTTGGTTTCGCCTGTGGATGTCGGGCGATTCGAAACACCCAGCGTAGACCGCGCGACGTTACCTTTGCGCCGTGGACCAACGAGTGAGCAGGCGTGTCGGAATCAAAGTGGTGGTCGGCGCACTGGTTGCGTCGTCGACACTGATCATCCCGACCGCGACGGCGACCCCTGCCAATATCGCCGGCATGGTCGTGTTCATCGACCCCGGCCACAACGGCTCCAACGACGCTTCCATCTCGCGCCAGGTGCCCACCGGTCGCGGTAGCACCAAGGACTGCCAGACCAGCGGAACGTCGACCAACAGCGGCTATATGGAGCACACCTTCACCTGGGACACCGCACTGCGGGTCCGCGCCGCGTTGAACGCACTGGGCGTCCGGACCGCCATGTCCCGGGGCAACGACACCGGGCTGGGACCGTGTGTCGACGCGCGCGCCAACACAGCCAACGCGATGCACCCCAACGCGATCCTGAGCATCCACGCCGACGGCGGCCCACCGTCCGGCCGGGGGTTCCACGTCAACTATTCGGCCCCACCGCTCAACCAGGTGCAGGCCGGACCGTCGGTGCAGTACGCCCAAATCATGCGCGACCAGCTGCAGGCGTCGGGCATTCCGCCTTCCAACTACATCGGCCAGGACGGCCTGTACGGGCGCTCGGACCTGACCGGCCTGAACCTGGCGCAGTATCCGTCGATCCTGGTCGAGTGCGGCAACATGAAGAATCCCGCGGATTCGGCGCTGCTGGAGTCGCCCGAAGGCCGGCAAAAATACGCCGACGCGCTAGTCCGCGGCATCGCGGGCTTCCTGGCCACCCAGGGCCAGGTGCGCTGAGCTAGCCCTCCAGTTCCTTTTTCAGGTTGGCCAGCACCTCGGCCTGGATCCTCTTCAGACCCAATGGCGCAAAGGTCTTTTCGAAGAAACCTTTGACGCCGCCCGCACCGGTCCAGCTGGTCTTCACGGTGACGCTGGATCCAGGGCCCGCGGGAGCCACCGTCCAGTTTGTGACCATGGACGAGTTCGCGTCCTTCTCGATGACGGTGTGGCCGGCGACGTCAACGTTGACCTGCACATCGCGAACGCGTGACTTGGTGGCCTGCAGCTTCCACTTGGCAACCGTGCCGGTGCCCTGCCCGCCCTGCAGGACCTGGTACTCGCTGTACTGCGGACCCAGGATTTTCGGGCGGACCTCCTGATAGTCCGCCACCGCGGCAAGTGTGGCCGCGGGCTCGACGTTGATCAAGATCGTGCTGGCCGCGTTCACCTGGCCCATCAGGCACAACTCCTCTTCGTAATGCCGCCCGCGCGGGTGCACGGGGTGTTTTCGAAGACTAGGGTATATGTGGTGCCTATCCCTGGATCTGCACTCCCGGCTCACACGTCGGGCGTTGATCGGTTGATGGCGAGTTATCGATCCATCCCCGCAACGTCCACCGTTCGGCTCGCCAAGCCCACCTCAAATCTGTTCCGCGCCCGCGCCAAACGCGATGCGCGCGGCCTGGATACCTCGGGGCTGACCCATGTCCTCGGTGTCGATCCGGAAGCTGGCACCGCCGATGTCGCCGGCATGTGCACTTATGAGGACTTGGTAGCCGCGACCCTGCCTTACGGCCTTTCGCCGCTGGTAGTCCCGCAGCTGAAGACCATCACTCTCGGCGGTGCGGTCAGCGGCTTGGGTATCGAATCGGCATCGTTTCGCAACGGTCTGCCACACGAATCGGTGCTGGAGATGGATATCCTCACCGGCGCTGGCGAATTGCTCACCGCATCTCGCAGCCAGCACCCCGAACTGTTCCGCGCGTTTCCCAATTCTTATGGAACACTTGGGTATTCAACCAGACTCCGAATCGAGCTGGAGCCCGTAGCGCCGTTTGTGGCACTCCGGCACGTCCGGTTCCGCTCGCTGCCCGACATGGTCGCGGCGATGGAACGCATCATCGACACCGGCGGACAGGGCGGCACACCGGTCGACTACCTCGACGGCGTGGTGTTCGGTCCCGATGAAGGCTACCTGTGCGTTGGCAGGCGGACCACCACCCCCGGACCGGTCAGCGATTACACCGGGAAGGACATCTACTACCGCTCAATCCAGCACGACGCACCCGGCGTGGAAGCCACCAAAGAAGACCGGCTGACGATCCACGACTACTTATGGCGCTGGGACACCGACTGGTTCTGGTGCTCACGCTCGTTTGGCGCCCAGAACCCGCGGCTGCGGCGCTGGTGGCCGCGGCGCTACCGGCGCAGCAGTGTCTACTGGAAGCTGGTGGCCGCCGACCAGCGCTTCGGCATCGCCGACCGGATCGAAAAGCGCAAGGGTAGGCCGCCGCGGGAGCGGGTAGTCCAAGACATCGAGGTGCCGATCGAGCGCACTTCCGAGTTCTTGGAGTGGTTCTTGGACACGGTGCCCATTACGCCCATCTGGGTGTGCCCGTTACGGCTCCGCAACCATGCCGGCTGGGCGCTTTATCCGATTCGGCCCGACCACACCTACGTCAACATCGGCTTCTGGTCCTCGGTGCCGGTCGGTGCGACCGAGGGTGCGACGAACCGGTTGATCGAGGCGAAAGTTAGTTCCCTCGACGGGCACAAGTCGCTGTACTCCGACTCCTTCTACACCCGCGAGGAGTTTGACGAGCTCTATGGCGGGGAGTCTTACGTCACCGTGAAGAAGACATATGATCCCCGCTCGCGTCTTCTAGATCTCTACGCAAAGGCGGTGCAACGACGATGACGGCGACCAAGGAACAGGAGCGCGCCACAAAAGGCAAGCTGAGCCTGGCCGAGATCCTGGCGATTTTCGCCGGAGGTGGGCAGCAGCCGTTGAGGTTCACCGCATACGACGGCAGCACCGCCGGACCTGAGGACGCGGTGCTGGGGGTGGATCTACTGACCCCTCGCGGCACCACCTACCTGGTCACTGCACCGGGAGAACTGGGGATGGCTCGCGCCTACGTCTCGGGCGACCTGGAACTGCGCGGCGTATCTGGCGGTGATCCGTACGCCCTGCTCAAACTGCTGGCCGACAAGCTTGACTTCAAGCGGCCGTCGCCGCTGGTGCTGGCCAACATCGTCCGATCTATCGGCTTGGAGCGGCTGTTGCCAGCCGCGCCGCCGCCGCAAGAGACGCTACCCAGGTGGCGCCGGATCGTTGAAGGCTTGCGGCACAGCAAAATTCGTGATGCGGAGGCAATCCATCATCACTACGACGTCTCCAATACCTTCTACGAATGGGTGCTGGGGCCGTCGATGACCTACACCTGCGCCGTGTATCCAGACGACGGCGCGACGCTGGAAGAGGCCCAGGAGAACAAATACCGGCTGATTTTCGAGAAGCTGCGACTGCGGCCCGGAGATCGGTTGCTCGACGTCGGCTGCGGGTGGGGCGGCATGGTGCGCTACGCCGCCCGCCGCGGTGTCCGGGCGGTCGGCGCCACCCTGTCGGCCGAGCAGGCGAAATGGGCCCAACTGGCGATCGAAGACGAGGGGTTGGCCGAGCTGGCCGAGGTACGGCACTCCGACTACCGCGACGTGGGCGAAACGGGATTCGACGCCGTTTCGTCGATCGGGCTGACCGAACACATCGGCGTCAAGAACTACCCCGCCTACTTCGGCTTCCTCAAGTCGAAGCTGCGCACCGGCGGCCTGCTGCTCAATCATTGCATCACCCGCCACGACAACAGATCGACCAGCCATGGGGGCGGCTTCACCGACCGCTACGTCTTCCCCGACGGGGAGCTGACCGGTTCGGGACGGATCGTCACCGAGATCCAGGAAATCGGCTTGGAGGTGTTGCACGAGGAGAACTTCCGGCAGCACTACGCGATGACGCTGCGTGACTGGTGCCGCAACCTCGTAGCGCACTGGGACGAGGCCGTCGTCGAGGTCGGTCTGCCGATCGCCAAGGTATGGGGTCTATACATGGCTGCTTCACGGGTCGGCTTCGAGCAGAACAAGCTTCAGCTCCATCACGTGCTGGCGACCAAGTTAGACGAACGCGGCCGCGACGACGATCTGCCGCTGCGGCCATGGTGGCAGCCGTAACCTGATCGCGGTCAGCCGTTGTCGATGCGGCGGGCACCCAGTTCGCTTTGCAGCAGCTCGAGCGCGACCTCTTCGGGATCGCGACGCGGCGCCGACGGGTCGCTGCGGCCGGCCTCGGCGAGCATGTGCTCCTCTTCCTCCCGCTCGGGGGATTCCACGACGGAGGCTCGCTCTTCCACCTTGGGGATCACCGGGTTCGGCGCGGGCTCCGCATCGCCGACCTCACACCGCACTCGCCAGTTGACTCCCAGCGCGTCTTTGAGCGCTTCGGCGATGACATCGGCGTTGCGCTGTTCGGACAACCGCTTGGCCAGCGGCGCGGATGCGTGGGTGAGCACCAATGTGTTGTCGTCGACCGCGCGAACGGTGGCGCCCGCCAGCATCACCTCGGTGGTGCGGCTGCGCTGGCGCACCTTGTCCCGCACCGTCGGCCACATGGTTCGCACCGCGGCCGCGTTGAGTTCACCTGGGGCAGAGACTGATTCAGGGGCGGCCTCGGGTGCCGGTGCTGGCGGCGGTTCGGGCGCTGGCGCCGGCGGCGGTTCGGGCGCCGGCTTGGGCGTCGGCTTGGCTTTGCGCGACCGGACGGAAGCAGCCGCGGGCTCGGCCTCCGCGGGCCGTGGGGGCACCTCCCGCTTGCGGGGGAGCGTGGGGGCAACGCTCTCGGAAGCGGGAATGGACATGTCCAGCCGGGTCTCGATCCGCTCGACGCGTTGCAGTAGCGCCGACTCGGCATCGCTGGCCGACGGCAGCAGCAGTCGCGCGCAGACCACTTCGAGCAGCAGACGTGGCGCCGTCGCACCACGCATCTCGCCCAGCCCTGCCTGCACCACCTCGCCGTATCGCGTCAGTGCCGCCGGCCCGATCCGCGCCGCTTGCTCCCGCATCCGATCCAGCACGTCCTCTGGCGCGTCCACCACGCCGCGGGTTGCCGCATCCGGAACTGCTTGCAGCACAATGAGATCGCGGAATCGCTCCAGCAGGTCGGTGGCAAAGCGCCGCGGGTCGTGGCCGGCGTCGATCACCGATTCGACCGCGCCGAACAACGCGGCGGCATCCGAAGCGGCGAGAGCATCGACGGCGTCGTCGATCAGTGCGACGTCGGTGGCGCCCAGCAGGCCCAGCGCCCGCTGATAGGTCACATGGTTGCCCTCGGCGCCGGCCACCAACTGATCCAGCACCGAGAGGGTGTCGCGGGGCGAACCCCCGCCGGCGCGGATCACCAGCGGATACACCGCATCGTCGACGACGACGCCCTCTTGCTCACAGATCTGCCCGATCAACGCGCGCATGGTGCGCGGCGGCAACAGCCGAAACGGGTAGTGATGGGTACGCGACCGGATGGTGGGCAGCACCTTCTCCGGTTCGGTGGTGGCGAAGATGAAGATGAGGTGTTCGGGCGGTTCCTCCACGATCTTGAGCAGCGCATTGAACCCCGCCGTGGTCACCATGTGCGCCTCGTCGACGATGAACACCCGGTAGCGCGACTGCGCCGGCGCGTAGAACGCGCGGTCCCGCAGCTCGCGGGTGTCGTCGACGCCGCCGTGGCTGGCGGCGTCGAGCTCCACGACATCGATGCTGCCGGGCGCGTTGGGCGCCAACGCCACGCATGAGTCGCACACCCCGCAGGGGTTGGCGGTCGGTCCCTGCACACAGTTCAACGACCGGGCCAGGATGCGCGCTGACGACGTCTTTCCGCAGCCGCGCGGCCCGGAGAACAAGTACGCATGGTTGATCCGGCCCGCTTCCAGGGCGACGGACAGCGGTTCGGTGACGTGCTCCTGCCCGACCACTTCGGCGAAAGTTGCCGGTCGATACTTGCGGTAGAGGGCCACGCTCAGCAGGCTACCGACGCTCGGTGACGAAGGCCCGACCGGCGTCGAGTGTGCATCAGTGGCTTCCAGTGTGAACGTGCGCCGGGATTTGGCGGCTTTTTCCGCCGTCAGCGCACACTCGACGCCGACGGGGCCGAGTTCAGCATCGACTCCGAGGCCGCCAGCAGCGCGCAGGTAGCCAGCCCGTCGACGGCGTCACGCAGGTCCGGCAACGACGGGAAGGTGGGCGCGATCCGGATGTTCTTGTCGTCCGGGTCTTTCCGGTATGGGAAGGAGGCACCGGCGTCGGTGACCGCGATACCGGCGTCCTTGGCCAGGGCGACGGTCCGCCGCGCCGTGGCGGGCAGCACGTCGAGGCTGATGAAGTAACCGCCTTTGGGCTCGGTCCAGGAGGCGAGCTTGGAATCGCTGAACCGCTGATCCAGAATCTCCAGCACCAACGCGAATTTCGGCGCCAGTATCTGCTGTTGGCGCAGCATCTGCAGGCGAACCCCGTCGGCATCGCCGAAGAAGCGTAGATGCCGCAGCTGGTTGACCTTGTCCGGGCCGATCGACTTCTTGCCCGCGTACTGCAGATACCAGGCGATGTTGCCCAGCGATCCGCCCATGAAGCTGACACCGGCGCCGGCGAAGGTGATCTTCGAGGTGGACGCGAAAACGTAAGGCCGGTTGGGGTTGCCGGCCTTGGCGGCCAGCCCGAGGACGTCGACCTGGCGGACGAAGTCCAGGGTCAGGGTGTGCACCGCGTACGCGTTGTCCCAGAACAGCCGGAAATCGTTTGCCGCCGTCCGCATCTGGACGAGCCGGCGAACCGTTTCCCAGGAGTAGGTGACGCCGGTCGGGTTGGCGAACACCGGTACCGCCCACATGCCCTTGATAGCGGGGTCCACGGCGACCAGTTCTTCGATGAGGTCGACATCGGGACCGTCTCGAAGCATCGGGATCGGGATCATTTCGATGCCCATGGTTTCGGTGATGTTGTGGTGCCGGTCGTAGCCGGGGACGGGGCAGAGGAACTTGACGCTCGGTTCGTCCTTCCAGGGCCGTACCGAGTCCACGCCGCCGTGCAGCATCGAGAAGACGATGACGTCGTGCATCATCTCAAGGCTGGAGTTGTTACCCGCGATCAGGTTGGGCACCGGGATGCCGAGCAGCTCGCCGAAGACGGCCCGCAATTCCGGCAGGCCGTGCTGGCCGAAGTAGTTGCGAGTGTCGGTGCCCTCCTCGTCGCGGTAGTCGTCGTCTCCTGGCAGACTCAGCAGCGCGTTGGACAGGTCCAGCTGTTCGGGTGAGGGTTTGCCGCGGGTGAGGTTCAGGGCCAGCTTCTTGGCCTGCAGCGCCGCATAATCCTGCTGGTTGCGGGCGTGCAGCGCCGCTAGCTCTTCATGGCTGAGGGAATCGAAAGCCACCAGGGGACCTTTCGCTGATCGCACACCGTGGGGTTCAGGGTCATGAAAGCCCCCGACGTAGGGGACCCCGCGCACCCGACAGAGCCCATTGACCCTTGCTGCCTTCCGGCCCTGGGGGAGTTCACAGGATAGACGCCGCGCGGGGTCCATCGCGAGTGTAATACCTGACGCGGAGCAACCAGCGGCGGCCAGCGGTGGCCGCCGGGCACTCGGCTACCATGGCCACGGAGGATTCGCCTAGTGGCCTATGGCGCTCGCCTGGAACGCGGGTTGGGTTAACAGCCCTCGCGGGTTCAAATCCCGCATCCTCCGCCAGTGGTCCACGGCGCGGCCCCACAGGGTGTTGTTTGGAATCGGTTTGGGCTGCCTTTAGGCTGACGTGGGCTTACCAGCATGAGGAGGCGTATGGGGCGCAAGGTCGCCATTCCGTGGCACTTGTTGTTTTCGATCGGTGCTGGCGTCCTCTATTTCCTCTGCGTGCTGCCCCGCTGGTACGAGCTGACGGGCGACATGCCGCACGCACTGGGGATGGCGGGCCGGATCGCGTCGGGCGCGCTCATCGGGCTGGCCGCGCTGCCCGTGGTGTTTACCCTGCTGCGCACCCGCAAGCCGGAGCTGGGCACCCCGCAGCTGGCGCTGTCTATAAGGGTCTGGTCGATCGTGGCCCACGTGCTGGCGGGCGTGCTGATCATCGGAACCGCGATCAGCGAGATCTGGCTCAGCCTGGACGCTGCCGGACAGTATTTGTTCGGCATCTACGGCGCCGCCGCCGCGATCGGCGTGCTCGGAATTCTCGCGTTCTACCTATCGTTTGTCGCCGAGTTGCCGCCGCCACCGCCGAAACCGATCAAGGCGAAGAAACCCAAGAAGCGTCGTATTCGTGGCAAGAAGGGCGAGGAGGCTGACGAAGCCGCCGAAGACAAAGAAGCCCCAGAAGCCGAGGTCGACGAAGACACAGAGACCGAAGACGCCGAAGAAACCGAAGACGCAGAAACGGTCGAGGCAGGAGCGGGCGAAACCAAAGAAGCAGAAGAAGCAGAACAGCCCGAGCAGGCAGAAGAGCCCGCCACGGTCACCGCCGAAGACACTGAGCCAACTGAGGCAACTGACGCCACCGAGGAGCCCACGGGTGGGTTGCGCAATCGCCGCCCGACCGGGAAGGGCACCCACCGCATGCGCCGCAGGCGCACCCGGGGCGGCGTCGCAGTCGACGAATAACTCAGCGGCGCCGAAGGCGCTCGAGCGAGTCGGCGATGCGCTGCCGCGTCTCGTCGGCGCCCCACAACTGGCGGACCTCCCGGTCAATACCGCCGGCCTCGCCGATCCGCGCCAGGGCAGGCGCCCTCAGCTGACCTTTGGTATGGCAATAGGCGTCGGCCGCGATCTCACCCAGGTCTGATGCCTCCGCCAGAGCCGCCTCGATGAGATCGTCGGCGATGACGCGGTGGGCAAGTCCGCTGGCGATGGCGTCAGCTCCTCGATAGAGGCGACCGCCGAGCAGCACTTCCTCGGCGTGGTCTCCGCACGCGTAACGCACGACCTCGAGCGCGGCGGCCGGGAAAGACACTCCGACGCGGACCTCGGATGCCCCGATCTGCGCATCGGGGCTCATCAGCCGACGGTCGCAGGCAGACGCCAGCACACACCCGCCCGCGATCGCGGCACCGTTGATCGCGGCCACTGTCGGCCCTGGATAGCAGAACATCGCAACGAACGCGTCGGACAGCGCAGGGATCAACCGATCGGTGTAGTCAGCCCCGCCCTGCAGCACACGGTTGAGGTCGACCCCGGCGCAGAACACCCGGCCCGCACCGGTCACAACGAGCGCGCCTGCGCCCGAACCCTGCTGCTCGCGGATGGCGGCCGTCAGCTCTTCCAGCAGCTCGACATCGAGAGCGTTGACCCGCCCCGATGACAGGGCCAACACCCGCACCGTTCCGACGGTCTGGATCTCAATCACTGGGGTCGGCCGACTATGACGACGGGAATGTCGGTGTTCTCGTCGGTGTGATAGCTCGCGCACACACGGTGGTAGCCGTCGGCGATTTGTAACGGAACACCGGTGGCGAAGTCGCCCCGGACCAGCAGGATAGGCGATAGCGATTCACCCTTTTTGATCTTGGATAGGTCGGACGCGACGTGGGGATTGTCAGCCGGTAGCAGGCTCAGCTGAGCGGCCCGCAGTATGTCTTTGGCCTTCTTGTGCACAATGTCTCCGGCCTGCAGACTCTGTGTCAGCTCTTCGACGGTGTGCGCGTCGGCGAGTAAAGCCAGGTAATCGCCTGCGGCCGGAAAGTCATGAGCCTCAGGCTTTTCCAGCCACTTCACCTTCGGCATCGCCTGCCTCCCTTCATCGGGTCGTGTCGACGCAGCCTACCGGTTACACCAGAAAATTGGGATCGGTAGCAACTCGGGCGTCCTGTACTTCCCCAATGACGACGCCAATCGGGCGGCGCATGAAGGAAGGAAATACCAGTGAAACGTCTTCTCGCGGGAGCGATTGGAACGCTTGGCGTCGCGTCGGCGCTAGTGGCCTGCTCGGACGGCGGCCACACGGCCAGCCCGGGCTCGAGTACGGCGCCCAGCGCCGCCACCGGTACCGGCGCGCAGGTCAAAGTCGGCGGCACCGACCTCGCGGGGGTGAACCCCGCCTCGGTGACCTGCGTCAAAACCGGCGGCAAGATCGACATCGGCAGTGGGTCCACCGGTAGTGGCCAACAGGCGCTGGCGGTCGTGATGACCGACGAGGCCACGCCGAAGGTCGAGTCGTTGGCCCTTGTTGTCGATGGCAACGCGTTGTCGGTCAGCAACGGCATGGGCGCAAAGGTCGGCTCGGCCAACGTGGCGGTGGACGGTAAGACCTACACCATCACGGGCCAGGCACAGGGTGCCGATTTGAAGAACCCGATGGCCGGAATGGTCACGAAGGACTTCAGCATCAAGGTGACCTGCGGTTGATCGGTCGAACTCCGGGTGGCGGACGTGCCTCGCTCACGCGTCCGCCACTCCGCGTTTGCGCCGCGGGGCGCCACCAACGGACTTATGATGCAGCCGTGTCGATTCCCGGCGAATTAGAGCGCGCCCGCCGTCTGGCGTTCGCCGCCGACGAGGTGGCGGCGCGCGATCTGCTGCTGTCCTTGATGCCCCGGATCGAGCAGGAAGATCGCGACGATCTCGCGCTGGAGGCTTTCGCGCAGCTGGGCGAGGTCTACCTGGCGCGCGGCTCGAATGATGGCGTGCGAGATTCGATTCGGCGCATCCACGACTGTCTGGTCATCTTTTCCGCGGTCTCCGCCGGCACCATGCCGGAGGCCGCCGCACACGTGCGCATGTCGGACGCCGAGGTGGCGCACATGCGCTGTCGATACTCGCGGCGAGCCCAGTTTCTGCAAACGGGTTTGGCCGCAGCGCTCGGCGATCACGTCGGCGCCGCGAAGGAGCTGGCGGTGTTGAGCGACACGCGCTCCGACAACGTTTTCAGCGATCTCGCCGACGAACACAGCTACCTGGTTACCTATGCGCAACTTCTGTGCGCGACCGCACTCTGCGACGATGACCTGCACGTCCAGTCGCTTCCCTTGTGGGAGCAGGTGCTGGATGCCATAGCAGATCCAGCTCAGCCGAGCAGCGACAGCATGTCCGGAGACTATCTCCGGATAGCCGCAGCCACGGGATACGGCAGGTTCTGTGTTGAAACCGGGCGATTATCCGAGGCGCAGCCGTGGCTGCGGCGCGCGGGAGCCCGGGCACAAGCGCGTGGATGGGAACTAGCCACGGCCAGAACACAATTGGAACGGGCGGCGGCCTGCTGGTCGGCGGCCGACCACGCCACCACCGAGCAACTGGTCTCGGAGGCCCAACCCGTCATCGCACGATATGCCCGAACACACGACCTGGCCCGTTGCTGGCTGTATATGGGACTCACCCGGCTGGCATCCGGTGCATTGGAAGCAGCCGACGAGTGTTGGGGGCACGCCGAGCAGCACTGGCGTGAACTGGGCAAGCCACTGCACCTGCACCGTATTCTGTTGCAGCGCAGCTGGATAGCGATCTTCTGGGGCCGCTTCGGCAACGCGGTCGAGCTGATCGCCCAGGCCCGCGAGCTACTCGACTCGTCGCCGCGCAGTAGTTGGCTGCAGTACGCGCAGCTCGACAATCACCTCGGGACCGTTTGGCGCGCTGACGCGTTGACTGACCTCGGTTTCGACAGTTCGGGCGATCCTGACGAGACGCTGCAGGAAACCGAGGCGCGGCAGGCCGAGGGACTCGGCATCCTCCGCGGCGAGGTGGGCACTCCGGAATACTGGCGCGCGATGACCAAACTCGAACGGGCCGCGGAGCTCAAGGTGCCGGCCGCTTTGGCGGTCGACTCGGTGCGGTATTCGATCGCCGACGCCGACGCGAGATCGCGCTGGGCGACCAACGTTTCAGCGCCCATCCTGGCCAGCACCTTCGCCGTCGCCTGGGAATGGGAAAACACCCAGCTGATCAGCGAGTTGGTCGAATACCACAGCGCGCGAGGGACTTTCAACGCCGAACCGCAGCCGCCCAAAGTCGGCGAATGGGCATCCGCCGCTACCCCTCGGGTGCTGATCGACACCGGCGAAGCGCTGGCCGCCGCCGGCCCGCCGGCCCGCAATGGCAGTTCGCTCACGCGGCTCGGCCCGTTGCCGCCGCTACGGATGCAGCCGGACGCTCCCCCGATCATGAGTCACTATCGCGCACTGGCATTGCAGCGCTACGGCCGTGAGGTGACAGCCGACGAACCCGCCTGGTCGACCTGGCCATGAGTGACACGGACCGGCTGACTCTGGTCCTGCGATTCGCCGATCTCGGGATCGCCACCTACGCCAGTTTGCGGATAGTCGGGCAGCCGTCGAAAACCGTCAACTGGGTGGTGGAGGAGCCGATCCTGCTCGCGGCCCTGCAGGAGCTGGTTGACGCATTACCGGAGCCGCACGGCTCGCAGAGCCGTCGTGACGCCATCGAGCGGGCACTGACCAGCGGTCCCTTCGCGACACCACAGACCGAACTGACACTCGCCTACATCCTGGGTGTGCTGCTCATCGCCGAGCCCGGGTGGCAGCTACTGATGGAATGCGTGGCAACACCGCGCGCGGCGCTGTTCGTCTCGCCCAGTGCGCGTCTGGCGCGCGTCCCGTGGGGCCTGTTGGCAGTGCCGAAATCGGGGCCAAGCAAGGAAGAACTCGTTCGCGCCCGCCAGGATGCCATCACCGCCAGCGGCCGGGTAGCCGCCCGAATCCCTTGGCAGCTCGCCGATATCAACGAGCACACCGACGGGTCCCGGCTGATGGAGTTGGTCGACGTGCTGATGGCAGTGCCGCAGAACGTCGTGCACTCGCCGCGGGCGCCGGCCGGGTGGGACAACCGCCGAGACGGTCCGCCGGTACTGATTCTCGACCCTCGGGTGCCGGGCCAGCGCCCGGACTCGGCGCTCGGATCGGTGCTCGGCAGGCCGTCAGCTGATACGCCATTGGCGCGGCACTACACCGCGCTGATGCAACGGCGTGCGGTGCTACCGATTGTTGATGCGGCGGTGCAGCTGTTCCGCCGCCAGGATGCCGACCGCGGGTGGCTCGCCGGACTGCTGGCTCAAACCCCGAGCAGGCTGATGTACGTCGGCCACGCGAGTTCGCCGGATAGCCACTCCGGCCACGCCGGCCAGGCCGATCGGGCCGCGTTTCACCTGGCCTGTACGGCGGGGATACCTGGAGATGCCGACACTATCGGAGACCACCGTCCGCTGACCGCGTCGGATCTGATGGCCTTGCAGCTGCCGATGCCGCCCCGAGTGGCGCTGCTGGCCTGCGCATCAGGCGGTGATTATCGATTCGACGAGGCGACCGGCCTGGTGGCGGCCATGATCCTGGGTGGCGCCCAGTTGGTGACTGCCACCTTGTGGTCGCTGCCTACCACGGCGGCCTACCGGCAATTCGCGGCCGACGATCTGGCCGATCCGATGGCCAACGCGGTCATCGCCGTCGATGAGGCACACGAGACCGTCGATGCGGGGTGCACGGTGAATCGGTGGCAGCGTGAGCAGATGCGGCGCTGGCATGATGGTGACGCCACGGCCAGCCCGCTTTACTGGGGTGCGCTCGTCAGTTTCGCCGTCGACGGCGCGCGCTGACTTCACCAGCCACTCAGACTGAGGCGAACCATGACGCGTGGACGGCCAAGACATCGTCGGGCAGCGAAAGCTCTTCGCGGGCAGCGGGATCGAACGCCACCAGAACGACCAGCCCCGGGCGCAGCATCGACGCGTCGGGATCATCCTCACAACGTGCCAATTTGCCGATGAACGTCTCTCCGGACACCGCTACGACTTCGATGAAGATCTGGCGCTCACCGTCGGCGGTCGCCGATTCGCCGCTGCCCACCGTGCACACGGGGCCGACGCCGATGGTGCGTTCATCAGAGATCTGATGTCGAGCGACTATGAGCCCACCAACGAGCGCCAAAGCCAGTGCGACGCCGGTGACACCGACCAACGTGATCCACAGGTGGCGAAAAGCGATATGCAGGACAGCGGTTGCGATCAGCGCAATTTCGGCGCCTGCCAGCAGCATTGTCAGCTTCTTCATGTGACCAGGTTCTCGGTGCCAACCGGCTACCGAACCCAACTTTTTCGCTGCCGCGATCTTCCGAAAGCCCCTATCCTGTCCTGATGAGTGCGGATTCGCAGGTGGCGACCGCCATCGCGGTGGGCCACCCCCGCCGGTCGGTGATCGACCGGGCGTGGCGCGCGATCGGTCCCGGTGTGGAGGTGCTCAGCAGCGACGACGGCGGCCCGTTGAGCCGGACCGTCAAACGCATCTTGGACCCGTTGGTGCTGCGCTTGCGCTCGAACCCGCAGTATTCGGCCCCAGTCGTCGATCCCGAGACGGCTGCGGCAATGCATGAGCTGATCGTCGGAAGCGCTCCCCAATTGCGTTCCGCTGCGGCATGGTTCGGGGTCCTCAAACTCGAGCGCCGTAGGCAGCGGATTCGCACCGGAAACGCCCAGGAGCTGTACTTCCCGGTGTGCTTCGAGCTTGCGGTGACGAAAGGCCCACCGGCGCCTCAAGATCGCGAAACAGTGGCAGCGATACTCAGCGAAATTCACCTCGGCCGAGACCGCACGGCGATCGAAGTGTTGCACCAGTACGTGGCAAGCCCGGATGTCGTCGCGACGCTGACCGGCCAGCTCGATCGCAGTTGGCGTGACGTGCGGGCCGGCGAGACAGCCACCGGCTGCTTCCTGGCCGATCTCAGCACTGCGCTGGGTCGCGTCGCCGGCCACAGCGCCGCGGCGGCCCGTCAACGGGCTTGGTCGGCCGCCGTCGCCGACCCGACACCGTACAACCTGGGCGCTCAGGCCCGTACTGAAACGGCCGAGCTGCCGTGGTCGATCGTCGAACTTGGCCTGAGTTCGGTTGCACCGCAACGGCAACCGCAGATCTCCGCCGGCTCCGACAGCGACCGCCCGCTGGACCGCAGCGTGGTGGGCCGGGTGCGCGCGACGCTGCGGCGCGCCCTGGACCGCGACGCCTTGCCCGATATTCCGCTGCTGTGCGAAGAGGAAGTCGACCGCGCATGTGCGCCGTGGGGGCTGTTGTCCGAGGACAAGCAGGCCACGTTGGTGGCCGGCATCGAGGTCGCGGGCGAGCTGGCACCTTTGGACCCATCCGTTATGAGCCACTACGGACTGGCGGCGCAGATTCAGGCCCGGCTGCGCAAGGAAGCATATGTCTTGCACGCCCGCCGCTATCTCGCCGAAGGCGGGCCGATTCATCCGCGGCAACGGCAAGTCGTCGATGACCTCGCCGCCTACGCGCAGCCATACCTGAGCCGGCTTTGGGCGCGACTGCACGGGCGCGATGTCTGGCAGGAGCCCTGCGACGACGTCGACGATGTGCGGTCCCTGCTGGAGGGGGTCGCGCGGTCGGTCAGCCTCGACCACCGGCAACGAATCAAGGCGATGCTGGAATTGCAGGTTGCCGGATGAAATTGGTTGCCGATGCCGGTCTTTGGCGAACCGGTCCCACCACCGCACAGACGCCCCTGGACGCGGTGCTGGAAGTCAGTGGTGCGGTACTGTCCTGGACGGTCGACGATCCCTCGGGCGCCGCGTCGGCCCAGGTCACCTTCACCGATCTGGCACGCGCCGACTGGCTTTGGCGCGTCCTCGGTGAATCCGGACACGTGGCGCTGGCTGCCTTAGGGGCCGCCGACGAACCGCACAGCGTCGAGCTGACCGGCGTCGACATCGCGCCTGGATCGGTGGAACCGCTGCGGAGGCTGGCTATCGGCCACTGGCTGCGGCGATGGTGGCCCGCCAGTCGACAGGACGGCATCGTCGGTCTGGACCGCGCCCTGCTCGACGTCGAGGTCGCACTGCGGACCGTCGGAGCGCAGGGCTTCTTCACCGATGACACTCTGGATTCGGATGTGGCGCAGCTGCTGGCGCCGCACGCCACCGCCTTGATCGAACATGTCCGAAGTGACGATCCGCGGATACTCGACTTGGTGCATGCCGGTGCCGGTGTTGCCGACGAAGCCGGCGTCGACGACATCGGATGGCCGGAACTATATGCCGCTCTTGATGATTCGCGCATGACCGTCACGATGCCGAGCGGACGTCGCGACGATTACGCGCTGGCCGCCGGCGCAGACGCGGGACTCGGCCAAAGAGGGGACGCGGCTCCGATCGCCAGGGGCGTCGCGTCTGTCAACTGGAGTGCGGTTCCCCCCGGGATATTCGATGCGGGTGAGGACACCGTCGACTGGGTCGTCGAGGTAGCCGGAATGGCGGTGGTCGCCGTTGTGCGGGCGGCCATCATCGGTCCGGACCCGGCCACCGGCATCGGGGTGCAACTGAGGTCGGGGGCCGTCAGCGGCACCGGTTTCCTGGACGCCGACGGCCGCGCCACCCTTCCCCTGGTCGACAGCCGGCAGCGGCCGATGGCGGAATCGGCCGCCTGGGACCACGACTGGCCCGCGACATCGGTGATCATCGGCGCCCAGGTATCAGGGGTAACGGAGACGCGCGAGACGCGGGAGCGGGTCCGTCGCTGGGTGCGGGCACGCTTGGACCGGCCGGGCGACGACGCATTCCTGGCTGAGATCCTGGCTTCCGAATCCGCCTATTAAGCCCGGACACAATTCCCTATGCTGAGCGAGTGCCAAACACCTATCGAGTCGTTCAGTGGAACACCGGAAACGTCGGCAAGAGCTCGCTGAAATCCATCGCCGACAACCCCACGCTTGAACTGGTGGGGTGTTATGCCTGGTCATCAGAGAAAGTCGGCCGCGACGCCGGCGAACTCGTCGGCATTCCGCCGCTCGGGATTGCGGCCACCAATGACGTCGACGCGCTGCTCGCCCTGAAACCGGACTGCGTGGTTTACAACCCGATGTGGTTCGACGTCGACGAGCTGGTCCGCATCCTGTCGGCCGGCGTCAACGTGGTCACGACGGCCTCCTTCATCACCGGGCGCAACCTCGGCGACGGCCGCGACCGAATAGTGCAGGCCTGCGAGAAGGGCGGCTCGACGATCTTCGGGTCGGGCGTCAGCCCGGGCTTCGCCGAACTGTTGGCCATCGTGTCGGCCATGGTGTGCAACCGGATCGACAGGGTCACCGTCAACGAAGCCGCCGACACCACGTTCTACGACTCGCCCGACACCGAGAAGCCGGTGGGTTTCGGCCAGCCGATCGACCACCCCGAGCTGCAGCAGATGGCCGCCAAGGGGACGGCGATCTTCGGCGAGGCAGTCCAACTGGTGGGCGACGCGCTCGGCGTCGAACTCGACGAGGTGCGTTGCGTGGCCGAGCACGCGCAGACCACCGCGGACCTCGAAATGGCGTCCTGGACCATCCCCGCCGGATGCGTCGCAGGCGTCTACATCAGCTGGCAGGGCATCGTCGGCGACACAACCGTGATCGACCTCAACGTCCGCTGGCGCAAGGGCCAGACCCTCGAGCCCGACTGGAAGATCGAACAAGACGGCTGGGTCATCCAGATCGACGGGCAGCCCACCGTCACAACCAAGGTCGGTTTTCTGCCACCGCCGTATTTCCAGGCCGAGACGATCGCCGACTTCATGGACCTCGGACACATCATGACTGCGATGCCGGCGATCAACGCGATCCCCGCCGTCGTCGCCGCGGCGCCGGGCATCGTCACCTACGCCGACCTGCCGCTGACGCTCCCCCGCGGCAACGTGCCGAAAAGCTAAGCGTCTCCCGACGCGGCCACATCTGGAAGGGCCGCCCGTCGCCGAGCGGGTTTGCTGTACGTCGCGCCCAGCTGCGGCACCTCGAGCGGACCCTGGTGGCGGGCGGCCTCGATGGCGGTGCGCAGCGGGCTGGCCAGGCCCGCGAATGAGCCCATGTCGAACAGCCGTTGCGTCAGCAGCCGGTTGTGCACGTACCCGAACGAGCTGCCGGTTTCAGGGTCGGCCCATCCCAGCGTTCCGCCCAGCCCGACGTGACCAAAACCTTTGAGTAACCCGGGAACTGGCGATTCGTGGTAACCGAGGTGAAAAGGCATGGGCACCACCATATTCGCGTCCGGCCACTTGAACCGCGACTGACCCGCCAGACCGCGCGCCAACTCTTTGGACAAGTACTTTTTGCCGTCGATGCGGCCGTCGTTGGCGAGCACCGCGTACATCTTGGCCAAGCCGCGCCCGGTCACCACGCCATTGGCCGCCGGCACCTCGCCGTCCAGGAACGCGGTGTCCCCTTTGACAAGCGATATGACCCCAGGGAAGTACATTGCGCCGAGGGCTCCGGAGAACGGTAGACCGGCCACCTTCGGTGCGACGAAGTTGAGCAGCGGCGTGCGCCACCCGCCCTGCGGCATCAGGACCTGCGCCGCCGTGGTGGGAGAGCCGGCGGGCGGACGGCCGAGGTGCACGCCGTCGGTATTGAGCGGGCGCGCGACTTCCTGGCGGATCAACTCCCGCATGCCTTTGCCGGTTACCGCCCGGGCCAGACCGGACAGCAGCCATCCATAGGTCAGCGCGTGATACGCCTGCACGCCACGCAGGTGATCGACGGGCGCAGCGGCCAGGCGCTCCTCCATGAGGAGGTGATCCATCAACTCCGTTTTGGTGACACCCCTCAGATGCGACAACCCGGATCGATGGCGCAAGACATCGCGAACCGTGATCTCGGCTTTTCCGTTGGCCGCGAACTCGGGCCAGTATTCGGCGACGGGTTCGTCATACGACAACAGGCGGCGATCAGCCAGCCGGTGAATTACCGTCGATGCGACACCCTTGGTCGCCGAGAACACCATCGCGCCGGTGTCCGCGGTCCACGGCTCCGTGCCTGCTCGATCCGACCATCCGGTCCAGACGTCGACGACGGGCCGGCCATCGATGTAGACGCACAGGGCTCCCCCGCCCAACCGCCGCCCGGGGAACCTCTCGGCGAAAAGTTTGAGGACGTTTGCGAAATGCGGGTCGGCGGCGCCGGACACGCCACGCGGCAGGCCATCGTCGGTTACCAGAAGAGTTGACATTGTTACTGTGCAGCTCGCCGGGCAGATGCCATCACGAAAATGAAGCTATCAGCCAGGTACAACGGTGCGGTCCGGTACCGCGAAGCCAGCGGACGCTTAGTGGGGTTGGTCGGGCGGTTCGCGCAGTTCGGTGCCCGGCGCTGCATCGGGCGGTGAGTCCTTCAAAAACTTCCTCAACCGAAGAAGCTGATTGACCACCATGCCGATGCCCAGGAGCATCAGCATCGCCACGATTGCCACCACAATTGCGGTGCTCATGAACTCCATGGTGACAGTCGAAGCCGGATGGCACGTTACCCATCGCCGTGTGCGGGGTAGCCAAACCGGAGACAGTATCGGCGCCAGGAGGAAGCGGAAGCCCATGAGCACCGAAGACAAATTGAAGAACAAGATCGAGGACTTGGGCGGCCGGGCTAAAGAGGCCATCGGCAAGGCCACCGGGAATGACGACACCAGGGCCGAAGGCCGGGCGGATCGGACCAGGTCCAGCCTGAAGGATGCCGGCGAGAAGGTGAAGGACGCTTTCCGGAAATAGCCACCCCATAGACCAGCAGGTTTGCTGAAGAAAGTGGGTAAACCTGCTGGTCACATCTTGAAGGCCCGCCGCCTTCCCCCGCTAGTGGCGTGCCGCGCGGTTGAAAAATGAGGCTTCTGGGCAATCCCTACCGCAATTAGCATCGAATACCAGGTAAAGGGCTCCAATGATGCGAAGCGGTTCGGTGGAGGTGGATGTCTTGAAGTTGATCAACAAACGGCTGCCTCGGGTCGTAGCGACCGTCGGAGCCGGCGCGGTGCTGGCCACTTCCGCACTGCTCGGCCCGCCCGCCCCATCGGCGTCTGCCGACCCGTGTCCCGACGTCGATGTGATGTTCGCCCGCGGCAGCGGCGAGCCAGCCGGCGTTGGCAACATCGGACAACAATTCGTCGACGCCCTGCGCGGGCGGATCGGCGCCCGATCTCTCGGGGTGTATCCGGTCAATTACGAGGCCAGCACCGATTTCAGCAATCCTGATTTCCCGTTGAGTGTGATTGATGGGATTCGCGACGCCGGCTCTCACATCCAATCCATGGCGGCAAACTGCCCCAAGACCAGAGAGGTGCTGGGCGGATATTCCCAGGGCGCGGCCGTAGCCGGCTACGTCACCTCGGCCGCCGTGCCGCCGGGGGTACCCCCTGCCGCGGTACCAAAGCCGATGTCGCCCGATATCGCAAACCACGTCGCCGCGGTCACGCTGTTCGGGACACCGTCAGACCAGTTCCTCGGGCAGTACGGCGCGCCGCCGATCGTCATCGGCCCGCTGTACAAGCCCAAGACCCTCGAATTGTGCACGCAGGGCGACCCCATTTGCGGTGCTGGCAATGACACCGCCGCGCATGTCATGTATGCGGTGAACGGCATGACGGACCAAGCCGCGGACTTTGCCGCCAGTCACCTGTAGCATCGCTCACCCGACTGCCGCGGCGTACACAACCCGTTGCAGAATCGCACAATGCAGGTTCTGATCACGGGCGGTACCGGATTCGTGGGCGGGTGGACCGCCAAGGTCATCGCTGACGCGGGGCATTCCATCCGGTTCCTGGTGCGAAATCCCGATCGGCTACAGACCTCGGTCGCCAAACTGGGCGTCGACGTATCGGACTTCGCCGTCGGGGACATCACCGATCGCGTCTCGGTACGAGACGCGTTGCGCGGCTGCAACGCCGTCGTGCACAGCGCCGCTCTGGTGGCAACCGACCCACGCCAGACCAACGAGATGCTGACCACGAACATGCAGGGCGCCCAGAACGTCCTTGGTCAGTCCGTCGAACTCGGCCTGGATCCGATCGTCCACGTGTCGAGTTTCACCGCGCTGTTTCATCCTGGCTTGGAGATGTTGACGGCCGAGTTGCCGGTTGTCGGCGGAGCGGATGGCTACGGGACATCCAAGGCGCAAGTCGAGATCTATGCGCGCGGCCTGCAGGACGCCGGAGCACCGGTGAACATCACCTATCCCGGCATGGTCCTGGGTCCGCCGGTCGGTGATCAATTCGGTGAGGCCGGCGAGGGCGTGAAGGCGGCATTGCAGATGCATGCGATCCCTGGCCGAAGCGCGGCATGGTTGGTCGTCGACGTCCGCGATTTGGCCGCTTTGCACGCGGCGCTATTGGAACCTGGGCGGGGGCCTCGTCGCTACACCGCGGGTGGCCATCGAGTTCCCGCATCCGAGCTGGCGAACATGCTCGGCCAAATCGCCGGTACGCCAATGGTTGCCGTCCCGATTCCCGACACCGCGCTGCGGGTCGCGGGTGCAGTGCTCGACCGAGCGGGCCGATTCCTGCCCTTCGACACCCCCTTCACCTCGGCGGGAATGCAGTACTACACGCAGATGCCGGCCTCCGATGATTCGCCGAGCGAGCGAGA
>DASZLQ010000322.1:0-6176 GCA_035552295.1 Mycobacterium sp. | reverse complement strand
GCTTGAGCGCTGCCAAGCGCGCCTCGCGCAGCGCGTCCGGACCGGCGTCGTAGCGGCCGCGATAGGTCGCGATGGATTCGTCGGGTGCTTGCAGCGGCCAGTGCGGCGCTTGAAAGGGCAGGTAGGCGAAGAACGGTCGGTCGTCTCGCTCAGAACGTTCGCGGAAGTAGCGCAGCAGGGTGTCGGTGTAGAAGTCCGATGAGTAGAAGTCGTCGCCAACGGTGACGAACTGGTCATCTTCGCTGTAAAGCCTTGGCGCGGGCGAGAAACCCCCGGCCGTACCCCCGTAGTGGCTGGCGCCAGCCGGCAATAGCGCGAACGAACGCTCGAATCCGCGGGCCCACGGCGAGGTCTCGATCGTGTCGCCCAGGTGCCATTTGCCCGACATGAGCGTCAGGTAACCGGCGTCACGCAGCAGCTCCGGCAACGCTACGACCCGATCGTTCAGATAGCCCTCATAGCCGGGCGCGCCCTGAAATCCGGGGATCGCGACCTCCAGCATCGTTCCGATGCCGGCGATGTGGTGATCGGTTCCGGTCAACAGCATCGCCCGGGTGGGCGAGCAGGCCGGCGCCGAATGAAAATCGGTGAGCCGGATCCCGGCGTAGGCGAGCCGGTCCAGGTTGGGCGTGTTGATCTCACCGCCGAAGGCACCGATATCGGAAAACCCCAGATCGTCTGCCACGATCACCAAGAAGTTGGGCCGCTTCACGGTGAAGCATCCTGTCAGGTCTAGCGGCCGAATGGAATGTCGGAGAATGACTAGGCTCTATTCAGCGCAACACTGCACCCGCACCGACGAAGAGGCATAGAGATGCTGGCGCAATTCGGCATGTCCATTCCGTTGGTCGCTGCCCCGATGTCGGGCGGCCCCACCACCCCGGCGATGGTGTCGGCTGCGACCCGGGCGGGTGGCCTGGGCATGCTCGCAGCCGGCTACAAAACCGTGGAGGCCGTCGAAGCTGAGATCAAGAGCGTCCGCGAGGAGGGAATCCCGTTCGGCATCAACGTGTTTGCCCCTAATCCGTTGCCGGTTGACCCCGGCAGCTACCGGGCTTACGCCGCGATCATTCAGAGGGAGGCTGACCCATTTGGGCTGGCCCTGCCGTCGGAGCCGATTGAGGACAACGACAGGTTCGACGAGAAGATCGCGCTGTTGCTCGACGATCCGGTGCCGATGGTGTCGTTCACCTTCGGTATCCCGCCGCGCGGTGTGATCACCGCGCTGCAAAAGGCTAATAGCGTTGTGGTGCAAACGGTGACAACGCCCGAGGAGGCGGCGCAAGCGCACGACGCCGGTGCCGACATGCTTGCCGTGCAGGCAGCGGCCGCCGGCGGGCATTCAGGCACGCTCTCGCCGCGCAAGAAGCTGACACCGGTCCCGATCGTCAAGCTCCTCAAACAGATCACCGCGACCGTGCCGCTGCCGGTGCTGGCCACGGGTGGGCTTGCCACTCCCGCCGCGGTGGCCGAAGTCATCCGGGCGGGCGCTGCCGCGGCCGCGGTCGGAACGGTTCTGCTGCGTGCCACCGAAAGTGGCGCCTCAGCGACCCACCAGGCAGCACTGGCCGATCCCGGTCGCACCGAGACGGTGATGACCCACGCCTTCACCGGACGCCCGGCCCGCGGCCTGCGCAATGCGTTCATTGACGCCCACGAGGCCGAGGCACCGTTCGGTTATCCCGCTGTTCACTACCTGACGAGTCCCCTTCGCAAAGCCGCTGCGGCGGCAGGAAAACCGGACTACGTACATCTGTGGGCAGGCACGGGATATCGGCACGCCACCGCCGAATCTGCAGCCGACATTCTGCGACGACTGGCCTCCGACCTCTGATCGACGTCAGAGACGTCAGAGACGTCCGAGTCAGTACTCGAAGTGATTCGGTAAGACCGCCCAGACCCGCACCAGCGGTAGCCTAATCTCCCCCGCCGCCGTGCCCCTTGCCGTGGCCTTTACCAGGGCCGTGCCCCGGTGGGCCCGGGGGCTGTTCCGTTGGCGGAGGTGGTGGCGGCACGGGATTACTGACCGGGACCGGCGCCGGCGTGCTGGTGGTCACGGGTTTAGGAGGTGCGTGCGAGGACGACGCATCGAGCGCAAACGCAAATGGGATGACGATCAGTACCGCCAAGACGGCCAGGGCGCCCAGCACCTTCCTTCTGCGGCTCGCCATCCGCGGAACTAGCGCAGGAAAAAACGTGTTTGTGACTAAGCCTGGCAGCGGCCCCTCCAGCACTTTGGTGGCTGGACGTAGCGGCGGGGCGACCTGCATGCCCGCCGTGGTCACGGTCCGAAGGCCGTGCAGTGCTGCGCGCATCTCCTCGGCGCTGCCAAACCGCTGCCGCGGGTCGTACGCCATCGCGCGTTCGATCACCGCGATCAGCCCGGGACCGACGTCGGGGCGCAGCCCGGAGACCGGCGGCGGCCGTCCCCGCAAAATGGCGCTGGCCAATGCGGCCATATTTTCCTGCGGGAACGGGCGATGCCCGGCAAGTGCTTCATAGCCGACGACGCCGACCGCATAGAGATCATCAGCTACACAGGCGGGTGCGCCGGCGAGCCGCTCGGGGCTCAGATAGGCGATGGTGCCCACGATCTGGCCGGTGAGAGTGTTGGTGGCCTCCGGGGTTTTCGCGATCCCGAAGTCCGCGACCTTCATAACCTCGCCGCCGGCACTTAGCAGGATGTTTCCGGGCTTGATGTCGCGGTGCAGGATGGCGGCGCGGTGCGCGGCGGTCAGCGCGGCAAGGACATTGTCGAGCATGGCATGGACCTGTGCTTGCGACAGTGGACCACGGGCTATCTGGTCAGAAAGGGTCTCGCCTGGCAACCGTTCCATCACGATGAACGGCGTACCGTCGTGCTCGCCACTGTCATAGATCGCGACGATGTTCGGATGGTTGAGTGCCGCGGCCGCGTGCGCCTCTTCGTCAAATCGGTTCCGGATGCCATTCTGCGCGCTCAGCGCAGGGTGCAGAAGTTTGATGGCAACGGGTCGGCGTAGTCGGGTGTCCCAGCCGTCGTGAACCTCGGCCATGCCACCACAGCCCAGCCTGCCGCGCACCTCGTAGCGGCCAGCGAGCAACAAGAGGGTGCTCATCCGTCCTGCCACCTCTGTGCAACTTCAGTAACGATCGTGCGCTCGGCGCAAAGACGCCGAAAGGGGGTTACCCAGACATCGACGGCTCAAAACGCGGGCGAACCGATCGGGGCCCTGCCTGCACCGATCGTCAAAATGCGTCTGGATTCCGCTGTACTTCTACGGGCACCGGGTGCTGGTACAAGCGCGAAGCATTCTCCCACGTGAATTTGCGGATCGCGTCCTGCGGCAGATCACCGATTTCTTCGTGGATCGTTTGCTGGGTGTGCGGCCAGGTCGAGTCGCAATGCGGATAATCGGCTTCCAGCATGATGTTGTCCACACCGATCCGGTCACGCTGCACGAACGACGACTTGTCCTCCACCGCACAGAACCAGAAGTTACGGGTGAAAACCTCTGCGGGAGTCAAGCTTTCACCAAGCGCCTGCCAAGTGCCATACATTGCGTGATAGCTGAGCATGTGGTCGAGGCGATCGAGCAGCCCAGCAACCCAGCCGATTCCACCCTCTGACAAACAGATCTTGAGATCGGGAAACCTGCTGGGCAGGCCCGAATACAACCAGTCGACCGCTGCCGAGATGGCATAGGCGAAGAACAGCACACCCTGCACATCCGGCGGTGCGTCGTCGGTGGTGGACGGCGACGAGCCCGAAGAACCGATGTGCAGGTTCACGACGGTGCCGGTTTCGGCGCATGCCGCCATCATCGGATCCCAGTGGCGTGAGTGAAGACTCGGTAATCCGAGCATCGCGGGGTTCTCGCTGAACGTGACGGCGTGAAATCCACGCTCGGCGTTCTCATAGATCAGCTTTGCGCCCAGTTCCGGGTCCAGCAGCCATGGCAGCTGGCACGGGATGATCCGTGCGGGATAGGACCCCGCCCATACCTCGAGGTGCCAGTCGTTCCATGCGCGGATGGAGGCCAGCGCCAGGTCACGATCCTTGGTCACCTGCTGTAGCCGCTGGCCGGCGAACCCGGGCAGGAACGAGGGAAAGTTGAGCGAGGCGTAGATGCCGTTCAGATCCATATCTTTGACGCGCTGATGGATGTCCCACGCGCCTTTGCGCATTTCATCGAATCGGACCGGCTCGAAGCCGTACTCCGCCACCGGCCGCCCGACCACGGCGTTGAAACCGACATTGGGCAGTTCCTGCCCGTCATAGACCCATGTTTGTCCGCCATTTTCGGTGTCGACGACTTTAGGCGCGCGGTCTGCGAGCTTGCGCGGTAGACGTCCCGTAAAGGTGTCGGGCGGCTCGACAATGTGATCGTCCACCGAGATCACCGTGTAGCGCCGTGGCGCCCGAGGCGGATCCGGAAGAAATGTGACGGAGCGATCCGCGCCGGTCTTGGCCGTGGTGAAGTTCAGGTTGGCGGCCAATTCGTCGATCGATTTCATGCGTCAATCTCCCTGCGGGGCTGCGTGGTTGAGTGTGCGGTCACGGCTTCGAGTGTGCGGTGGCGGCGATGCTGGTCGGCGTGTCGCCGCCCTGGATGCACGCTGGACGACGAGGCAGCGCTCACTTGAGCACATCAGCGTCAGCCTTGATGGTCATCCGGGCTGCCCCCGCCCAGTACACATCGGCGGCCCGCTCAACAAGCGACCGTTGCATGCCTGCCATGTCCGGCCAACTCATCGTCACCGGCTCCTTGGCCGTGAGCATGACGTCATAGGCCAGCTTGCATACCCGCTCGATCGATGCCGCGCGGTAGACGGCTTGGGCCAGGTTGCTTCCCGTTGCGATGACGCCGTGGTTGGCCAGAATCGTCAGGTTGGCACCGCCGATGCGGGCCGCAAGATCGGCTGCGCGGGCAGGGCTGTCGATTTCGCCGTCGTATGTGTCGACCAGGCAGAGGTCATCCAAGAAAAGCGAACCGGTCTGATGCACCAATTCCGGCAACCTTCCCAGCGCGGCAAGTACACAGACGTAGTAAGGGTGGTTGTGGATGACTACCCGAGCGTCTTCGCGGACTCGGTGCAGTTCGGTATGGATGTGGATCGCCGGAGTCACGTCCCAGCGACCTCGCACCACCCGCGCGTCGCTGTCCACCACACAGATATCTGACGCGGTGAGTTCGGCCCACCACAGTCCCCACGGATTGACGAACATCTCGGTTTGCCCGTCGGGCTGCCAGGTGATGTGTCCGGCCATATTCTCGGCGAATCCGATGCTGGCCAGGTGGCGGAACGCGACGGCGAGCGCTTGCTCGTTGGACATTTCCACTCCGATCGGGGGCACCACCGACGGCGCCCACACCTCCAGACCACCTCGCCGCGCGTCAGGAGCGTTCATGATCGGCCTCCATCCTTACTCGGATATCTTGGCGGAGCTGTCCTTTGGCGACCTTCCCTCCGGACGATCGAGGTAAATCGTCGACCACGACGAGCCGTTCGGGCAGCAGTTCTTTGGAAACCCCCAGTGCCAGCAAGTGGTTGACGAGTTCGGGCAAGTCGATGGCCCGCGAGTCAGCGAGTTCGGCGTACAGGCAGACCTTTTCGCCAAACACCGGATCGGGCATGGCCACCGCTGCCGCTAATGCAATAGCGGGGTGGGTCATCACCGCGTCCTCAACCTGGGCGGCGCTGATGTTCTTGCCCCCTCGCAAGATGAAGTCGGATGTTCGGCCGGTGACGCTCAGATAACCGTCGGCATCGATCTCGCAGATATCGCCCATGCGCATCCACCCGTCGCTGGTGAACAGCTTGTCGTGGTCGATGCCGCCGAGGTAGCCGAGACTAGTCGCCGGGCCGCGGCATGCGGGTTGCCCTCGCCCCGTGTCGGTGACGTCTTGATCCCCGTCGAAGAGTCGAACCGCCATCTCAGGGACGATCCGGCCACCCGTGCGGAGCCGGCGTTGCCGCGAGTCATCCATCGTGGTCCCGCTGAGCAGTCCGGTTTCATTCGAACCATAGAACTGCAGAATCTTTGCGCCGGTGAGTTGCTCGAACTCGGCGGCAGGCCGATACGGTAATGCCTCACCCCCGGCGAAAACGACCCGCAATGTGCTGAGGTCGTAATCCCGACACGCGGCGTCAGCCATCAGCATCGTCAATTGTGTACTGACACAGCATAATAC
>DASZLQ010000321.1:0-15492 GCA_035552295.1 Mycobacterium sp. | reverse complement strand
GTTCGGTGCGGAAGGAGGGCCGCGCGGCACGCAGCTGTCGGGTGATCATCCGCTCGATCAGACCCGGACCCTGCGGTTGCTCATCCTCGGCAGCGGGTGCTGGCGGCGCGGGCGGCTGGGTCGGCGGCGGTGGGGGAGGCTCGGTAGGCGGTGATGGGGACAACGCTGCGGACGGCGGTGGGGACGGCGCCGCGGGCGGTCCGATGGGTGGCACTGGCGGCGTGAACGGTCGAACCGGGGGCGGCGCCGGCTGGGCTGGTCGCTCAATCTCGTGCGATTGGGACAACGGTAACGGCATTCGCTGGGTCCCCCACTGCGTGGGGACCTGCTGGCTGCGGGGAGGCTGCGGGGGTGGAGGGGGCTGCGGAGGCGGTGGGTAGGCCGGGCGTTGCGGTGGACCGGGCGGTTGTCCTGGCGGGCCGGCGGGCGGGGCGACTTGAAAAACCAGCCGAGGACCGCGCTGCGGATCGCCGATCATGATCGCCTGCCCGTCGAGGATGTCGATGGCCGGCACCCGGAAGCCGTTGATGAAGATGCCGTTGGGGCTCCTATCGATGGCCACCCAATGGGTACCAAGGAACCGCAGCACAACATTCGGGCGGGGCGCCGGCGCCGGTGGGGCGGCGTTCCCGAGCTGCTCCAGCGGGATGTCGCACCCGGGGCCGTAGCCCACAACCACGTCGCGGCCCGGGGCGAAGACATACCTCATCGATCCGACCCATACGGTTAGCGGGGAGGCTGAGAAGGCCGAAGCCTCGGGCCGCATCAACGCCACCTTTCGTCGCCGGTCAGACCGAATTGATCCCGCCTACAGACCAATCAGGCATTGATCAAGTGTCTACCCGCCTGCCGGTCCGCTATCCACTAGGGGTGGGCGCCGATCACAATGTGTGGCGACGCGGTGCAACCGCGGCATTTTCGAGCAGCCGGCGCAATACGTCGACCGCATCGGCCAGCACCTGACGGTCCGACGGCTCGAGCAAGGCCAGTTGCGGTTCAATCGCAGCGGCGCGGTCGGCCCGCACAGCGTTAAGCGTTCGCATTCCCGCATCCGTGATGCGAATCCGGACCGCCCGGGCATCGCCGGGGTCGACAGTTCGGGTAACCAGGCCGGCGTCCTCGAGCCGCCGCACCTGCGTGGTCATCGTGGGCTGCGAGCAGTGATCGACGGCGGCGAGATCACCGATGCGGGCTTCTCCGTGGACTTCGATGGTGGCCAACAGCCTGGCCTGCGCGGCAGGCAACGGCATCTGGATGCGTTGAGTGGCCAGCCGATTGAGCCGCGCGACCACGGCGAGCAGATCTGCTCCCAGGCCAGGCTGGGGACCGGTGTTTGCGGCCTCAACGACATCGGTGTGGTTGGCGGCGGATGCATTCATACATACATGGTTGCATAGCTTTGCTAAGCGAGACGAGTTGCGGACACCATGACGCGAAATCCCAGATGACTCAGTGTGCTGCGGCGACTTGGCGCCGCGGCCTGGCAGAATCGTTAGGGTGACCGTTCCGAGACCTCCCCGTGTACATCGTCGGGGTGGATCGCTGCGTCCGGTCGAATTGGCACAGGCCTCGGTGATGGGCGCGCTGTGTGCAGTCATCGCAATCATTTCCGTAGTCATCCCGTTTGCGGCGGGATTGGCCTTGCTGGGCACCGTGCCCACCGGGCTACTGGCCTACCGCTATCGGCTGCGGGTGCTGCTCGCGGCGACGGTTGCTGCCGGGATGATCGCCTTTCTGATCGCCGGGGTGGGCGGTTTGCTGACAGTCGTCCACTGCGCTTACATCGGCGGGCTGACCGGAGTCGTCAAGCGCAAGGGCCGGGGCACACCTACGGTGGCTGTTTCGTCGCTGATCGCAGGACTCGCCTTCGGGGCCGTGTCGGTCGGCGCGCTGACCGTGATGACCCGGCTGCGGCACCTGATTTTTGAGGTGATGACCTCGAACGTGCACGGGGTCGCTGCCTTCCTGGGGCGGGTGCATATGCAGGGGCCCGCCGTTGCGCTGATGCGGTATTTCACCTGGGCACTGCACTACTGGCAGTGGTGGATGCTGGCCTATTACGGCCTCGGAATCATGGTCGTGTCGTTGATCGGCTGGTGGGCGTTATCCCGTCTGTTGGAGCGGATGCGCGGCCTCCCCGATGTGCACAAATTGGAGGCTTGGGACGGAAGTAGGGGCGAGGAAGCCCTGGTCGGGCCGGTTCCTGTGCGGTTGGACAAGGTGCGCTTCCGTTACCCCGGCGCCAGCCAAGACGCGCTGCCCGAGGTCAGCCTGGACCTGCGGGTCGGTGAACACGTGGCAATCACCGGTGCCAACGGCTCCGGGAAGACCACGTTGATGCTGATCCTGGCCGGCCGCCAACCGACGTCGGGCAGCGTGGAGCGACCGGGCGCGGTGGGTCTGGGCAAGCTGGGCGGCACGGCCCTGGTCCTTCAGCACCCCGAAAGTCAGGTTCTGGGAACCCGGGTGGCCGACGATGTGGTGTGGGGCTTGGCGCCGGGTACCGAAATCGATGTGGGCCGGTTGCTGAGCGAGGTCGGCCTCGAGGCACTCGCCGAGCGCGATACCGGAAGCCTGTCCGGAGGTGAACTGCAGCGCCTTGCGCTCGCCGCAGCGCTGGCCCGGGAGCCGGCATTGCTCATCGCCGACGAAGTCACCACCATGGTCGACCAGCAGGGCCGGGATGCGTTGTTGGGCGTGCTCTCGGGTCTCACCAACCGACACCGGACTGCCCTGGTGCACATCACGCATTACAGCAACGAGGCCGACTCCGCGGACCGCAGGATCGATCTCAGCGATTCGCCGGATAACACCGGCATGGTCGAGGCCTCGGCCGTGCCGGTACCGACAGTCCGGGTTGATTACCGGCAACACGCGCCGGTGATCGAACTTGTCGGTGTCGGACACGAATACGGCAGCGGCACCCCGTGGGCCAAGACCGCACTGCGCGACGTCAACTTCGTGGTGGAGCAAGGAGATGGGGTGCTGGTCCACGGCGGCAACGGCTCGGGTAAGTCGACGCTGGCGTGGATCATGGCCGGGCTGACGATTCCGACGGCCGGTGCCTGCCTTATGGAGGGCCGCCCGATCCATGAGCAGGTCGGTGCGGTGGCGTTGTCGTTTCAGGCGGCAAGGCTGCAGTTGATGCGCAGCCGGGTAGACCTGGAAGTGGCTTCCGCAGCGGGCTTTTCGCACCGCGACAAGGATCGGGTTGCCGCGGCACTGGGGGTGGTCGGGCTGGATCCCGCGCTGGGCAAGCGGCGTATCGACCAGCTCAGTGGTGGTCAGATGCGCCGTGTGGCGCTGGCCGGACTTCTGGCGTGTTCGCCGCGCGCCTTGATCCTCGACGAGCCGCTGGCGGGGTTGGACGCCGCCAGCCAGCGTGGCCTGCTGCGGCTGTTGGAGGACCTGCGTCTTGAGCGGGGTCTGACGGTGGTGGTGATTTCACATGACTTCGCCGGGCTGGAGGAACTGTGCCCGCGCACCTTGCACCTGCGCAATGGCACCGTGGAACCGATGTCGACCACGGCGGGGGGCATGGCGTGACCACAACTTCGACGACGGCCGCGGCGGACGGCGCAACCCGTCGCCCCTCCCGCCCGGTCGTGCTGCTGATCCCGGTGCCCGGACGGTCGGCCATCCACGATTTGTGGGCGGGGACCAAACTGCTTGTTGTTTTGGGTGTTTCGGTGCTCCTGACGTTCTACCCGGGGTGGGTGACGATCGGGGCGGCGGCAGCCCTGGTATTTGCGGCGATCAGGATCGCACGCATTCCGCGCGGCGTGCTGCCGTCGATACCGCGGTGGCTGTGGATCGTTCTCGCGTTGGGCTTCTTATCGGCCGCGGTGTCCGGCGGTAGCCCAAACATCTCGATAGCCGGGCTCGAGATCGGACTCGGCGGAGGGTTGAAATTTCTGCGGATCACCGCGCTGTCGATCGTGTTGCTCGGACTCGGGGCGCTGGTGTCCTGGACCACCAATGTCGCCGAAATAGGGCCTGCATTGGCGACATTGGGCCGACCGCTTCGAATATTGCGGATCCCGGTCGACGAATGGGCAGTGGCGTCGGCGCTCGCGCTGCGTGCGTTCCCGATGTTGATCGACGAATTCCAGGTGCTCTACGCCGCCCGCAGGCTACGGCCAAAACGAATACCGAAGAGCCGCAAGGCTCGTCGTCGGCGGCACGCCCTGGAGCTGATCGACCTGATGGCCGCCGCCATCACCGTGACTCTGCGGCGCGGTGACGAGATGGGCGACGCGATCACCGCTCGCGGCGGCGCCGGTCAGCTCTCGGCCAATCCGGCTCGGCCGAAGCTGGCCGACTGGGTGACAATCGCGATCACCATTGCGGCCAGTGGGGCGGCGGTGGCGCTCGAGACGATGATGCATTCGCCTTACTGAGCGTGAAAAAAGCGTGCGACCGGTCATCTTTCGCGTAGCTTGAGCAGGTGGCCGACATTCAACGCGCCCGCAGGATCGCGGCTCGCGTGCAAGAAGTCTGGGATGTCCTTGCCGATTTCGGCTCGATCAGTTCATGGGCCGATAACGTCGACCACTCGTGCATCCTGTTTTCCGGTCCTGACGGCCGACCCGTCGGCACCGCCCGGCGAGTTCAGGTCAAACGCGATGCTCTCGTCGAGCGCATCACCGAGTTCGACCCGCCGCACGCAATCGCCTATGACATCGACGGCCTGCCCCGGCGCCTGCACAGGGTGACCAACCGCTGGACGCTGGCAGCGGCCTCGGAGGATCTTGCCGGTTCGACCGCCGTGACCCTGACCAGCACCGTCGAAATCGGGTCTCGCCCAGCCCAAAAGCTGGCCGAACGCGTGCTGTGCCGCTTCCTCGCACGACAGTCCGGCGTCATGCTCGCCGGGCTCGCGAACCGATTGGAGAACGCCCGTGCCTGATCGTCCCGGCCTCCGCCCCGATGTCATCGTCGTTGTTACTGACGAGGAGCGTGCGGTTCCGCCGTATGAGGATTCCGGCGTGCTTGCCTGGCGCGACCGAACATTGACCGGCCGCAAGTGGTTCGAAAGCCACGGTGTCAGTTTTGCCCGGCACTACACCGGCTCGCTTGCCTGCGTGCCCAGCCGCCCAACGATTTTCACCGGGCACTTCCCCGACCTGCACGGGGTCACCCAGACCGACGGCATCGGAAAGACGGCCGACGATTCCCGCATGCGTTGGCTCCGCCCACGCGAGGTGCCCACGCTGGGGAACTGGTTTCGCGCGGCCGGATACGACACGCACTACGACGGCAAGTGGCACATCTCGCATGCCGATCTCATCGATTCTGCGACCGGCCGTCCGTTGGCGACCAACGACGATGACGGCGTCGTCGATCCGGTGGCGGTGCGGCGCTATCTGGACGCAGATCCGCTGGGGCCGTTCGGGTTCTCCGGCTGGGTCGGCCCGGAACCGCACGGGGCGCTGCTGGCCAATGCCGGGGTTCGCCGGGATCCCCTGATCGCCGAGCGGGTGGTCGCCTGGCTCATCGACCGCTACGCCCGGCGCCGCGCCGGCGACCCCGCCGCGCAGCGTCCCTTCCTGCTGGTCGCCAGCTTCGTCAACCCCCACGACATCGTGCTGTTCCCGACCTGGTCGCGCCGCGGCCCGGTCGGGCCGTCGCCCTTGGATCCACCTCCGGTGCCCGCGGCACCCACCGCCAATGAGGATCTGTCGACCAAGCCCGCCGCCCAAATCGCATTCCGCGAGGCCTATTACTCCGGGTACGGCCCGGCGCCCGCGATCAACTGGACCTATGACCGCAACGCCCAGCGCTACCGCGACCTTTACTACCGCCTGCACGCCGAGGTGGACGCGCCGATCGACCGCGTCAGGCGGGCCGTCACCGAAGGTGGGTCCGACAGCGCGGTATTGGTGCGCACCGCCGATCACGGTGAGTTGCTCGGCGCCCATGGTGGACTGCACCAGAAATGGTTCAACCTCTACGACGAGGCCACCCGCGTTCCGTTCGTCATCGCCCGCGTCGGCGAGCAATCGACGCAACCTCGGGTCATCACCGCGCCGACGTCGCATGTCGACCTGGTCCCGACGCTGCTCGCGGCCGCCGGCGTCGATGTCGCGGCGGTCGCCGCCACGCTGGCTGAGACGTTCTCTGAAGTCCACGAGTTGCCAGGTCGGGACCTCATGCCGATCGTCGACGGCGCCCCCGCCGATGAGGCGCGAGCCGTCTACCTCATGACCCGCGACAACATGCTGGAGGGAGACAGCGGTGCATCGGGCCTGGCGCGCCGCCTGAAGCGGACGGTCAGTCCACCTGCGCCGCTGCGTATTCGGGTCCCCGCTCACACCGCCTCCAATTTTGAGGGACTGGTTGTCCGGGTGGACGATGCGACGGCAGCCGGAGGCGGTCGGCATCTGTGGAAGCTGGTCCGTACCTTCGACGACCCGGGCACCTGGACTGAACCCGGCGTGCGTCACCTGGCGGCCAACGGGCTTGGGGGAGAGGCCTATCGGACGTCTCCGCTGGATGACCAGTGGGAGCTCTACGACTTGACCGACGACCCGATCGAAGCCAGCAACCGTTGGACGGACCCGGATCTGCATCACCTGCGCCAGCACCTGCGAACGCAGCTGAAACACACGCGCGCAAGTTCCATCCCAGAACGAAATCAGCCGTGGCCCTACGCATCTCGTCGACCGCCAACGGCATCGCCGTCCGGGCTGAGGCGCTGGTTCGCCGGGAGCTGACGCCGCCAGCGTAACGCCACGGCGCACACCGCGCGACGCCGCGCCGGCCGCTAGGTGCGCATCCGGTCGATGAGGTTGGACAGCACGACGATGCTTTCGCTGCGTTCGATGTCAGCGCTCGACCGGATGCGCTCGAGGGTCGCCTCCAGGTGCCGCATGTCGCGGGCCAGAACGTGCAGGATCGCGTCGGAGGTGCCGGTCACCGTCGCGGCGCTGACCACCTCGGGCATATCGACCCAAGCCGCCCGCAGCTGATCGGGCGCAATCGTGCCGTGGCAGAACACCTGTACAAAGGCCTCGGTGTTCCAGCCGAGCGCATTGCGGTCGATGACAGTGGTGAAACCTTTGATCACACCGTTGTCCAGCATCCGGTCGACGCGACGCTTTACCGCCGGCGCCGACAAATTCACCTTCTGCCCGATCTCGGCGAAGGTCGCCCGCGCGTGCTCGGTGAGTTCGGTGAGGATGCGCTCGTCGGTCTCGTCCAGACGCTCCATCGCCACTCCTTCGCACAACAAATCGTCGTAGCAATAATCCTAACGCAATAGATCGGCTATAGACACGCAAGAATCATCGTTTGCTTGTTTAGAAGGCCGCAAATACCGTTGATTTATGACGGATTCGTACGTGGCGGCACCCGCGCCTTCCAGGCCCAGTCGAACGGCCCGGGCCCGCCGGTACGCGATGACTCGACCGACCTTTTTCGCTGTCGAGTACGCGATCAATCCCTGGATGGACGTCACCGCACCGGTCGACGTCCACGTCGCGCAAGCGCAGTGGCGGGGCCTCTACCAGACCTACATCCATCTGGGCCACCGGGTGGATGTGATCGACCCCGTGCCCGGACTGCCGGACATGGTCTATGCCGCTAACGGCGGGTTCATCGCCGACAACGTCGCTATCGTCGCCCGGTTCCGATTCGCACAGCGCGCCGGCGAGTCGAGGGCCTACGCCGAATGGATGTCGTCGATGGGCTATCGGCCGGTGATCACCCGTCACGTCAACGAGGGACAGGGCGACCTACTAATGGTCGGTGAAATGCTACTGGCGGGCTACGGCTTTCGCACCGACCTGCGCGCGCACGACGAAATCTCGGCCGCGCTGGGCGTGCCCGTCGTGTCCCTAGAGCTGGTCGATCCCCGGTTCTATCATCTCGACACCGCGCTCGCTGTCCTTGACGACCACACGATTGCGTTCTACCCCCCGGCGTTCAGCACCGCAGCGCGAGAACAGCTGCACGCGCTATTCCCCGACGCCATCGTGGTGGGAAGCGCCGACGCATTCGTGCTCGGGTTAAACGTCGTCTCAGACGGCCTGCATGTTGTGCATCCCTCTGCCGCAACGGGTTTCGCCATGCAGCTGCGTGAAGCCGGCTTCGAGCCGGTCGGCGTTGATCTCTCCGAGCTGCTCAAGGGCGGCGGTTCGGTGAAGTGCTGCACATTGGAGGTATTTCCATGACGATTCTCGACGCCCCGGCTCAAGGGATCGCCGCGAACGCAACCGAGATGGCGATCGCCTTGGTGGAAAAGCATGCAGCACACAATTATTCGCCGCTGCCCGTGGTGGCGGCAAGCGCTGAGGGCGCATGGATCACCGATGTCGAAGGCCGGCGCTACCTGGATTGCCTGGCCGCCTATTCCGCGGTCAACTTCGGCCATCGCAACCCCGAGATCACCGCGACCGCGCACGCCCAACTCGACGCCGTCACGCTGGTAAGCCGTGCGTTCCATTCCGACAACCTCGGACGGTTCTGTGCCGCACTTGCGCGGTTGTGCGGCAAGGATATGGTGCTGCCGATGAACTCGGGCGCCGAGGCGGTCGAGAGCGGTCTCAAAGTGGCCCGCAAGTGGGGCGCTGACGTCAAGGGCGTTCCCGAGGGCCACGCGAACATCATCGTGGCCGACAACAACTTCCATGGCCGCACGATCAGCATCGTCGGCTTCTCGTCGGATCCGACGGCGCGGGGCGGCTTCGGACCCTTCACACCGGGATTCCGCTCGGTACCGTTTGGCGACGCCGCGGCACTGGCACGGGTGATCGACGACGACACCGTCGCGGTGCTGCTCGAGCCGATCCAGGGCGAGGCGGGCATCATCGTCCCGCCCGACGACTACCTTCCGGCCGTCCGCGCGCTGTGCAGCGAGCACGACGTGCTGATGATAGCCGACGAAATCCAGTCGGGGCTGGCTCGCACGGGCTACACGTTCGCCTGCGACCGCTGGGGTGTCGTGCCGGATGTCTACCTGCTCGGTAAGGCGCTGGGAGGCGGCGTGGTTCCGCTTTCGGCGGTGGTCGCAGACCGCGAAATCCTCGGCGTTCTGCATCCCGGCGAACACGGCTCGACGTTCGGCGGCAACCCGTTGGCCGCCGCGATCGGCACCACGGTGGTTTCCATGCTGGCGTCGGGGGAATTTCAGGCACGCTCCGCCGAATTGGGTGCTCACCTGCACAGGCGTCTGGAGGAACTGATCGGCGACGGTGTGCTCGCAGTACGCGGCGTCGGATTGTGGGCCGGCGTCGACATCGAACCGACGTTGGCCACCAGCAAAGAAATGAGCCTGCGTTTGGCCGACCGCGGTGTGCTGGTGAAGGACACCCACGGCTCGACGCTGCGGTTCGCGCCGCCGCTGGTGGTCACCGAGCAGGAGATCGACTGGGCCGTTGACCAGTTTGCTTTGGCGCTGCGGGAGGCTGCCTCATAATCAGCTGATCCGACAACAGGAGGCACAATTGCCAGCCACGTCGATCAGCCTGACAGCGCAGATGCTGCGACGCCGCCCGGTGACCGGCGCTCCCGTCGCACACGGGGCCGCAGACCACCTCAAGCGCAGTTTCGGCACGTTCGAGCTGACCATGTTCGGTGTCGGCTCCACGATCGGCACCGGTATTTTCTTCGTGCTGTCGCAAGCGGTGCCGGAAGCCGGACCGGGCGTGATCGTCTCGTTCATCATCGCCGGCATCGCAGCTGGGCTCGCGGCTTTCTGCTACGCCGAATTGGCTTCCGCCGTACCGGTTTCTGGTTCGTCGTACTCGTATGCCTACACCACGCTGGGTGAGGCGGTCGCGATGGGTGTGGCGGCCTGCTTGCTGCTGGAGTACGGGGTGGCCACCGCGGCGGTCGCGGTCGGTTGGAGCGGCTACGTTAACAAGCTGCTGAACAACTGTCTCGGATTCCAGATCCCGCATGTGTTGTCGGCGGCGCCATGGGATTCGCAACCGGGCTACTTAAATCTGCCGGCGATCGTCCTGATCGGACTGTGCGCGCTGTTGCTGGTCCGCGGTGCCAGCGAGTCGGCGAGGGTCAACGCGATCATGGTGCTGATCAAGCTCGGTGCGCTGGCCATGTTTGTGATCATCGCGTTCACCGCCTTCGACACCGATCACCTCAAGGACTTTGCGCCATTCGGTGTTGCCGGCGTCGGCTCGGCGGCGGGCACCATCTTCTTCTCATTCATCGGCCTTGACACGGTGTCGACCGCGGGCGACGAAGTGAGAAACCCACAGAAGACCATGCCGCGTGCACTGGTCTCGGCGCTGGTGATCGTCATCACCGTCTATGTGCTCGTCGCGCTGGCCGCGCTGGGCACTCAGCCGTGGCAGGATTTCGCCGCACAGCAGAACGCCGGGCTGGCCTCCATCCTCGACAACGTCACCCACGGCAGTTGGGCCAGCACTATTCTGAGCGCGGGCGCGGTGATCTCGATCTTCACCGTCACGCTGGTCACCATGTACGGCCAAACCCGCATCCTGTTCGCCATGGGTCGCGACGGACTGCTGCCGTCGCGGTTCGCGACGGTGAACACCCGCACGATGACCCCGGTGGGCAACACGGTGATCGTCGCGATCGCCGCGGCGCTGCTCGCGGCCTTCATACCGCTCGACAAGCTGGCGGACATGGTGTCCATCGGCACGCTCACCGCGTTCATCGTCGTCTCCGTCGGAGTGATCGTCCTGCGAGTGCGCCAGCCGGACCTGCCCCGGCCGTTCAAAGTGCCCGGTTACCCAGTCACGCCTGCCCTTTCGGTGCTCGCGTGCGGGTACATCCTCGCCAGCCTGCACTGGTACACCTGGATCGCGTTCACCGGATGGGTCTCGGTGGCGCTGATCTTCTACTTCGTGTGGGGTCGTCACCACAGCGCACTCAACGACGGCGGTGACGGCCTCATCCCATCCGCCGCCGCTTCCGAAGACGAGCCGAGGGACGTGTTGTGACTGTTGTCGTCGGCTATCGGGCCGGCGAGGTCGGCCTGACGGGGTTGTACCTGGCCTTGCGCGCCGCGCGGACACTCGATACATCGCTGACCGTGGCGACCATCGTGCCCAAGCCATGGCCGACACCGTCGCTCGCTCGCGTCGATGCCGAGTACGAGCACTGGGCGGATCATTTGGCCGCGGACTCGGCCGCAGAGGCCAGAGGTTATCTCGACGGCTTGGCCGGTGGGGTCGAGGTCACCTGCCTGCATCGTGCACACCGGTCGGTGTCGGGTGGATTGATCGAGGTGATCGCGGATGTCGACGCCGACGTCCTGGTGCTGGGATCATTGCCAAGCGGCGGGCGCGGGCAGGTGGTGATCGGCTCGACCGCCGACTGGCTGCTGCACGTGTCGCCCGTGCCGGTCGCGATCAGCCCCCGCGGATATCGTTCATACACAGGCGGATTGACACGACTCACATGCGCCTACTCCGCCATCCCGGACTCCATCGATGTGGTCCGCCGCTGCGTTGAGTTCGCTCAGCGATTGGGGTTGCCCGTCCGGGTGATCAGCTTCGCGGTCCGCGGCAAGACGATGTATCCACCCGAAGTAGGGATCGACGTCGAGGATTCGATCCTGGAGGCGTGGGCGTCGCACGCGCGGGAAGTCCTGGAAAACCTGAAGACCGAGGGCGTAGTCACCGATGACGTTGTGCTGGAAGTGGTGACCGGGCCACAGCTGGAAAGAGGCGGTTGAGAAGGCAGACTGGCAGGACGGCGAGATCCTGGCAATGGGCACGTCACCGCGCGGCGACATCCGCAGGGTGTTCCTCGGATCTCGCAGCGGCAAAATCATCCGCGAGAGCTCCGTGCCCGTGGTGGTGCTGCCTGGATAACGCTACCGGTGCGCGGCGGCATTGGCCGCCTGCTGAGCCTGTCTCAGGGTCTCCGCGACATCGCCTCGGCCCAGAAACATTTCGTCGAAATAGCTTTGTAGGGCGGTATCTCCGGCGGCGAAGCCCGCGCCGCCCGGGGGCGGAATGCGCGGCCCGTCCAGCACCGAGAAGAAGGGTGTGACATCAACGTCCCTAGCGGCCCAATAGTCGAAATAGACCGGTTGAGCCGACAGCACCGCGGGGATCGCCGCACCGTGACGTCCCAGATATGCGTTGCCCTCACCGCTGCCCATCCACGCCAACACCTGACGAACCGCATCCGGGTGCTTGGTTGCCGCGTTGCCCACCGCGGCAATACCGTTGGTGACGCTGACCCGACCGGCAGGTCCGATCGGCAGCATGGCCACACCCCAGTGGAACCGGGCATCGCGGGCCACCGGCGCCAGGTTGTAAGTGCCCGACTGAAAGAGCGTCATCCTGCCGGCAACAAACTGGTTGCGGGAAAAGTCACCGTTGTCGTTGGTGTCCGAGGCCGGCGGGGCGACGTGATCGTCGTTGATCAGACCGACCAGGTAGCGGAAAGCCTTGATCGCCGCGGGGTTGTCGAACGCGAACTCATCGCCGCGCTGAAATACCCCGCCGGCCGACCCGATGTAGTTGAGGTAGATGGCCTGAGCGTCGTTGCCCGCGTTGTACCCCCACTGACGTACCCGTCCCGCGTCGAAACCCGAAGTGCCCGCAGCATGCCCATCCGCATCGACGGTGAGCCGGGACAACAACGGCCGCAACGTGTCATCGCCGTTGGGACTCCACCGCAGGCTATTCAGCTGAGCGGGCTCAACACCCGCCGCCGCAAGCAAGTCCGCGTTGTAGAACACGGCGATGCCGGCGTCGGTGAGCTGCGGTACGCCCCACAGCACCCCGCCGCGAGTGAACTGATCGACGACTGCCGGCTCCCAGGCCGAAGCGGCACCCGCGCCGAGTGTCTTGCCGATGTTCATCAACCGGCCGCTATCGGCATAAGCGGCGAGGTATGCGTTGGACACCCAGAAGACGTCGTCGGCGCTGCCGCCGGCGACGTCGGTGCGCAAGGTGTTGAAGTAAGTCGAGTAGGCCACCATGTTGGTGTGCACCTCGATATTGGGATGCGTGCGGGTGAATGCCTCGAACGATTGCCGATATGCCGCACCAATCTGGTCGCCCCAGACCCGCACCGTCACAACGATCTTGCGGCCATGAGGTTCGCCGGAATAGTTCAAGAGCATCGCCGTCGCGGCCAACAACACGGCGACAAGCGCAAGCGCGCCTGCAACCAGCGTGGAAAAGCGAAGCCGCGTCATCGTTTACGCCCAGATTGCGGTGAAGGTCGCGAATTTTTCAAAACCACAGCCGTGGCGGCAATCTCGGCGCGGGTCCAGCTCACTTGAGCCCCGAGACGACGATCGAAGCAACGATGTGACGCTGGAAAAGCACAAAGAGGACGATCAACGGCGCGATCGCGACCGTGGTCGCGGCCATCACCAGCGTCCACTGGGAGTTGAACCGCGACTGCAGGTCGGCCGTCGCCACCGTGAGCACCCGCCACTTGTGGCCACTGGTGATCACCAACGGCCACATAAAGTTATTCCATTGCGAGACCACGGTAATCAGTGTCAATGCGGCCAGGACCGGCCGGCTGGATGGAATCACCACGTGCACGATCACGTCCAACGTGTTGGCGCCGTCGAGGTGCGCGGCGTTGATCAAGTCGTTTGGAATGATCCGAAAATGCTCGCGCAAAAGGAAAATCGCGTAGGGAGAGCCGAACATGAACGGCAAGACCAACGCCCAGAACGTGTTGCGCAGGCCCAGCTGCGCCATCATGAGGTACATCGGGACCACCGTGACCGTCCCCGGCACCATCAACGTTGCGATGTAGACCCAAAACAGCGCATCGCGTCCGGGAAACTGCAGCCGCGCGAACGCGTAGCCGGCCAGCACCGAAAAGGTCAGCTGACCTGTGAGAATCACCGCCGTCATCAACGCGGTGACCGCCGCCGCGCGACCGAACCCGGCCCCGGCCAGGTCCGCATAGTTGGCTAGCGTCGGGGGCCGCGGCAACTGCAGCGGCGTACCCGTCACGAATTGGTGAGCCGACGTGAACGAGGTCAGCAAGCCAAGTGCGAACGGCGCCAGTGTGATCAGCGCACCGACCGCCAGGCCCGCGTAGATCACGCTGTTGGAGAGGCGACTAGGTGAGGTCATAGCTGATCCGCCGACGGAAGTACAAGTGCTGAACGACGGTGACGCCGACCAGGATGACGAACAGCACCACCGCCATGACCGATGCTCGACCGATCGCCGCCGAGCCGAACGCCTCGGCGTAGATGCGGTGGGCTACCAGGTCGGTGCGGCCTTCCGGCCCACCGCCGGTCAGCGCGTACACGGTGTCGAAAACCTGTGCACTGCTGACGATCCCGGTCACCAGAACGAAGAACATCGTCGGCCTCAGCATCGGCAAAGTGATACGCCAGAACCGCTGCCAGGCGGTGGCGCCATCGGTGCGTGCGGCGGCGTGGATATCGGCTGGGATAGCCAGCAGGCCCGCGAGGAAGGACAGCGAGACGTAGCCGACATTGGTCCACACGACGACTGCCGACACGACCGGCAGCGCCAGGCTGGGATCCGACAGCCATTCGATGCGGTGGCCCAGGACGGTACTGACGGCGCCATCGGTGGGCGCCAGGATCCAGCGCCACAACACCGCGATCGCCAGCGGCGCGCAGATCCAGGGCAGCACGTACAGGGTGCGAAACAGGCCGGTGCCCGGCAACTGGCGGACCAGCATCGAAGCGGCCAGCAGTCCCAGCACCGTCTGCGCCGGGACCACGATCGCCACGAACACAGCGGTGACGATCAGTGAGTTGCCGAAGTCGGCGTCGGCCAGCACCGCGCGCCAGTTGGCCAGGCCCACATAGCGCAGCGGACCGAGCAGGTCCCACCGGTACAGGCTCAGCCAGACCACGACGAAAATGGGCAGCAGCAAGAACGCGACCACGCCGAACAGGCTGGGCGCCAGCAGGGCGTAACCCAGCGCGGTGGATCGGCGGGGCGCGTCGGCCATGGGTGTATTAAAGCCGGTCGTTACGGTGGAATCGTGACACCGAACCGGGGGATCGATGCCGACTTCCTGGACCTGCCGCGCCACGCACTGGCCGAAGCCGCACTGTCGGCGGCCACCAAGGCCGGGGCCAGCCACGCGGACCTGCGGGTTCACCGCGTCAGCACCGAGATCATCCAGTTGCGGGACGGCGAGCTGGAGACCGCGGTCATCAGCCGCGAGGTCGGCCTGGCGGTGCGGGTGATCGTCGACGGCACCTGGGGATTCGCCTCGCATGCGGAGTTATCGCCGTCGGTCGCCGCCGATACCGCGCGCCGTGCGGTGCACGTGGCCACCACGCTGGCAGCGCTGAACACCGAGCGTGTCGAGCTGGCGCCCGAGCCGGTGTATGCCGACGCCACCTACGTGTCGGACTACCGAATCGATCCGTTCGACATCCCGGCCGCCGACAAGATCGCCGTGCTGGAGCAGTACTCCGGGCGGCTGCTGGACGCCGACGGGATCGACCATGTGTCGGCCGGTTTGACGGCGGTCAAGGAGCAGACGTTCTACGCCGATACCTTCGGGTCGTCGATCACCCAGCAGCGG
>DASZLQ010000320.1:0-5492 GCA_035552295.1 Mycobacterium sp. | reverse complement strand
CGCGCGCGAGCAAGGTGCCGTACATATAGGTGGCCCGGCGCGTCATTGCCGGACCGGCGTAGACGTTCTCTTTGACCGCGTGCTCGATGAAGCCTTCCGGCGCCAGCACGGCGACCGCGCCGGCATCAACGTCCGCCTGTGACGTGACGCCCAGCACGCCGCCGAAATGGTCGACGTGGCTGTGGGTGTAGATCACCGCGACCACGGGACGGTCACCGCGGCGGTGGCTGCGATACAAGGCCAGCGCCGCAGCGGCGACCTCGGTGGAAATCAAGGGGTCGATGACGATGATCCCGGTGTCACCTTCGACGAAGGTGATGTTCGAGATGTCCAACCCGCGGACCTGGTAGATGCCCGGTACCACCTCGTAGAGACCTTGCTTCGCGGCCAGGGACGATTGCCGCCACAAGCTCGGGTGCACGGTTGTGGGAGCCGGACCGTCGAGGAAAGAGTAGACGTCGTTGTCCCACACCACGCGGCCGTCGGCGGCTTTGACGACACATGGGGACAGGGCCGCTATAAATCCACGATCGGCATTGTGAAAATCCGTCGTGTCGTCGAAAGGCAGGGCATGTTCGCGGTGTGCGGACTCGATGACTGCGGTGGGGGGTTTGTGGTCCACCGGCAATACATTGCCACCAACACGGTCTCCCTGAAAGAACGTGCCGAGAGCTGGCGGGTTAACCGAATCGAAACAATTTCGCCGAACCTCTTCTGTGCTTCCCGGCAAACCCGCATACTGCCCAGACGGCCCTCAATGCGAGGACCGCAACGATCGGGCAAAGGAGAACAGGTGAAGCGTGAACTGACGATCGCGGTTGCCGGGGCGGCAATTCTGGCCGCGGGTATTTCTGGCTGTTCGAGCAATAAGTCGAGTACGGGCGGTGGCGGTTCCTCGGGTGCAAGCGCATCGGTAAGCGCCGGCGGAGGGCCGACGGTGACCATCGACGGGAAGAACCAGAACGTGACTGGCTCGGTCGTGTGCACGACGGCGGGCGGCAACGTCAACATCGCGATCGGTGGGGCCGCCATTGGCATCGGCGCCGTGCTCACCGACGCTAACCCTCCCCAGGTGAAGTCGGTCGGGCTTGGCAACGTCAACGGCGTGACGCTCGCGTACACGTCGGGCACGGGCCAGGGCAATGCTTCGGCGACCAAGAACGGCAGCGGCTACAAGATCACCGGAACCGCCACCGGCGTCGACGTGGCCAACCCGACGCAACCGGTGAACAAGCCGTTCGAAATCGACGTGACTTGTTCTAGCTAGTTGACCTAGGAGTTGGACGCGGGCGGTTGCCACCCGTTGAGTGGCAACCGCACCGTGAACTCGGTATGGCCAGGTGAGCTGCTCACCGCGATAGTCCCGTTGTGCGCCTTGACAACTGCGGAGACGATCGCCAGGCCCAGCCCGGTGCTGCCGCCTTTGCGGGAGCGCGATGAATCGCCGCGGGCGAACCGCTCGAACACCTCCGACTGGAGCCCGGCCGGAATGCCGGGACCGTTGTCGATCACCCGCAGCACGGAATGCGCCGGCTCGGCGCTCAATCGCGTCGTCACGACGGTGCCCGCGCCCGTGTGGATGCGGGCGTTGGCAAGCAGGTTGGTCACCACCTGATGTAACCGTGCCGCGTCACCGGAGACGACCACCGGCTCTTCGGGCAGGTCGAGCTCCCACTGGTGATCGGGTCCGGCGACGTGCGCGTCACTGACCGCATCGACCGCGAGCCGCGACAGGTCCACCGGTTCGCGTTCCAGCGGCCGGCCCGAGTCCAGGCGGGCCAGCAACAGCAGGTCCTCGACGAGGCGTGTTATCCGCTCCGTCTCCGATGCCACCCGGCTCATCGCGTGCGCCACCGCCTCGCGGTCGTCGCCCATGCGTTGGGTGAGTTCGGTGTAGCCGCGGATCGCGGCAAGCGGCGTGCGCAGTTCGTGACTCGCGTCGGCGACAAACTGCCGAACCCGGGTCTCGCTTGCCTGACGCGTCTCCAGCGCGGCCGCGATGTGGTCGAGCATCCGGTTCAACGCCGAGCCGAGTTGGCCGACCTCGGTCGCGGGGTTTGCGTCGGATTCGGACACCCGCAACGGCAGCTCGACCTCGCCGCGGGCCAACGGGAGATCGGCGACCTTGCGCGCGGTTTGCGCGACGCGCCGCAGCGGCGCCAACGCTCGCCTGATGATGCTGATCCCGGCAATCGTCGCAGCGGCCAACGCGATCACGGTGACGATCCCGAAAATGACCAGCATCTGGATCAACGTGGCGTCGACGTTGGACATCGACAGACCGGTGACGATCACGTCGCCGCCGCGCCGGCTCGGGGCGGCGACGACACGGTAACGGCCAAGGCCATCGAGATCCAGGGTCACCGGTTTACGGCTGGCCGCGATCGCCGCCAACTGAGCCTGCGCCTTGTCGGTCAGGGCGGCCCGGTCACCGCTGCCGGTCGTGTAGCCGGCGTCGACCGTATTGCCATCGCTGACCACCGCCGCGACCATCCCCGCCGGCTGACCCGGGGCATCGAGGAACCTTGGGCCGGGGCCCGGCCTCGGATAGTGGGAGTGCTCGCGGTGCCACCCAGGACGGTTCGTTTCGGGGTACATCAGCGCCGAGCGATAGGAGGTCCCCGCGAGTTGCCCATCGAGCTGCTTCACCAGGTGGTGGTTCAGCGCTATTTCGGTAGCCGCCGTGATGCCGATACACACCAGGGCGAGCACGACGACCTGCCCGACCAAAAGCCGCAGCCGAAGCGACCAGGCTCGCCGTGCCTTAGCGGGCCGGCTTGAGGACATAGCCCGCGCCACGCAGCGTATGGATCATAGGTTCGCGACCGTTGTCGATCTTCTTGCGCAGGTAGGAAATGTACAGCTCGACGATGTTGGATCGACCGCCGAAGTCGTAGCTCCACACCCGGTCGAGGATCTGTGCCTTGCTCAGCACCCGCTTGGAGTTGCGCATCATGAACCGCAGCAGCTCAAACTCGGTGGAAGTCAACGAGATCGGTTCGCCGGCGCGCGTCACCTCGTGGCTGTCCTCGTCCAGGACCAAGTCCCCGACCACCAGCTGCGCGCCGCTGTCCACCGTCGTCACGCCGGTGCGCCGCAGCAGAGCCCGCAGCCGCAACACCACTTCTTCGATACTGAACGGTTTGGTGACGTAGTCATCGCCGCCGGCGGTCAACCCGGCGATGCGGTCTTCCACCGCATCCTTGGCCGTCAGCAGCAGCACGGGCAGCTGCGGATTGTCTTCGCGCAATTTGTGCAGTACGTCGAGCCCACTCATGTCGGGCAGCATCACGTCGAGAACAACCACGTCGGGCCGCTGGGCGCGGGCCGAAGCGATGGCCGACGATCCATCGCCTGCGGTGGCGATGTTCCAGCCCTCATACCGCAGCGCCATGGACACCATCTCGGCGAGGACGGATTCGTCATCGACGACGAGCACATTGATCGGGTTGCCGTCCGCACGGCACATGACTACTCGCTCAACGGAGGCTCGGGGCTGCGTCGACACAAGCTCCAGTATCCGCCTGCGACTTGGCCGCCGCTATGGCATTCCTTTGCGTGTCCTGTGAAACAGGCGATTGACGCCTAGTACCAGTACCGCCTGCCGCCGACCGGGCGGCCAACGGAGCCCATGATCCACAGAACCGCGCCAATTACGAGTAAGACGATTCCGATGGACCACAACAACGGAATGCCGAACAAATATCCAAGAATAAGCAGAACTACACCTAAAACGATCATGACGACTTCCTTTGGGTGAGGGGTTTCTAGGTCAGTGCTCCCATTGAGCTGGGCTGCGGTACGTGGCAATCCTTGACTTTCGGATTGACTCCCGCGTAATTCAGCGGTCCGGCAACCACTGTTAATGCGATGTTTCCCGCTGTGGCACAACTTGTGTCGCCGCCCTTGAAGTAGTCGCGCTGCCACGCCGCGAATACTCCGATGAGCAACCACACCAGGACAATCACGCCGATAATTCCGCGACCACGCATCGTGACCTCCGTTGTGTTCGAGAAAGTTTTCTCGTGCGCCTAGCGTTACCCGTTGGATTCATGTCTAAACCTCAACACGGCGTCATTTGGCGCCTCTCCCAATGGAGCTCGCGCGCTAGGGATGATCGGCGAGCCAGGCAACGGCTCGCTTCTTCGACGCCCGGGACAGCCACGCGTCCTGAATCAGCTCGGTCAATTCCGCCTTTGTGATTTCCGGCAGTTGGCGGGCCCGCACCAGCACCGACGGGTGGCCGTCGAAGTGGTCGGTGGTGAAAAACGGCGACGCGGGATCCTGGATCAGCGCCAGCTTGTCGCTCTCCGACTCCACCCAGAACATGATCACGTCGGCGTAGCGTTCGCCGGTGTCCGGGTCCGTCGCGTCCGGCTGGGGAGTCCGGAAGAACACGAACGACTTTCCGCCCACTTGGTAAATGGAGTTGCCCTTCGGCCCCTCCAAGCGCTTGACGTGGGGCATGGACGCGGCGATCTGATGCACGTCGCTCAGCCGGGCCCGCCGATCGGCCATAGCGGCGAGATTACCCCGTCGCATCGGCGACAGCCGTTGCGGTAAACGGAAATTGACCGACGCGATCAGCCAGCTCGACGCTGCGCGGAGACGTAGAGGGTCGGCGGCATTGCGTCCTCGGCGCCATCCGGGACGTCGCGGGAGTAACGGGCCATCAGTTCCTCAAAGCTTGCCACCGAGACATCCCAGCCGTGCTCACGCAGCCAGCCGTCGACCGGTGTGCGCTCCTCGGGGTACCAGAGGTCGTCGGAGTCGGTGATCTCGGCGTTGATCAGCTTGGCGGCCGCGGCCCGCATGCGCTGCATGTCCTCACGCTGGCGCCGCACCCGGTCGGCGTCGGTGAAACCCTGACTGGGCACATTAGAGGCCACCCAACTGCCCGTCGCGCTGAGCGAATGTATGCGCTCGAACAACAGGTCCTGGGCCTGCGCCGGCAGGTAACGCGCAAGCCCCTCGGCCGACCACGCGCACGGCAGCGAGGTATCAAATCCCGCCTCCTGCAGCGCCTTCGGCCAATCCTGGCGCAGATCGATCGGCACGTTCACCAGCTGTGCCGTCGGCTGCGCGCCGTGCACGCGCAGCGTGTTGGATTTGAATTCCAGCACCTTGGGCTGGTCGAGCTCATAGACGACGGTGCCGTCAGGCCACGGTAGCCGCCAGCTGCGTGCATCGAGGCCGGCCGCCAGGATCACCACCTGCCGAACGCCGCAGTTGGCCGCGTTGAGAAAGAACTCGTCGAAAAATGCTGTCCGCGTGGCCATGAAGTCGATCATCAGCCGTAGCCGCGCCTGCATATCCGGTTCGAGTTCGACCGCCTTGGCCAGCAGCTTGGGGTCCGCGTAGATGCTCCACATTCCCTCGCCCGCGGCGTCGACGAATACCCGCGCAAACGGGTCGTTGATGAGCGGATTCTCGCTCTCGGTCTCCGCGGCGCGGGCCGCGGCGACACCCAGTGCGGTGGCTCCCACGCTTTG
>DASZLQ010000319.1:0-13171 GCA_035552295.1 Mycobacterium sp. | reverse complement strand
GAGTTGCTCGAACTCGGCGGCAGGCCGATACGGTAATGCCTCACCCCCGGCGAAAACGACCCGCAATGTGCTGAGGTCGTAATCCCGACACGCGGCGTCAGCCATCAGCATCGTCAATTGTGTACTGACACAGCATAATACAGTGACGTGGCGCTGAGCTATCTCCTCGCATGCTGCCCTGGTAGTGAAGCGGTCCAGGATCACCGCGGTCGCGCCGAGGTAGATCGGGGTGGTATGGCTGGTCCATATTCCGAAGCCGAAGGGCGTGGGTATGACCGGCAGGAAGATGTCGTCTGACGTAAGTAGCCCGTTGGCCACTGCCTTTTGGTGAAAGTAGTACCAACGATTCTGGGTGTGCACGACGCACTTGGGCAGGCCGGTGGTCCCGGACGTGGAATTGATGAGAAAGACATCGTCGGGACCGAGTCCGGATTCGGCTCCCAGCGCCTTGGGCTCCACGTCGACGTTCAGGCGCAGCGCACCCGCGGGGTGACCCAGGAGCAGCACCGAGACCGGGGATTGCGCCTCCACGCCGGTCACGGCCTGGTTCGCGACATCCCGGCGCTGGTAGTCACTGATCAGGACCTTTGGCTGCGCACCGCGCAGCAGCGCAACGACCTCACGGGTACCGGCCCGCGCGCCGATGCCGACCACGACAGCGCCGCAGCGTTCGATTGCCACGAACAGCGCGTGGATCGCGGCGGAGTCGCCGTGCCACACCGCAACTCGATCGCCCCGCGCTATACCGACGCCAGCTAGTTGTTCCGCCAGATTGGTTGCTGCATGATCGAATTCACGCCATGTCAACGAGAGGCCGGGATGGTCGACATAGGCGGGACGGTCCGGCGACTGTACGGCGTTGCGGCGTACCGCATCCGACAGCGTCGAGTCGGACCACCAGCCGGCCGCGCGAAACCGGGCCGGGTCCTCGTCGGTGAATGCCGGCGAGCCCACGGTATCCAGCCCACCGGCGCTCATTCCCAAATCATAGGAAAACCGCGCGTCGTTCAGGCGGCCAAGTCCTGGTGCCGACGCGGCTACGGATTTTGAGCGCCAGGAGCGGCGTGTTGCGGGTCGTGCACGGTGCCCGGGTGCGCGTGTGCGGTGGGACAGGTGCGGTGGGGAATACACCCGCAGTTCAGGCCGATGATGCAGCCGCCGCCTCCGCCGACAGGTTGCACCGGCAAGGCGCCGCCTCCACCACGGGTGCTACCCCCGGGCGATGGGGGTGCCGGCGCCGCGCCGGATGAAGCACTCATTGCGCTGGTCAGCGGGTTATCAAGATCGCCAACACCCGCAACCGCCAAAGCAAGCGCGGCCGCGCCACCGCATATCGCGGTCACTGTCCTACCTTTGAAGTTCAACACAGCTTCCAACTGTAGGTTCTGGACACGGGATGCGCAGAAGCGACACCCCGATGCTGCGATGGCGGCCCTCTCTACGGCGCGTCCGTCCGAGCCGACCGAGCGGGCCCGACGGTTGTTGGGATCGGTAGCGACGTAGCCGTTTTCCACTTTGCTTCAAGACCGCTGCACGAAGGCAGCGACGTGCAAGGAGGAACCCTGGAATGAAAACCAAGGTCGTAGTCATGTTGTCCGGGGCTCTGATCGCCCTGCTGCTGCTGTCGCGTTATTTCGCACTGAGCCGGGCGGGCATGCCACTGGGGTGGATGCTTTACCTCGGGCTGCCGATCACCGCGGCCGGCGTGCTGTTTGCGCTGCGGCTCCTCAACCACGGCGCCGGCTGGGGCACCAGGGCCGACCACTTGGAGCACGCCAGCGCAATGCCACCGCGCCCGCCGCTTGCACTTTCGCAGCCCGCTGTCCCCGTTTCCCAGCGCCTGAAGGAGCTCCAGGCCCTGCACGACAATGGCGCGATTTCCGACACGGAGTACAGCGCGCGGCGCCTGCAGATTATCTCGGAGAGGTAATCCCGACGGCGGCTATCCCTGCACTGTCGGGCGGATGGTGATGTCGCCAATTTCCGTGTCGTCGGGCTGTTCGATGGCGAATGCGATGGCTCGTGCCACCGCCGATGGCGGAAGACCGAAGTCGTTCATCGTGCGTCGGATCTGCTCACGCACCGCCACGTCGTCAATGGAGCTGTCGAGTTGGGTATCCACGAATCCCGGCGATATCGACGTGGTTCGCACTACCCCGTCGGTCGACTCTTGGCGCAGGCCTTCCATCAGGGTGCGGACGGCGTTCTTGGTGGCCGCGTACACGGCCATGGTGGGCACGATCTTCAGCCCGGCCGTCGACACCGTCGTGACGAAGTGGCCTCGGCCCTGCCGTCGGAACATCGGTAGCGCCGCTGCGATGCCGTGCAGCACCCCGCGCAGGTTGACGTCGATCATCGCTGACCATCCGTCGACGTCCAGGTCTGATATCGGGCCGACCTTGCCGATGCCGGCGTTGCTCACCAAGACGTCGAGCTGACCAAACTCATCGACGGCCGTACCGACAAGCCGCTCCAGGTCCTCACGTCGGGCGACGTCGGCCCGACACGTCACCGCTGCTCCCCCGCGGTCCCGTATCTGGCTCGCGATGTCGTCGAGGCGCTCGGTGCGGCGCGCACCCAGGACCACGCTCGCACCGCGCTCGGCAAGCAGCCGCGCAGTCGCCTCGCCGATCCCGCTGCTTGCGCCGGTGATCGCCACGACTTTGCCCTTGACGCCGGTCATGTCACGAGTATGGCCTGGCGGAGCAGGCAACGACCGCCGGTTTGTGCGCGTTAGTCCTTACCACGGGGAGGCGGCTGTACCTCGACACCACTGGACTCGTGCTCCGGGCCTGCGGCCGGGTGCTCGGCCGGGACACGCTCACGGAATCGCCTCGCTTCGCCGTTACCCTGAGGACCCGGGCGCCCGTCCTCGCTGTGGTACGGCCCGGGCTTCGGGCGAGGCTTCCCACCAGGAAATGCCAATCGGAAGATGCTGCGGTGCACCATGAACCACTGCTTGGAAAACCGCCCGGAATTGTACGGCAGCTCGTAGCGCTCGCAGATGTCCTTGATCTTCGGTGCGATCTCCGAGTATCGACTGCTCGGCATGTCCGGATACAGGTGGTGCTCGACTTGATAACCCAGATTGCCGCTGATGACGTGGAAAAGCGGGCTGCCCTCGATGTTGGCCGCGCCGACCAATTGGCGCAGATACCAATCCCCGCGCGTCTCGTTCTCAACCTCTTCCTGGCTGAATGTGTAGGTCTGGTCGGGAAAATGGCCGCAGAAGATGATGGCGTGCGCCCACACGTTGCGGATGACGTTGGCTAAAGCATCGGCGGCCAGGGTGCGCAAGTAGGTGCTTTCCACGCCGGGCAACACGCGGTCGAGAAAGGTCGCAGTAGCGCCGAGCCGCCCCTTGCTGGATATCCTCCGGAGTCGCCGGCTTACCCGGGATTCCGCCGGCTGGTCGAGCCGGCCGCGCGAGGCCAGCTGTGCGAGGGCAAATGCGCCGGCACTGATCAGTGGCCAGCCTAGGTAGTCCTTGATGACCTGGGAGCGTGCCTTACCGGCGATACCTTTCAGGTCCTTTCGCACCTCCGACCACGGCTTCTCTCCGGCCCGGATGGCCTCTATATCCAGGTCGTGCACCGCCACGCCCCACTCGAACAACGCTGTGAGCAGCAAGTTATAGAGCGGTTGCCCCAGATAGACCGGGCGCCATTTCTGATTGGGATCGATCCGCATGATCTCGTAGCCGAGATCCTTATCCTTGCCCCGAATATTCGTGAAGGTGTGGTGGATGTAGTTGTGGGAGTGCTTCCACGCCTCCGCGGTGGATGCGGTGTCCCAATCCCACACCGAGGAGTGGATATCGGGATCGTTCATCCAATCCCATTGACCGTGCATCACATTGTGGCCGATCTCCATGTTCTCCAGGATCTTGGCCATAGCCAGGCACGCGGTGCCAAGGATCCACGCGGTTTTAGATCGCGAGCCCAGCAGCAGCACCCGACCGACCACCAAGATCTGCCGCTCTGTCGAGATCACCGTTTTGATGTAGCGTCGGTCGCGCTCGCCGAGATCCGCAAAGACCTCGTCGTGAATCGCGTCAAGTTCTTTCGCGAGTTTCTCGCGCTCTTGTTCGCCTAGGTGGGCCAGCGGGTTTTCCACAGTAGCGGTCACTGCCGCTCCTTTCGATCAGAGTTCGAGTTCAACGTCGCCTTCGGCGGTGTTGATACAGATCCGCACATCCTGTCCGGTGGGCTCGATGACGTCACCGGAGCGCAGATCACGCATCTTGCCCGACTTGAGCGTGCCCACGCAGGTGTGACAGATTCCAATGCGACAGCCATAGGCGAGGTTCAGGCCGACCTTCTCACCGGCCTCCAAAATCGATGTGCCCCCGTCACATTCAACGGTCTTCTCGCTATCGAGGAAGCACACTTCCCCGCCCTCGCCGGCACCGGCGTCACCGCCGATCTTGGGCTGGAACCGCTCGAGGTGGAGACGATCAGGATCGGCGTTCCCTTCCCAGTGCTCGATCAGCGCATCGAGCATTTCCCCGGGACCCGAACAGAACGACTCGCGTTCACGCCAGTCCGGGCACACGTCGTCGAGGTCGCTTGGCTTCAGCCGGCCGCGTTCGGATGTGAGGCGCACATCAAGCCGCATGTGGTTATGGCGGCGATCAAGATCTTCCAAGGCGGACAGAAACATGACCTGGTCACGGGTGCGAGCGGAGTGAATGACCACCACGTCGCCCAGCTCACCGCCATGATCGAGGCTGCGCAGCATGCTCATGATCGGCGTGATGCCGCTTCCTGCGCTGATGAACAGCAGCTTGGACGGCAACGGTTCAGGCAGCGTGAACACTCCCTCCACCTCGCCGAGCCGCACCAAGTCCCCGGGCTGAATCTTTTGCACCAAGTACGGCGAAACCACGCCGCTGTCCACCTTCTTGGGCGTCACGCTGATCAGGCCGTCTTCAGGCGACGGATCAGAAGTCAGCGAATACGCACGCCAGTGGTAGACGCCGTCAATAATCACGCCCAGCCGCACATATTGACCGGGCTTGTGACCAGGCCATTCGTAGCCTGGACGGATGAGCACGCTCGTGGCTTCCGAGCCCTGCGGCTCGACGCGCTCGACCTTTCCGCGCAACTCCTTGGTCGTCCAGAGCGGGTTGATCATCTCGAGGTAATCGTCCGGCTGCAACGGACTGAATAACCGCCGCACCGCTCGCAGGAACAACCGGCGCCCGCGGGGGACGTCGGGTTGGGCTCCGCGTTCCGCCATAGTTTCGAGGGTACACAGCTGTACACTCAATTCAACAAGAGTGTGAAATTACTTGGCGTACACTGCTATTGAACGTCTGAATATCAAAGAATTGAACGCACATGCGTTTACTGAACCAGTATGGGTTCAGTTGCTGGTCGGGCTGCGTTACCTCTGAGTTGCCCACCCCTTGACCAGTGCAAACATCGAACGACCAGACCCCCAGGTGACCACCAGTCACTGCGCACACGGTGCGGGGCGCCGCGGCTATTGTCGGTGCGTGCTCATCGGTTTTCTGCTCGCGTTGGGATGCTCGGTGTGTTACGGCACCGCAACGGTGTTGCAGGCCGTGGCGGCGCGATCGGTAGAAGCCGGTAGCAGCTCGGGTGTTGACGCGATGCTGCTGTTGCGCGCGATCCAGCAATGGCGCTATCTCGCCGGCGTAGGTCTCGACAGCCTCGGCTTTCTGTTGCAAGTGGCGGCACTGCGCATGGTGCCGATCTATGTCGTCGCGGCGGCGCTGGCCGCATCCATCGCAGTGACCGGCATTGTGTCCGCGTGGGTCCTGTCGGCGCGGCTGTCAGCAGCCGAATGGACGGCCGTAGGGGTGGTCTGCGTCAGCCTCGCCGTGCTCGCTTGCGCTGCTGGACCTGGGCACTTTCGGCGTGCCCCAGCCGGGCTCGGGTGGGCGCTGCTGGGCGTGGTCGCCGCACTGTTTATCGCCGGAGCCGCCGCAGGACGATTGCGTGACCGCGAGCGCGCCCTGGTCCTGGGCCTTGGCGCAGGGAGCGGCTTCGGTGTGGTCGAGGTCGGCGTGCGCCTGATTGACGTGATGGATCCCAAAAAAGGCGCCTTCTACACCAACCCGGCGTTATACGCGGCGGCCGCGGGTGGGGTTGCAGGATTTCTCTTGCTCACATCGGCATTGCGGCGCGGGTCCGTGACCACGACCGTGGCCGCCATGGTTGTGGGTGAAACGATCGCGCCTGCGCTCGTCGGAGTGGTATGGCTGGGTGACCGCGCCCGCGAAGGCCTCGGCTGGGTGGTAATCGCGGGATTCGTTGTCGCCGTCGCCGGCACCTTGGTGCTGGCCCGATTCGGCGAAGCGCCTAGTCCTCGCGAACCCGACCCAGCCGTCTCCTAAGTCACCGAGTTGCCGCGGATGTGCCGCGGTCATCGGCGTTCTCGACAGCCGGGCTGTAGGACTTGCCGCGTGCCGGGCGCGCCCACAGCACGCCGCCCTGGGCGCTGGCGCCGGCGGCGATCAGTTCACGTTTGAGGATCTTGTTGGTCGCCGTCGCCGGGAGATCGTCGTTGATGCGTACATAGCGCGGCCATGCCTTCGGTGACAGATCTGGTTGTACGGCAAGGAACTCCGCGAGATCAGTTGGCTGCAAACGCATCCCGTTACGAATCACGAGGGCAGCCATCACCTGGTCACCGACCTGCTCGTCGGGCACCGCACCCCGGCACGGCAGCGAAGTCCGCCACATCGCCGGCGACCCATTCGACGAAACCCTCGTCGGACGAATCGCTCCTCATCGATCCGAGCGGGTGGACCGTCCAGCGCCGCATGGGGCCGCGGGACCGACCACGGCCGTGTCGCGTACGTGACGACAGACGGCGGCACCACTGCTCCCCCAGACCGCGTCGTCCGCCAGGCCACGCTGCTACACGTCCAGTTGGATTACCGGGTGTGAGCTGGGTGCCCCAACTGTAAAAACGCTGTCAAACTCCCGTTAAAAGGCATCGGTGCCATCGCGGATATGCGACAAGACTGCGAGAATTTGGACACCGGCTGATCTGGAAATCAGCGTTTTGCTCAGTCCCGGCTCACCTGGAGAAGTCATGCCCACCATGGAGACGCACCTCCGCCAGGAGTTACGCAACTGCGCCGTTGAAATACGGCAGCTGGCATACACCATGCCCCACGGGGTGGGCGAGCATGATCTGCTTCAACTGTCAGACCGGATGCACGCCGCCGCCGACCAGGTGGTCCGCAAGGGGGCCTAGTCGGCGCGCTCGGTGGCGCGGTCGCGAGTCATCAGCCTCCCTTGAGACGAATCTTCCAGCGCACGAAGCACAGATAGAAAATGCTGATGCCCACCAGCATGGCCATGTCGAACCACCAGGTGCCCGCATCGTGATGCCAGTGTGCATCCTTCGGTACCTGGGGGCCGGGCTCCAAATGGATCAAGTTGATGGTGGAGGCTGACGCCGCGAAACCCCATCGCGCCGGTGTGGCCCAAGACATCTGGTCGAGCCCGAGGCGCGCGGTGACGGGAATCATGCCGCCGGAGAACACCAGCTGCGACATGACCGCCACGACCAGCAGCGGCATGATCTGATCATTGGACTTGGCGATGGCCGAGAGCGCCAACCCCAGCATCGCCGAGGCGACGGTGGTTGCCGCAACGTCGACGAACAGTTCCAGCCCGGGCTTGCCCAACGCCGCGGCGCCCTGGGTCGGGCCGCCCTTGCCGAGCAGCGCGATGGTGGTGACGATCGCCGACTGAACGATCGCGAACACGGTGTAGACGCAGACCTTCGCCAACAGATACGCAGAGGTGGACAGGCCGACCGCCTGCTCACGCAGGAAGATGGCGCGCTCACCGATGAGATCTCGAATGGTTAGCGCCGTCCCCATGAAGACCGCACCGACATTGAGCAGCACCAGGATCTGCCCGGGCTCGGTCGGTGCGTCACCCATGGGGTTGGGGACTCCGAAGCCGACATTGCCGGGCACCGACATTGACAGCGAACCCATGATGAACGGCAACAGCGCAAGGAAGGCGAAGTAGCCGCGGTCGGAGACGATCAACCGTATTTGTCGCCTGGCGATCGTGGAGAACTGCCGGATGAGGCTGGTTTGCGGCGGATCGCCCAACTCGGCGGGTTTCTCCGCCGGTGGTGGCGGCGGGGGCGGACCCGTCTGCGCCAAGTACTGCGCTTTGGCCGCGTCGGGGTCGCCGGCGACGGCGCTGAAGATGTCAGCCCAATTGGTGGTTCCCATGGACGGGCCGATTTGGCTGGGCGGCCCGCAGAACGCGGTCTTGCCCCCAGGGGCGAGCAACAAGACCTGATCGCAGACGTCGAGGTAGGTCAGCGAGTGGGTGACCACCAGGATCACCCGACCGGCGTCGGCCAGCTGCCGCAGCATGGTCATGACCTGCCGGTCCAGCGCCGGGTCCAGACCGGATGTCGGCTCGTCGAGGATCAGCAGCGACGGCCCGGTCAACAACTCCAGCGCCACCGACGCGCGCTTGCGCTGACCGCCGGACAGTTTGTCGACTCGGGTCTCGAGATGTTTGGTCATCTCGAGTTCCTCGAGCACCCGGGCCACCACCTGGGCGCGGTCGTCCTTGGTGGTGTCCGGCGGCAGCCGCAGTTCGGCGGCATACCCCAGCGCGTGCTTCACGGTGAGTTGGCCGTGCACCACGTCGTCCTGCGGCACCATGCCGATCCTGCTGCGCAGCGAGGCGTACTCGGCGTGAACGTTGTGGCCCTCGAAGGCCACCGTGCCGGTGGTCGGGTTCGTGTACCCGGCGACCAACCTGGCGAACGTCGACTTTCCGGCACCCGACGGACCGATGACGGCCGTCAGCGTTCCGGGTTGCGCGCCCAGCGAGATGTCGTCCAACAGCGTCTTGTTGTTCTCGATCGTCCAGGTCACTCCGCGCACGTCGAGGCCGCCGGTGCGCGTTGCGGTCGCGGTCTCATCGCGGCGGGCCAGCATGCCGCCCGCGAAGACGAGGTCGATATTGCCGATCGTGACGACGTCACCGTCGTGCAGCACCGCCACGTCGACCCGGGATCCGTTGACGAAGGTGCCGTTGATGCTGCGGTTGTCATGAATTTCGGTGCCTTGCGGCGTCGGAATAAGGGTGGCGTGGTGGCGTGACGCCAGCACCTCGGGAATGACGATGTCATTGTCGTTGGCTCGGCCGATCTTGATCGCGCCCGGCATCGACTCCGCTGCTTTACCCGGCCGCAGGATTTTCATCATCGAGGTCGCGAGGTTCGCCGCGTCAGCGCCGACGCGCATGGTCTCGGGTCCGGCCGCGGGGGCCGGGGGCACTTTCATCGGTGGCGCCCGGTAAATCTGCGGCGCCGACTGCGGTCCGCTGGGCGGGGGCGCCGATTGTGCGCCAGTTGGGTAACGCGGCTGTGGGCCGGAGGGGTAGCTCGGCAGCGGGCCTGACGGGTGTACCGGTGGCGGTCCAGTGGGCGGATGCGATGGCTGCGACCGCAATGAGCCCGATGGAGACTGTTGCGGCTGGTCCCGCCAGGAGGAGGTGCCGGTCCCCGGCGGGGCCTGGGGCGGTTGCGCGCCACTCGGTCCGCTAGGCGGGCTGAGAATTGGAATTGACGTCGTCAAAGGTGGGCGCCCGGCCGAGCCCTGGTGGCGACCGACCTCGAAGGTCAGGGCCGGACCGTCCGGGTTTCCGATGTTGACCCGTAGGCCGTCCAGGATGTCGACGCCCGGCACCCGCCGATTGTTGACGTAGAGCCCGTTGAGGCTGCCGTTGTCGACGGCGATCCATCGGCCCTGGTCGAATCGCACCAGCAGGTGCGTCCGCGAGGTCAGGGGGTGAGCGACGCGGACGTCCGCGCGCAAGTCACGCCCAATCACGACATCGTTGCCTGCCGCGAATGTGCGCTCGGCGCCGTCATACCGCACGGTCAGCACAGGCGGGGCTGGTCGACTCATCACGCCAACTGTATCGGCATGAGCGCTGCATCGGCATGAGCGCCGTTGCCGGGCAAGTCGTCGTCACGGTTTACCGCCGGAGGTTCACGAAGTTCTACCGTTTCGGCTGGTTTTCAATGGCAAAGCCGCGGGTAATCCGCCATCCATGCACGACACCAACAGTGAGTTCCCCGACGATGTGCCCGTCGCGGATGCCGTTGAGCAACAGCGGCCGACGTCTGAACCGCCGGCCGACGAGGAAAGCGCCACATCCGTCCAGGACGAGAGTGACCTGCCCCTGGAGGCAGCTGCCCCCGACTGGCAGGAGCAGCGCGAGACGGTCCTGATTGACCCGGAACTCGAGCAACCCGAGGAATAGAAATAACGGCAATAGCAGAGACGGTTTCCGAATAGATATGTGGTGCAAACGCTTTCGTGGCGTTTGTCGCGCGGGCACTATCCGGCGGTAGCGGTGACCGGTGCGTGTCAGGCCTTGCCGGATCCGGTGGTGACATCCTTGACGAAGTCCCCGATGTATCGGATGGCCCGCCTGCCTTCGGGCAAGATGTCGGCCGCCAACGGGAAGTCGTGAATTTGTCCGTCCCAAAGATGTAGATCACAGCGGATTCCGGTGGCTTCCAGGCGTTTCGCCATGAGTTCAGCGTCCGGGAGCAACAACTCGTCCGAACTTACGTGGATCGTCACGGGAGGCAATGAGGACAGATCGGCGTCCACCGGTGACACGACGCGGGCTCGGGAGCTCCCCCGGCCCGTCGGGAGCTGCACCTCGCCGAGATATCGAGCGAACATCGACAATGCCCCGCGAGTGAACATTGAGCACTTGCGCGAGTTTCGATGCTTGAGTTTGCGGGTGGGATCGGGGTCTGTGAATGGCGAAACCGTAGCAATTCCGGCCGGCTCGGCGAGGTGAGCCCGGATGGCAGCCAGCGTGGTCATGAACGCGAGATACCCGCCAGCAGAGTCGCCGGCCACGACGATTCGGTCATCGTCGTAGCCGCGCCGCTGCAACCAGCGCAATCCACTTATGCCGTCTTCGATCGCGTCGGTTATTTGATGCGACGGCAGCTTTCGGTATCCGACGGTGAGCACACCGGCGTCGGCTGCCTTCGACAAGCGGCACACAACCGAGCGATGGGTGTTCAGACCGCACGTGAGGAACGCGCCACCGTGGAGGTAAAGGATCGCGCGCGCCGAAGATGCCCCTCGCGCGCGAATCCATTCGGCGGTGCAGTGTTCGAGCTGTATCGGTTCGATCTTCGCCGACGAGCGAAAACGCGGCAGCAAACCAGCCATACTGTCGACGTACTCCAATGGCCAGTGCAGATGCGGCTGGATCGCCCAGGCGCGCACCGCATTTTTCACGATCAACCGGCTGGCCAACGACACCGCAACTGATTGCGCACTGTGACGATGGTGAATACGCCGCTTACTCGCCGTGCGGGGCAACCAACGATGGGGATCCTCCAGACCCATTGAGGTGACCATTTACGACAACTCCTAATTTGCAAACCGAATACCCTTGCGGGAGGCCATAAAACCGCAGGCAAAGTCAGCTTTCTCACTGTTTACGCGCGGGAAAGTTGGGTATCCAGGCGCTAACTCTGTGCCAGGGTTGGTGATTGCCAATCCCAACGAATGTTCGGGCAAATTGTGTGAGTCCTACTACTCCCACGGAATCCCAACGTGGCCCAATATATGGGCATGGAGGCAATTCACGGTCAGCTGCTGGCCGAACGGGTCGCGGTGGTTACCGGCGGCGGTGGCGGTATCGGTGCGGCAACCGCGCAGCTGTTCGCCCAGCACGGCGCTCACGTGGTCATCGTCGATAACGACGCCGAGCTCGCCCAACGGACTACCGACGAGATCACAACTTTTGGAGGGTCGGCTCTGGCGGTCATCACCGACGTCCGCGACGCCAATCAGGTTGCCAGCTTGGCGCGAACGGTGCTGGATCGCTACGGCCGGGTAAACGTCCTGGTGAACAACGTCGGCCACTGGCTCCGTCACCCTGGCAACTTCGTTGACACCGACCCGCGACTATGGGATGAGCTCTACCAGATCAACCTGCACCACGTCTTCCTCGTCACCCACGCATTCCTGCCCGCCATGATCAACCAGCGCGCGGGCGCGATCGTCAACGTTTCGTCCGTCGAAGGTTTGCGCGGTTATCCGGAGGATCCGGTCTATGCCGCCTTCAAGGCGGCCGTCATCCACTTCACCCGCAGCCTCGCTGTCCAGGTGGGCCGCGACGGTGTGCGGGTCAACGGCATCGGCCCCGACGTCACCGAGTCGCTACAGGTGCCCTACTCGCAGTGGCTATCCACCGACGAGCAGATGCAGTGGCCGCAATGGGTTCCGGTCGGCCGGATGGGCCTGCCCGTGGACCAGGCCCGAGTCATCCTCTTCCTGGCCTCCGACCTGTCGGCGTTCGTCACCGGCCACACCATCCCCACCGATGGCGGCACCGGGGCAGCGGGCGGATGGTTCCGCTCGTCGCGCCGGGCCGGCCGCGAATGGACGAACCGGCCTATAGCGCCATGACCGGCGGTGGCGTGCGCCACGGCGATTGCTCAGACGTCGCGCGCCAAAGTCATTGGGCGGCAAGGGCATCGATGAGCCGGTTCATGACCGCGCCGGCGTCCTGGCGGGCCTGATCGTGGACTGATGTCGTTGCTGCGGCCCACCTGGATCCGGCAACGCGTGCAGGGCCAGAACGTGTCGAAACCCCTGGACCCCAGGCTGACTCGGCGCTGGATCGCTCCGGCCCTTGCCGACCGCGGAGTACGACGTGACACCGCCAAGTTCCTGCGCGCCGTTGACCCGGCCGAGCTGCTCGAGGTGTCGACTCGGTTGCGGCGATTCACCAAGCCCGTCGTGCTGTTGTGGGGCGACGCGGACCGCTTCTTCCCGGTCGACCTCGGCTGCCGTTTGTGCGAGACGTTCCCCGACGCTCGGCTAGTCGAAATCCCGGGCGGGCGCACCTTTTTCCCGCTCGACGAGCCGCAACGGGTAGCCAACGAAATTCAGTCGGCGCTGCAATCACGCCGCTGAGCGATATTCATCTCACGGCAGGCAATCAGCAAGCATCGAAGGGAGAGTTGTGATGCGTCCGGGAGCGGTTGGACCGCAAGAGTTCTTGCGATGGAGCGCCGTGGCTTTGGCGGTCGGTTTCGGAACGCACGCCGTGGATCATGTCCGACGGGGAATGTCGGCGGCGACCATGCTCGTGATGATTGGCGG
>DASZLQ010000318.1:0-6229 GCA_035552295.1 Mycobacterium sp. | reverse complement strand
CGGGACTGGTCGGACTGGTATGTGTGGGCGACACCCGAGGCCGCGACCCTCAAGCATGTCCGAAGGCGGTTGCGTGACGAGTTCGGGTTTCCCAAGTCGGCGATACACGCCCAGGCCTACTGGAGCGCCGGGCGAGCGATGGGCATCCGCCGCGGCGACGAGCCGGACGCCACCGTCGCTGCTGCCCCGGTCCCCGATGACAGACAGGGGGAAAGGGTTGCAGCAAATCGCTGCGGATCGACGCTTCGACGAATTCTAGCGGCAGCAGCACGGAGCCGTGGAGTGGCAGATCCTCGCTGACCCGGACGCCGTGATTAGCCGCGGGTCTTGCGGTATGCCTTACAGTTGATCGGTCGACCGACCGTCTGACGCTGGAGGCCTGCCTATGAGCGCTGTGGTATCGATTCCGCGATACCCCGCCGATGTGACTCCCGACTGGCTGTCGGCCGTGCTGGGCGAACGCCACCCATCGGTCGAGGTGTCCGACGTCGACGTGGTTGCCATCGGCACCGGCCAGACCGGCGCGACCTACCGGGTGACGGCCAGATATGCGACGGATCCGGGTGACCTGCCGCAGACCTATGTGATCAAGCTGCCGGCGCAGGACGACACCGTGCGTGACCGGGTCATCATCGGTTATCGCAGCGAGTGCGCGTTCTACTCATCCGTGGCTGACCGGGTTCAGGTGCCGACGCCGCAATGCTTCTACTGCGAGATCACCGACGATGCAATGGATTTTGCCTTGCTGCTCGCCGATCAAGCGCCAGCGGTTCAGGGCGATCAGCTCGCCGGCTGCGGCGAACAGGAAGCGCGCCTCGCGGCTAGGGCTCTGGCCGGCCTGCACGCGCCCAGCTGGTGCGATCCGGTCTGGCTGGATTTTCCGGGCATCGCGTTTGGGCGGCCGGACGAAGCCGGCGCCAGCGGCATGGGCGAGGTGGCGCGGATGAGCGCTGACATCACGCTAGAGAAGCTGGGCGATCGAATGAGTGCGGACGACCGCGAAACATTCCGTACAGCAATGGGTTTGGTGGAACCGTGGCTGCTGGCCGAGTATGACCGGTTCGCCTTGTTGCACGGGGACTATCGCCTGGACAACGTGCTGTTCGATCCGGAACGAACGCGGGTCAGCGTGGTCGATTGGCAGACGCTCGGCGTGGGTCTGCCGGCCAGGGACCTCGCCTACTTCACCGCGACCAGCCTGAATTCGCAACTGCGCGCACGCATCGAAGAAGACCTCGTTGCCGACTATCACCAAGCGTTGTCACGTTGCGGGGTCACCGGCTACGAGCGCGAAACATGCTGGCGTGATTACCGGCTCGGGGTGCTGCACGCGCCGCTGATCTCGGCGCTGGGGTTCGCCTTCGCCGCCGCCACCGAGCGCGGCGACGACATGGTCCTGGCCATGCTTAGCCGCGGCTGTCAAGCGATCCGTGAGCTGGGGACGCTGGGACTGCTGCGCTGAGCAGCCGATCGCGGCCAGAAAATCAGTACTGCGTTGAACCCTGGTCTACCCGGATCTCGGCCGCGGTGACTTTCCGCGAGTCGTCGCTGGCCAGCCAGCACACGGCGTCGGCGATCTCTTCCGGCTCGGCAACCCAATCGGGTAGAAAAGGCGTCAGCGTGTGGGCCAACTGCGGATTGGTCTTCATGGCTTTGCCCACCGCCTCGACCATCTCGATGGATCCCATGGGGGTGTTCACGGGTCCCGGGTGAACACTGTTGACCCGGATCGAATGTTTGCCCAATTCGGCGGCGAAGGCGCGGGCCAGCCCGGTGACGGCGTGCTTGCCGGCGGTGTAGTGCACCATGAACGGCTGCATTTTCGCCCCGGCCGCCGAGCTGATCAGAATGATCGAGCCGCCGCGGCCACCTTCGATGATCTTGTCGGCGCCGGCCATCACGGTGTTCCAGCTGCCCTGCACGTTGACATCCATCACATCGCGAAAGGATTCGGGCGTGATCTCGTTCCAGGCCTGCGGAGCGGCGATACCGGCGTTGGCCACGATGACGTCAAGGCGTCCCAGTGCGGCGACCCCGTCATCAACGGCCTTGCGGAGTCCGTCGAAGTCGCGGGTGTCAACGACCGCGGTCAGAATCCGGCGGTTCGTTTCTTCAACGAGGCGAACCGTTTCGGCAAGGTCCTCCTCGGTCGCCGGCGGGTAGGGAACGCACGACGGGAGCTTGCCGGCGATGTCGACGGCGATGATGTCGGCACCCTCCTCGGCCATCCGAATCGCATGCGCCCGCCCCTGCCCGCGTGCCGCTCCGGTAATGAAAGCCACTCTTCCTTCAAGCCGGCCCGCGAGCCTGCCGCTCATCGCTGTGCTGCCTTGACAAGGTTCGACCCGATGATCAGACGCTGAATCTCGCTGGTGCCCTCATAGAGTCGCAGCAGTCGCACGTCGCGGTAAATCCGTTCGACGGGCACGCCATGCATGTAGCCGCTGCCGCCGTGGACCTGCACCGCGAGATCCGCTACCTTGCCTGCCATTTCGGTGCAGAACAACTTTGCCGCCGACGGCGCGACCCGGCGATCCTGGTTGGTAACCCACAGCCGGGCCGCATCGCGGACCAGCGCGCGGCCGGCCAGCACCCCGGTCTGCTGGTCGGCAATCATCGCCTGCACCAATTGGAAGCTTCCGATCGGCGTCCCGCCCTGCGTCGCGGTGGCGGCATAGGACACCGATTCGTCGAGTGCGCGTTGGGCCGCGCCCACCGCGAGCGCGGCGATGTGCACCCGGCCGCGCGCCAGAGAGGTCATCGCCGCTCGATAGCCGATGTCTTCGCTGCCGCCGATCAGCGCGTCGGTCCCCACTCGGACGTCGTCGAAGCTGACATCGGCGGTCCACGCACCTTCCTGGCCCATCTTGGCGTCCTTGGCACCGACCTCGACGCCCGCGGCATCAGCGGGAACCAGAAAGACTGCGATCCCCGGGCCTTGATCGTCGGCGGGGCGGCTACGCGCGAAAACCACAAACAGATTGGCCACGGGCGCGTTGGTGATGAAGCGCTTCTGCCCGGAGATCACCCAGTGCCCGTCCTTTTCGGAGCCGTCGCGAATGGCCTTGGTTCGCAGGCCCGCCGGGTTCGATCCGGCGCCGGGCTCGGTCAGCGCGAAGGAGGCAACGACCTCTCCCGACGCCATCGGCTCCAGCCAGCGCTTCTTCTGCTCGTCGGTGCCGAAGCCGACGAGAACCTGTCCGGCGATGCCGTTGTTGGTGCCGAACATCGACCGCAGCGCGAGCGAGGTGTAGCCCAATTCCATTGCCAGCTCGACATCTTGCGCGAGATTGAGGCCAAGGCCGCCCCACTGCTGAGGAATGGCGTATCCGAACAAGCCCATCTTCTTGGCCAGCTCGCGGAGATCGTCAGGTACCCGATCGTCTGTCAGGATCTCCTGCTCGCGCGGGATTACGGCGTTGCGGACGAACTGACGGGTCTGGTCAAGGATCGCGTGGAAATCTTCGTCGCAGACCTCAGCACGTTCGTGGACGTCAGCGGTAGTCATGTAGTAGACGCTCCTCTTTGGCGGTTGGCGCTCAACCCCGTGGGTGAGGCAACTCAACCGCCGCTGGGTTGGGCCCCGGCTCCGGGCGCGATCCTATATGAAATACGATATTCGAACGACGGTGCCCCCAGGGGGATGCAAACAGGGTAAGGATGAGTGATCTTCAGTGTCGTTGCTCAGCGGTCAGGCTGCGGTGGTCACGGGCGGTGCACAAGGTCTGGGTTTCGCTATTGCGGAGAGATTCGTCGCTGAGGGCGCACGGGTCGTGCTCGGAGACGTCAATCTCGAGGCGACCGCAACCGCCGCCAAGCGGCTGGGCGGGGACGAGGTTGCCCTGGCGGTCAGATGCGATGTGACTCAAGCGGCCGATGTCGAGACCTTGATCCAGACCGCGGTCGAGCGTTTCGGCGGCCTGGACATCATGGTCAACAACGCCGGGATCACCCGCGACGCGACGATGCGCAAGATGACGGAGGAGCAATTCGATCAGGTCATCGACGTGCATCTCAAAGGAACCTGGAACGGCACCCGGCTGGCGGCCGCGATCATGCGAGAAAACAAGCGGGGCGCGATCATCAACATGTCCTCGGTGTCGGGGAAGGTTGGCATGATCGGCCAGACCAACTACTCGGCGGCCAAGGCCGGCATCGTCGGGATGACCAAGGCGGCCGCCAAAGAGCTTGCCTATTTGGGCGTGCGCGTCAATGCGATCGCTCCCGGTTTGATCCGCTCTGCCATGACAGAGGCCATGCCGGAACGCATTTGGGATTCGAAGGTCGCCGAGGTGCCGATGGGCCGGGCCGGCGAGCCCAGCGAGGTCGCCAGCGTGGCGCTGTTCCTGGCCTCCGACCTGTCGTCGTACATGACCGGAACCGTCATGGAAATCACCGGCGGCCGGCATCTCTGAGATGGGTAACACCATGCGTGAAGCCGTTATTTGTGAGCCCGTACGGACACCGATCGGCCGCTACGGCGGAATGTTCAAGTCGCAGACCGCGGTCGATTTGGGCGTCGCCGCGCTGAAAGGGCTGCTCGAGCGAACCGGACTCGCGCCCGAGGCGGTGCAAGACGTCATTCTCGGGCATTGTTATCCGAGCAGCGATGCGCCGGCGATCGGACGTGTGGTGGCATTGGATTCCGGCCTGCCCGTGACGGTTCCCGGCATGCAGGTCGACCGCCGGTGCGGGTCGGGCCTGCAGGCGGTGATCCAAGCGTGCCTGCAGGTGGGCACCGGCGACCACGACCTCGTCGTGGCCGGTGGATGCGAAAGCATGAGCAATGTCGCTTTCTATTCCACCGATATGCGGTGGGGTGGTGCCCGCGGTGGTGTCCGAGTGCATGACGGGCTGGCTCGGGGACGCACCACGGCCGGCGGCCGGCACTATCCGGTTCCGGGCGGGATGCTAGAGACCGCCGAGAATCTGCGCCGCCAGTACGGCATTTCGCGCCAGGAGCAAGACGAGCTCGCGGTGCGGTCACACCAGCGTGCGGTGGCTGCGCAGAAAGACGGCATTTTCGCCGAGGAGATCATTCCGGTCGCCGTGCGTACTCGGCACGGCGAGGAACTAATCGATACCGATGAGCATCCGCGCGCCGACACGTCAGCGGAATCGCTGAGCAAGCTCAAACCCGTTCTGCTGGCCGAAGATCCGGAGGCGACGGTCACTGCCGGCAATGCCAGCGGACAGAACGACGCGGCATCCATGTGCGTGGTTACCACACCCGAGAAGGCAGCCGAACACGGGCTGAGGCCGTTCGTCCGCATGGTGTCGTGGGGGCTGGCCGGCGTGGCGCCCAACATCATGGGCATCGGTCCAGTGCCGGCGACCGAGGTCGCGCTCGCCAAGGCGGGCCTGCAATTGTCTGACATCGACATCATCGAACTCAACGAAGCCTTTGCCGCACAAGCGCTTGCGGTGATGCGGGAATGGAATTTCGGCTCCGCCGACCACGACCGAACCAACGTGCACGGGTCGGGAATCTCTCTGGGCCACCCGGTCGGCGCGACCGGCGGCAGGATGCTGGCCTGTCTGGCGCGCGAACTCAATCGCCGCGACGCGCGCTACGGGCTGGAGACCATGTGCATCGGCGGCGGCCAGGGGCTTGCCGCGGTCTTCGAACGGGTCGGGTCGACGTGAACGAGTTGCCGCTGAGCGGCCTGACTGTGGTGGAAGTGTCGAGTTTCGTCGCCGCACCACTGTGCGGCATGACGCTGGGTCAGCTTGGCGCGCAGGTGATCCGCATCGATCCGATCGGCGGCGCCTCCGACGTCCAGCGATGGCCACTGGCGGCGGACGGAACGTCGATCTACTGGACCGGATTGAACAAGGGAAAACGTTCGGCCACCATCGATCTGCGCTCGACCGAAGGTCAAGAGCTGGTCCAGCGGCTCGTCATTGAGGGCGACGGCATCGTCGTCACCAACGCCGCGGGTCTGTCCTGGCTGAGCCCTGATCGCCTGGCCGCCAGCCGTTCCGACGTGATCCACGTTCAGCTCCTCGGGCGTGGCGACGGTTCCACCGGGGTGGACTACACCGTGAACGCCGGTCTCGGATTCCCGCTCGTGACTGGACCGGCCAATCATGCCGGTCCGATCAACCATGTGCTGCCGGCCTGGGATGTGTGCTGCGGCCTGTACGCCGCACTGGCCGTCGTCACCGCCGTCCGGCGCCGCGACCAGTCCGGCACGGGTGCCCGCATCAGCCTGGCGCTCGAGGATGT
>DASZLQ010000317.1:0-37652 GCA_035552295.1 Mycobacterium sp. | reverse complement strand
CGGACTTGACAGGACGATCCAGGGTTTGGCCGGCCTGCAGATTTTCGTCGCCGGTGATCTTTTTGAGGGCGTCGAGACTGGGCAGCAGCGTGATGATGTTGTCCGGCATCACTGTGGGCGGCGGTGGCGCCCCGGTGGTGGTGGAGGTTGTGGTGCTCGCGGGTGCCGCGGTCTGGTTGGCAGGAAAGGCGGCCAGCGTGGCCCATGCGACCAGAGCGAGGACGGCAAACGTGATGAATGAATACGACAGTGCCACCCCGGCCAGAGCACGGTCACGGCCGAGCTCACCGCTGCGCCGGATTTGCGCCAGCCCCAGATGTCCCAGAATCGCGCCCGCGGGGGCGAACACGAAAGCGAACACCAGCGATAGCGTTGCCAAGGTATTGACGCGAGGGCGGTGGGGCGGTGGCGGCGGTGGTTCGAAGATCGGCGGTTGCACCGGCGGACCGGTGAACGGGACGCGGCCAAGCGGGTCGTACGTAAAAGGGTTGTCCCCGAAAGGATCCTGAGGGTTGGTCACGGCAGCGGCCTCCTTAACGTGGCCCGGCTATCCGGTCAGCATGCGATATTGGGCTGCGACCTGTTGCTGTGCCACCAAAATCGCCGCTACGGTTACCCGTATCACGGGTGTTTCCTCCGAGCATATGCTGGCCATTTTCCAAAGCAACCCAGCGTGTTTCGCTGTCGGAGGGACAGGTGCTACCCGAGCCGGGGGAACAGGAGGCCTGGCTCGCCGGAGCGCAGTTGTGCGACGCTGTTTGAGCCGGACATCGCCGGGTATGCGCCATTGGTGGGCGTTCTCGGCAGGACGTTGGTAGAAACTCGGCACGGCGGCCGGCTGTTCCGGGTGCTCAGCCTGGGCGGGTACGTCGCCTTCGATTTGCCCAGGGCCGTAACCGGGTTGGGCGCGTTGTTGCTGGTCGGCATCGCCGCAACGCATGTCTATGTGTGGACCAGCCAGGACGCGCAGCCTCGTTATTTTCAGGTTTATGCTGCCGTGGTGGTCGCCCTTTGCCTGATGTTTGCCGGCAGTACGGGATTCGGTCGGAATCCTCATGTGGCACAAGCCGGTTGGTATTTCGGCAGCCTGCTGTCGGCCGTCATTCTCGCCATCGACGTGAGCACCCGGATGGTCAGTCTGCCCGGTCTGGTGGCCGTCACCGGACGCTGGGACTTCGCGCCTGCCACATTTGCGCTGGCCTTCGCGGGCGCCTTCATCGGACTGCACGCGTCGGTGTTGCTGGGCATCAACGTTGCCTATCCGCAGCGGCGGCACTGGGAGGACTGAGCGGGCGGCGCCTATGACCGAGACAGTGCTCGACTACCCGGCGTGGCTGCGCATCGATCATTGGCTCAACGTGCTGTTTCTGACGTTATTGCTGCGCAGCGGCATCGAGATCCTGTCCACCCATCCCAAGCTGTACTGGCGCGACGACAGCAAACCCGGCACCGAATGGGCGCGCTTCACCACCAAGAAAATGCCCACCGACAAGCTCTACGACACCCTCGATGAAGAGGAGGACTACAGCCCACTGATTTCCCTGCCCGGCCACAAGAAACTGGGCATGGGCCGCCATTGGCACTTCATCTCGGTGCTCGGGTGGATTTTGGTGGGGCTTTCCTACTACATTCTGTTATTCGCGACCGGCCAATGGCACCGGTACTGGCCCCGTTCGTGGGCGACCTTTGCGGAAGCCGGGAACGACATCCTCACGTACATGACGTTCAATCTGCCCCCGTTGCTACCCAACGAACCGCTCGATGCCATCCAAAAGTTGACCTACGCGGCTGTCATTTTCCTGCTTGCTCCATTTCAGATACTCACCGGCGCAGCGCAGTCCCCGGCGATCGAGGCGCGGTTCCCCTGGTTCGTGCGGCTGTGGGGCGGACGGCAATGTGCGCGCAGTCTGCATTTCCTCGGGTTGGTTGCGTTCCTGATCTTCATCGCGATCCACGTGTCGATGGTCTTCTTCTGGGGCTGGGGTCAGCTCAACGCCTCGATGATCTTCGGCTCCGTACGCAACCTCACTTTGGGAACCATATTGTCATTCGTGATCATCGGCGCGATTGTCGCCATACACGTCGCAGCGACCGTCTGGAGTCTTCGCCGCCCGGTCCAGGTTCGCCGGATACTCGGTGCGGTGGTAACGCGCGCTCGGCTCATCCTGCTGCGCCCGCTGGACTCACGACAGAACTATCCGGAACGCATGCTGTCGGAGGAACACCGCGTCAATGGCAAACCGCCGTGTTCGGCCGAGTACAAGGTGATGGCGGTGCACAACTTCGTCGACTGGCGGCTGCGGGTCGGTGGGCTCGTCGAACAACCGGTGACCTTGGACCTGGCCGCATTGCATGCGCTCGCCGAACCGGAATGGCAACGCGTGCTGCACAACTGTGTCCAGGGCTGGTCGAGCATTGGCGAGTGGGAGGGGCTTTCGCTTGCTGCGCTGGCAGATATGGTGCGGCCGCTGCCACAGGCGCGCTACATGTGCTTCCTGACCATGCAAGACAACGGCCGCGACGAACCCAGCTCGCAGGGAGAGGGACAGTTTTACGAGGTGATGGATCTCGAACTAGCCTACAAGCCGCAAACCATCTTGGCGTACGCGATGAACGGAAAACCGTTGCCCATCAAGCATGGTGCGCCGCTGCGGCTTCGGGTGGAGACCCAGGTGGGCTTCAAGATGGCCAAATGGATCTACCAGATCGAGTTCATCGACGATCACCGCGGCATCGGCTACGGCTTGGGTGGCTGGCGCGAAGACAACATCCACTACGACAAGGACGTGGAAATCTGACATGAGTGACCCCACCGATAACCCAGCCGATGACACAATGGTGCGCCCCGAGCTGATCGCTCTGGATCCCGCTTCCCGCGAACGGGTGTCGGAGCAGATCGCGGCCAAGGGCGGGTACTGCGAATGCTGCGGCGCGAAGGACTTCGACGTCGGTGACGCCCTGTTCCTGGGTTTTCTGTTCCTTGATGAGGATTCCGACGCCTACATGGTTGCGCTGACCTGTCGCAACTCAGAATGCGCCGAACCGCGGACCGGAATTGTCTTGCCCGAGAAGGACTTTCTCAGCGCCGATCTTTGCGGGGACGGAAGCGCTTGGCCGTTGCGGGCGCGGCATCGGTGAAATTCGGCTGCGCGAGCCGGAACCGATCGATCAGGTGCGACAGCGTGTGCAGCTCATCGCGCAGCTCGCCAAATCTGCATTCGTCTGCGTCGTTGAGCAGGCCCAGCGAGCTGTAATGCACCAGCCGTCGCAGCCGCCCCGCGAGTACCGTGCCCCACCTGATGCTGAAGTCGTAACGCTGCCCTTCGCTTATCGGCTCTTCGTAGTCCTTTTTCGCAAGTTCGGTGAGCGCCTTGATCTGTCCGGTGATCAATTCGACATCGTCGCCGATGTCGACCGCCCTGCGAGTGGGATTTTGTGTTGCGCTCATCGTTATCTCCTCTGCGTCACAGCTGCGGTTTGGCAAGGCTGACCACATACGGCGCATCGGCCAACGTCAGGAATACGCGGTGGGGCCCGATGGCCATGCCCGAGAGGCGCGCGGATTGGACAGCACCCCCGGGCAGCCCCGCCCGGTAGTTGATGACTCGGATCACGGGAATCTTCTGTTGCCGAAAGCCGGTGAAGCTGGCCGTCTCGAGCACTGCCACCTCGTGGTCGGTGGCGGCATAGATGCGGGTGTCGTCGGTGCCGAGTTCGCGAATCGGCGACGGCAGTCGGGCGCTGGCCAGCACCTCCATTCCCCTGCCGCCGCGCCGCGAGTCGACGGCATAGAGCGTGTCGCTATCGTGGCCGGCCACATAGTTGCGAGTGTCCGCGGCGCCGTCACCCGCTGAGACCGCAACATCCATGGCCAGCGATCCGCGTTCCAGAGGAGGCGATGAGAAGCCTTCGTAATAGCGCACTCCCGACGATCCGTAGACGTGGTAATCGATCTTGCGCCCGCGGTTGGCGCCGTCAATGGTATCCGCGGGCTCACCTGGGATCCCCGCGGTCGGCAATTTGCGCAATCCGTATTGGTCCACCGGCGTGACCGACCGTCCGTCTGCCGACAGGGCAAGCAAGATCCGCATTCCCGCATCTTCGGAGAGATAAGCCGGTGCCGGGCCGGCATCGAAATCTTTGACTTGGCACAGACTTTCAAGGTCGACCTCGGCGACCCGGCCACGCTGCGGCTGCGGGACGAACACGGCCCGGTCGTCCTTCTGGCTGATCTGCAGATTGCGTCCTACCTCCATCGGCATGGACAACCGCGTCTTGGCATCGTGGTCGTACGCACCCGCCGTGACCTCGGCCACTCGGTTATCGTCGGTGACCCCGACGAGGGCGTGGATGCGGTACGACCACGCCGGCTCGTGCAACACGGCGCCGACGGACCACAGCACGACTGGAGGAGCGCTCTCCAACGACGCTCCTGGGACCGAACAACCGGTCGCGACCAGCACGGCACCGACCGTCCCCCAGAGCCCCAGCAGCCACGTTCGACGGCCCACTTTGGGGCCCATTCCCGCGGCCACGATCGCTCACCGTCCTCCCGAGATGCTGCTATGTCGAAGCAGTACCCCCACCCCCGCACCGGTACACGCCATGACCTGGGGAAGTTTGGTGAATGTATTGCTGGGTAGCCGCTGCAGAGCGCGCAAACGACGAGTTCGCCAGGCTGGGCGAAGAATTGGACGGTCACGAGCCCCGCGTTTCGGACGAGTTCGCAGGGGTATGCCCAGGGCATGACGTCCCTGGGCTACTTCCTGTTCGCGGCGTGAGGCAACCTCATGAGCACTACGAAGACAACCAGTGCGGCGCGTTACCTACCCGAGGATCGTCGGCTCGACTCCCTGAAATCGGCGGCCGAACATTGCCGTGGCTGCACCCTTTTCCACGACGCCACCCAAACGGTCTTCGGTCATGGACCCCCCGGAGCGCCGCTTATGTTGGTCGGTGAGCAACCCGGTGACCAGGAGGACCGCGCCGGTCTGCCCTTCGTCGGCCCCGCGGGGCGATTGCTCGCCCGGGCGCTAGACGCGGCCGACATCGACCCAGGGATGACATACCAGACAAATGCCGTGAAGCATTTCAAGTTCACTCGCAAGGAAGGCAAACGGCGGATACACCAGAAACCCAGTCGCACCGAGGTTGTCGCATGCCGACCATGGCTCATCGCGGAGATAGGGGCGGTGGGTCCCCAGATAATCTTGTGTCTGGGTGCCACCGCAGCCCAAGCGCTTATGGGACCGTCATTCCGGGTCTCCACCCAGCGTGGCCAGGTAGTGGCACTGCCATCAGAGGGTGACTTACAGTTCGACCCCGAGCCAGGCCTGGTTGCGACCGTGCACCCGTCGGCGGTCCTGCGTGATCGCAGCGACCGGCACGACGAGGCTTACAAATTATTCGTTGACGATTTGCGCAGCGCGCGTGCCGCTCTCGCGAGCGGATAGCGCAGCGGCGATGACCTGCGCGAGGTGCATCGGCTTGCGGTCGGTGGCGAGTTCACGAATCTGGGTGCGGCAACTGAACCCGTCGGCCAGCACCAGGGCATCAGGATCGGCGTCGCGCATCGCAGGCATCAGCTTGTCTTCGGCGCAAGCGACCGACACATCGTAGTGACCGTTTTCAAAGCCGAAATTGCCAGCCAGACCGCAGCATCCGGCGTCGAGGACGTCGGTCTCCACGCCTGCGTCGACGAGCAGTTGCTTGTCATCGCTGTAACCCAATATCGCGTGCTGATGGCAATGCTGCTGAACCACGGCATGGGCGCCGATCTGCGGAGGCTCCCAGTCCGGCGCCTTGCGCGCCAAAAGCTCGCCGAGAGTATAGGTTTGCTTAGCCAACCGGTGTGCATCCTCGTCGCCGAACAGGAGTTCGGGCAGATCGGATCGAAACACCGCGGCGCAACTGGGTTCAAGCACCACGACCGGCGTGCTCGTCCGCAGCGCCGGACGTAGCGCCGTAAGAGTGCGGCGCAGAACGCGTTTGGCGATCTTCAGTTGACCAGTGGAGATCCAGGTCAGCCCGCAGCACACGGTACGGTGCGGAACCTCGACATCGAAGCCCGCCGATTCCAGCACCGCGACGGCGGCCTGTCCGACCTCGGGTTCAAAGTTATTGACAAAGCTGTCCGGCCAGAGCACCACACGCCCACGTGGTGGCGCGCTGGTGATGGGTCGGCGGCGGGAGAACCAGCTGGTGAACCTTTCGTCAGCGAAGCGGGGCAGCTCGCGATGTGGGTCGATTCCGCCAGCCTTCTTCATCAGTGTCGATAGTCCGCGCGCGTGCGTCACGGAGTTGAGCAGGTGAGGCATGGGCGCGGCCAATCGGGCCCACAGCGGGATCCAGCCCATTGAGTAGTGCGCCATCGGACGGAGCCGACGTCGATAATGGTGAAACAAGAACTCCGCCTTGTAGGTGGCCATGTCAACGTCGACCGGACAATCACTGCGACAACCCTTGCAGGCCAGGCACAGATCCAGCGCATCGTGGACCGCGGTGGAGCGCCACCCGTCGGTGATGACTCCCCTTCCCGCCATGCCTTGCACCATCTCGAACAGCAGCCGGGCCCGCCCGCGGGTGGAGTGCTCTTCCTCTTGGGTTGCGCGGTAGCTGGGGCACATCACGCCCGATTCATCGCCGCGGCATTTGCCGACCCCTACGCAGCGCGCGGCCGCGCGCGAGAAGCGGTGGTCGTCGTCGGGATAGGAGAACACGACATCCGGCTCGGCGGGCCGGTAATTGACTCCGAAACGCAGGTTTTCGTCGAGTTTGTACGGATGCACGACCTTGCCGGGATTCATCCGGTTGTCCGGATCGAACAGTGCTTTGGTCTGCTCGAACGCTTTCACCATGTGTTCGCCGAACATGATCGGCAACAGCTCGCCACGGGACTGGCCGTCACCATGCTCGCCGGACAGAGAGCCGCCGTATTTCACAACCAGTCGTGCTGAAGTTTCCACGAAGGAACGGTAGTTGGCCACACCCTCGGCAGTGCGCAAAACGAAGGGGATACGCGTGTGAACGCACCCCTGTCCGAAATGCCCGTACAGCGAGGCGGTTCCGTAGTCGTAGCGCTCGAGCAGCTCGCGGAAATCGCGCAGGTAATCGCCCAGCCGATCCGGCGGTACCGCAGCGTCTTCCCACCCCTCGTGGGTCTCGGGCTCGTTGGGCGGAAAGGCGGTGGCACCCAATCCGGCCTCGCGAGCCGCCCAGACTTCCTTCTTGCGGGTCGGGTCATCCAGGACGGTGACGCCGTTGTGCGGTACCTTGTGCAGCGCGTCGATCATCGACTTGGCCTTGCGGTCGGCGTGGTCTTGGTTCTCGCCGTCGATCTGCACCATCAGCCAGGCGTTGCCATCGGGCAGCTGGCGCAGCGCCTTTTCGGCCAAATGCTGCGAGTGCTCGAGTTGAACCAGGCGGCGATCCAGGCCCTCCAACGCCGCGGGGTCATGCTCGAGCACGGTCGGCACCGCGTCGGCCGCTGAGGCGACGTCGTCGAAGCCCATGACCACCAGCGCGCTGGCCGCCGGTATGCGAACCAGCTGCAGCTCCGCCCGCAGCACCGTGACCAAGGTGCTCTCCGAGCCGACCAGCGCCTTCGCGACGTGAAAGCCGTTCTCCGGCAACAGCGAATCAAGGTTGTACCCCGAAACCCGTCTCGGGATGCGCGGGTACCGAGACCGGATATCGTCGGCGTACTTTTCGGCGAGCGCCTTGAGACCGCGATAGATCTCGGCGCGTCGGCCGCCTTCATCGAGGATTCGGCTGAATTCGTCGTCGTCTGTCTGGCCAACCCACATGCGGAGCCCGTCGTAGGTCACCACCTCGAGACGGCGCACCGAATCGACCATCTTGCCGTACGCCTGAGCGGTGGAACCGCAGGAGTTGTTGCCGATCATGCCGCCGATCGCGCAGCTGACGTGGGTGGACGGTTTGGGGCCCACCATCCAGCCCGATGACTCCAATTTGTCGTTGAGCACATCGAGCTTGATGCCCGGCTCCACCACCGCGATTCCCGCCTCGATGTCCAAGGAGCCGACCCGGGTGCAGTACTTGCTCCAGTCGATCACCACCGCAGCGTTACAGCTCTGCCCGGCCAGACTGGTGCCGCCGCCACGGGACAACACTGGCAGGTCGTGCCGTCGGCACACGTCGATGGCCTTGGCCCCCGCCTCCAGCGTGCGCGGCACAACCACGCCAATGGGCACCTGCCGGTAGTTGGACGCATCGGTGGAGTAGGCCGCGCGCGAGCCGGGATCGAATCGGATCTCCCCGTCAACGTTGGCGCGCAGATCATCGGCAGCCGCGTCGAACAACTTCGGCGTCCGGTCCGCTCGTGTCGCAGTCATGTCAGCTCCCTGTTTGGAAACCTCAGTCGTCTCGGTACTTTTCGACGTCGGAGGCGCGAAGCGTTAGCCCGTGACCGGGCGCGTCGGGGTCGGGGTGTAGCAGACCACCCAGGGGTTGTGTCGTGCCGTCGAAGGCCATCAGCTCGATGCGGACGTGGTCGTGGAACCATTCCAGGTGGCGCAGATTGGGAGTGGCCGCCCCCACGTGCAGGTGCAGGTTCGGTGCGCAATGCGCGGAGATCTCCAATCCGTGGGACGCGGCAACCGCCGCAACCCGCAGCCATTCGGTGATACCGCCGCAGCGGGAGGCGTCGGCCTGCAGGCAGTCCACCGCGCCGGCCTGACACATCCGGCGGAAGTAGGTGAGGTCGTAGCCATACTCGCCTGCGGTCACATCGGCGGTCACCGCCTCGGAGACCGCCCGCAGCCCGTCGAGGTCATCGGAGGAGACGGGCTCTTCGAACCAATGCACGTCCAGATCGGCCGCATCGGCCATCATCCGGATCGCTTGCTTGCGGCTGTATGCGCCGTTGGCGTCGACGTACAGATCGGTCGTGTCGCCGATGGCGTCGCGCGCCTGATCCATTCGTGCCAGGTCGCGGTCGGGGCGAGTGCCCCACGATTCGCCGATCTTGATCTTCACTCGCGGGATCTGCAGCTGATCTGTCCAACCGACGAGCTGATCACGCAGCTGTTGCTCGTTGTAGCAGGTGAATCCGCCGCTACCGTAGACTGCCACCGCGTCGCGTACCGCTCCGATCAGCCGGTGCAGCGGAAGCTGCAACAGCCGCGCCTTGAGATCCCACAATGCGATGTCGACTGCCGAAAGCGCCTGCCCGCCAATGCCCTGACGGCCGACGTTGCGCAGCGCCTTGATCATCGCGTCGGAGGACCCGACGATGTCGAACGCGCTGCGGCCGATCACCACGTCGGCGAGCATGCCGTTGACGACAGAAGCACCCGCGGGACTTCCGTAGGTCCAGCCCGTGCCCACCACGCCACCGCAATGAGCCTGTGCGACAACCATTGTGGTGGCATTCCAACTCAGTGTGCCGTCGGCCTCGGGTGCGTCGGTCGGGATGGTGTATGCGGTGGCCTTCAGGTCGGTGATGGGCTCACTGCTGGAAGATGCGGAAGACATGGCCGGACGATCACGCTTTAACTCTTCTTGTGGGGCAAGAACTCTTGCACCTTGGTTTTGAGGCCCACCTTGACGAAGCCCGTGCGGTCTTCATCACCACCCAGCACGGCGGCGCTGGCCGCCTTGAACTGTTCCCAGGTGGCGTGTGGCGGGATCGGCGGCATATCGGGGTCGGTGTAGACATCCAGCACGGTTGGCCGGTCGGCCGAGAGCGCCTCCCGCCAGGCGTCGCCGAGTTCCTCGGGGTCCTTGACGGACAACGCGTTGAGGCCAAGTCCAGCTGCAAACGCCGCGAAGTCAACGTCGGGGAGTGCTTGGGACTCCACGAATTTGGGTGCACCGGCCATGGCACGCATTTCCCAGGTGACCTGGTTGAGGTCGTTGTTATGCAGGACCGCGACGATCAGGCGTGGATCGTCCCACTCGTGCCAGTACCGTTTGATCGTGATCAGTTCGGCCAAGCCGTTCATTTGCATGGCGCCATCTCCGGCGAACGCGATGACCGGCCGTTGCGGGTGAGCGAACTTCGCGCCAATGGCGTACGGGACGCCGGGGCCCATTGTGGCGAGGTTACCCGACAGCGAACCCCGAATGTTCCCGCGGAACCGCAGGTTTCGCGCGTACCAGTTGGCCGCTGAGCCGGAATCGGCCGTGACGATCGCGTTGTCGGGCAGCTGTGGAGAGAGCTCGGAGAAAAGCCGCAGCGGGTTGACCGGGTGCGCGCTGACCTTCGCCTCCATGTCCATGGTTTCCCACCACCGGGTCACGTTCGCCTCGATGCCCTCACGCCACGACCGGTCCTCCTTGCGGCGCAGATGGGGAATCAGGGCCTTTAGTGCGGACTTTGCGTCGGCCACTATGTTGATCGCATAGGGGTAACGCATTCCGATCATCCGGCCGTCGATGTCGATCTGCACCGCTTTGCACTGCCCGAACTCGGGCATGAACTGGGTGTACGGAAAGCTGGACCCCACGGTAAGCAACGTGTCGCAGTCATGCATGAGCTCATAGCTCGGCCGCGTTCCGAGCAGCCCGATGGACCCTGTGACCCAGGGCAATTCGTCGGGTAGTACGTCCTTGCCCAACAGCGCCTTGGCCGCGCCGGCGCCAAGTAGGTCGGCGACTTCGACGAGCTCCTCACGCGCTTCGCGCGCACCCGTGCCCACCAACAGAGCGACCTTGGTGCCTTCGTTGAGAACCTGGGCCGCGCGTGCAATGGCCGCGTCGTCGGGGGAGATGGCCGGCCACTCGATGCCCAAACTGGAGGGCACCATTTTGAAGGCGTGGGTGGGTGGCGAATACGGTAGTTCCTGCACATCGGCCGGGATGATCAGCGCGGTGGGGGTGCGCTGGGTCATCGCCACCCGGATCGCGCGGTCCAGGACGTTGGGTAATTGTTCTGGCACGGTGACCATTTGGACGTAGTCGCTGGCGACGTCTTTGTACAGACTGAGCAGGTCGACCTCCTGCTGATAGGACCCGCCCATGGCGCTCCGGTTGGTCTGCCCGACGATGGCCACTACCGGCACATGGTCGAGTTTGGCGTCGTACAGACCGTTGAGCAGATGAATCGCGCCGGGCCCCGATGTGGCCATACATACCCCGACACGCCCGGTGAACTTCGCATACCCGACCGCTTCAAACGCGCTCATCTCCTCGTGGCGCGACTGGATGAACATTGGCTGGTTGTCCGCTCGGCCCCAGGCGGCGAGGATTCCGTTGATTCCGTCCCCGGGATAGGCGAAGACGTGCTGAACATCCCATGCCCGCAGCCGCTCCAGCAGATAGTCGCCGACTTCTTGTTTGGACATTGATTTCCCTCCTAGACAGCACAGTTCAAATGTTGGATCCGCGCGTGTGCAGTTACCGACGCCATCGTCGTAGCTGCCGTGCCGCCACCCCGGCCGCAGCGGCAAGGGCCGCTGTCGCCGTGCCGCCGAGGAGGCCGTGGTGTCGAGAACCCCATAGCTGAACGCTGCGGCTCGTGGATCGGTCGTCAAAAATGCCGTGAGCGCCGTAATCCTGACCACCGCTGCCGTCGGCGGGCTCCCACAGGTTGACCGGCTGGTCGGTCGGGCGGGCATCCTCGGTCTGCTGTGAGTCGAAGCCGGTGCGGGCGAGGTAGCGATCCAGCAGGCCGGGCGCTATTGCATTGGCGGCCAGGGTTCCTACGGTGCTGCCACCTACCCAATGCTCGCGTCGCCGTGGATGATCCGCGGCATAGAGCACCGCCCGCGCGGGAATCTCGGGCTGGTAGATCGGTGGAACCGGCTGGGCTTGCTTGGGTAAGCGCGACAGCACCCAGGAGAATTGGGGGGTGTTGACCGCCGGCATCTGGACCATGGTGACGCAGACTTTGCTGTGCTCGTGCAGCAGCTCACATCGCAGCGCCTCGTTGAAACCCTGAATCGCGTGCTTGGCTCCGCAGTAGGCGCTTTGCAGCGGAATGCCCCGGTAGGCAAGTGCGGAGCCAACCTGCACGATAGTGCCGGCGTTACGGGGTTTCATTCGGCGCACTGCGGCCATGGTGCAGTACACGTAGCCGAGGTAGCTCACCTCGGTGACTCGCCGGAACTCAGCAGGCGTGATTTCCCAAAACGGGGAAAACACCGACGTGAACGCCACGTTCACCCATATGTCTATGGGCCCGAAGGTCCGTTCGACCTCCTCGGCAGCCGCCTCGCATTGCTCGGCGTCGGCTACATCGGTGGATATCACGCATGCTTTACCGCCGGCGGCTTCGACATCACGGGCCGCGGCGCTCAGTCCTTTCTCGCCGCGGGCGACGAGGCCGACGTGCGCCCCCCGCGCTCCGAACGCGGTCGCTGTGGCGCGCCCAATGCCGCCACTGGCACCGGTGACGACCACCGTCTGACCTGAGCGCGCGTCTTTTACACTCCCCACGCTGGACGTGATACCCGGATTTTTCGTCGTTATTCGTCCCCCAGGGCCAATTTTTACGACGGTCATTGTGGAATTGGTCATTGTGGAATTACACGACGATGACGTCGTTGGTCTTGGCTGTCGCGACGGCGAACCGATTGCTGATGTCGGCCCAGTTCACCACGTTCCAAAAGGCTTTGACGTAATCGGCTTTGACGTAATCGGCTTTGACGTTCTTGTACTGCAGGTAGTAGGCGTGTTCCCACATGTCGACCTGCAGCAACGGGTCGATCCCGAGTGGCACATTGGCCTGTTGGTCGTATAGCTGGAAGGTCAGCAGCTTGTCGCCGAGGCTGTCATAGCCCAGCACGGACCAGCCCGAGCCCTGCAGGCCGTTGCCGCGGCGGCGAACTGTGCGCGGAACGCATCGAACGAGCCGAACGCATCATCGATCGCGGCGGCCAGCGCGCCCGTCGGCTTATCCCCGCCGTCGGGCGACAGGTTCTTCCACCAGATGGAGTGATTTACATGCCCGCCCAGATTGAAGGCCAGGTTCTTCTCGTTGAGCAAGATAGCACTGTGGTCGCCTTTTTCGCGGGCCTTGGCCAGCTTCGCCAGGGCGTCGTTGGCGCCCTTGACATAGGTGGCGTGGTGCTTGGGATGGTGAAGTTCGTTGATTTGTCCCGAGATATGCGGCTCAAGTGCTCCGTAGCCGTAGTCCAAGCCGGGCAGCGTGTATTCGGCCATGAGGTCCCTCCTTTCGTTGATGGTTTGCCCGCCAAGAGGTTGGGAGTACCCCGCAAAATCGCGCTCAAACGGGACCGAACCCGCGTGCCGCCAGTACATTTCGTCACGTCGGCATAGCTTCGGCCACCGCGCAGCAGCGCGTGACGCGGCTAGGAGGTCACGCGCTTTTGGCCAGGTTGGACAGCCCAGATACGCTGTCGCCCTTGGCTACTCGGCGAACCAGCATGCGGGTGGCCTTTTCCAGGATCTCCTGAGCCGCCTCGGGCCGACGGGTCCGCTCGGCGCGACGTGTCGCTGCGGCGATGGTGTGCCCCTGCTGGTAACCGGTGACGACGCGCGGATCCACATAGGAGCCCCGCGCTACCGCGGGCGTATTGCCCAGTTCCTCGGCGACTTCCCGCATGACCGCGGCCTCTACGCGTTTGGCCACCCGCTGTGAGACGGCGGGATCGGCGTCGGAGAACGCCGCGGCGGCCAGTACCGTCCCATGCCAGGTTCGCAAGTCCTTGACGGTGTAGTCGTCGCCGACCAGTTCCTTGAAGCGGGCATTGAGGTCGTCAGCCCGAACGTCTACCCACCCAGATGCGGTGCGGCACATCAGCAATCGCTCGGTGCGCTCGGTGCGGCGCATCAGTGCCCGCACCGCACGAACCACCGCGGGATCCTCGATTTCCAGGGTTCGCCGCACCCCGCTTTTGGCGGGGTAGTCGAATTCCACCGCGTCGGGATGCACCATCACGTGCTCACACAACAGGGTGGCAATCCCGTAGGACTCGTGTTCCTCGGCATATTGCTCACCGCCGGCGCGGAAGTAACCGCGATCAAGCAGGCGCAGGGCCAGCGCCAGCACCCGCTCACGCGTCAGACCCCGACCCGCGAGGTCAGCAGCGATGCGGTCGCGCCAAGCCGGCAACTGCGTGGACAGTTCCAGGACGCGGTCGAACTTCTCCTCGGCACGTTCTTCCTGCCAGGCCGTGTGGTAGAGATACTGGCGGCGACCGGCCGCGTCGGTGCCGACGGCCTGAATGTGGTCGTTGGGGTGCGGCGAGATCCACACTTTCTTCCAGGCCGGCGGGATCACCAGGTCCTTGATCCGCTGCAGGGTGCGCTCGTCGTCCAGCAGCTCACCATCGGGCCCGTGATAGGCGAAACCCTTGCCCCGGCGCGTCCGCGCGATCCCCGGGTTGCTGAGCACGCTGCGACGCAGCCGCATTCTGGCCTCCAGGCTTGTTGGCTGGCAGTCTTGTTGGCCGGCAGTCTTGTTGGCTGGCAGTCTTGTTGGCTGACTGGACAATTACCCGCCCAGCGAGCCGTTCACACGGGAAATTCTTTTAACCGCCAGCGCAGAACGACCCGCCACGGCGGCGTGGCGGGTCGTTCCTGACGCGTCAGCCCGCCATGAACTCCTGGTAGGCCGACTCCAGATTCGGCGGTAGCGCCGTCACATTGCACTGACGCTCGGTGTCACCGATCGGTGCCAGGATGCCGCGCAAGTCGTAGTACTCCTGCGGGTGCGCGGTGAAATAGTTGCGCAGATTGGACGCAGCCTGGCCGCGCGGCTGCCCGTAGGCGGCCGTGACCACTTGGTTGGCATCCGGATGCCCGGCCAGGTATTGCTGGGCCGAGCCGGTCGCCGAGGAAACGGTGGCGTCGACACCGGCGGGACTGCAGTCGGGTGCTGCAGCCGCCGACGGCGCGGCGACGATACCCATAGCCATTCCCCCGAGCAGGCAGCCGGCGCTGATACCGGCCGCTCGCCGACGCGCGACGATACTGCTGATTTTCATGATGAGTTATTATCCTTCGAATTCGCTAATTGATTCGCCCAGGCTCCCGAGGCCCGAAATCCAAAGTAGCCGAAGTGAACAGGCCCGGTGTTCGCGGAAAACGAACACCGATCGTGTGTTGGCCGCGACCGCGTGATTAGGGACACCGAGTGGGGCTGGTGTGCTAAGCAAACAAGCAAACAAGCCCGCCAATGCTGAGAACTCTCAGACAAGCCGACCCGTTCTTAAGAAATCGTGATCCCGATCGTAATAAAGCCGTGACCTGAATTCGGTCTCTCACCGAGTTCAAGTGCGTGAAAGTTTGCGTGCTGGGTCTCGGCGGTTGGGCTTCGCTGCTTAGGCTGGTGGGCTGCTTGCCGCTCCATCCGTTGCCACAGTCTCCAGCCAGGTGTCGACGTCGGGGCCAAGGACCGTCGCGTTATGAGGTGCCAGTAGCGCTCCACCGGCGAGTGCGGTCAGCGGCGGTTGGACAGCGCGCACGCGACGCTCATCGCCCTGTAAGGCGAGGACTTTCGATGTCAGCTCTGGCAACCGGATGTCTTGCGGGCCGGTAATGGTGCGCGGCGTGCGCGTCTGGCCCAGAGCCGCCTCGACCAATACGTCGGCGACAGTGTCGGCGGCGATGGGTTGTATGAGCCAGTCCTCGACCAGCACCTCGTCGCCGTCGCGGCTCACCGCGGCTGGGTTGGTGGCGAATTCGTGCCACTGCGTGGACTTTACGAGTGTCGCCGGTACCGGACCGTCCAGCACAATCTCCTTTGCTGCGCGTTTGCCCGCGTAGTAGGGAAATCCATCGAGCGTGGGGTCTTCAATGCCGGCGATCGTCAACACCACCAGTCGCTGGACTTCTTGCGAGACGCATACACCCACCAGGTTGTGGGAGGCGGTGGCCAGGGTGTCGGCGATGTCGGAGCATTCGTCGGACGGCATCGGGTTGGACACGTCGATAACAACGTCGACTCCTTCCAGCGCTTCGGCCAGACCGCAGCCGGAGATCAGGTCAACACCGTGCGAGCGGGCAACCTCGACCACCGCAACACCGCGGCCTTTCAGCCTGGCGGTGACGCGGGATCCGGCCGTGCCGGTCGCCCCAACGACAGCGATAGTGGTCGTGGCGGACCCACCTTCCGTAGCACCTGGGTTAGGGTTCAGTACCCCGAGAAACGCCGTCCAAACAACCCTCTTTCTGCACACGGGTGATTAAGCACACCCGCTGGTTGACCAGGGTGAACCCCGCCGGCATGCGCTGAGCGCGTTTGGCCGGGTGCGGCGCGGGAAGGTGGTATATGCGGACGCGTTGATTAGCCCGGCAGCTAGCGCCGGGGCCCAAGACGTCGCGCGGTTCTCGAACGTAGTCGCGGCGCAACAACGGCCTCGGGGTGTGCCAGCTGATCAGGCCGATCCGCATCCAGATGAGCGGAAGCTCAGCAACCACCGAGAGGGAGGTCGATCCATGGGGGATCAGAAGAGCGGGCCACAAGAAGCGGTCAAGGGTGCCGTCGAGGGTATTAAAGGTAAGGCCAAAGAGGTTGGCGGAACCCTGGCAGGCCGCGACGATGTAGTCAAAGAGGGCCAGGCGCAGCAAGATAAAGCCGACGCCCAGCGTGACGCGGGCAAGAAGGAAGCCGAAGCCGAATCCGCGCGCGCCGGCGCAAAGGCCGCCGAAGAACGCCAGAAGGAAAATCAGTAATTTCAAATCATGCGGAGAGGTCCGGTCCGGCTGTTTGGACCGGACCGTCTTCGTGTTTGTGCACCGATTTGGGTTTCAAACGGTTACGCGGGGCTATCCGGGCAAGGTCGGCCGCTGGTGCTTGGTGGCGGCGAGGTTAGTGAGGGAGAAGATGGGCTTGGCCGATCGGGTGTCGAGCATCGTTGCTTTCCTGCGTGCCGGTTACCCTGCTGGCATGCCCGCCGTGGGTTACGCGCCGCTGTTGGCTCTGCTGCCGCGGCGAGTATCCGACGACGAGATCCGGTTGATCATACGCAAACTCGTGCCCAGACGGCGGCCGGTCGACAACGTCGATGTCGGGGTTGAGATCACCAGGGTGACGAACGAGATGCCTTCAGTGGATGACATCGGGCGTGTCCAGAATCGACTTACCGGCCAAGACCTGAACTAGCGCAACGCGTCAGACGCGTTCGAGGTCGACCGCCAGCGGGCGGTGGTCGGAGATCGGCATCAGCTCGGCCTCGGTGGCACCGCTGCGCAAGCGATCGTCGTCGGTCAGGATGTGGTCGAGCTGACGGCCGGGAACGTCCGCGGGAAACGTTGCGGCCACGGCCAGTGTCCTCATCCCCGACCACCGACGCACCGCCGGCGGTGTCATGTTGAGGTCTCCCATCAGCAGCCGCGGACCCGGGAATCCACGCAGGTCGTGAATCAGTCGGCGCAGCTGGCGCCGATTCCAGCCGGGTACGAAGGACAAGTGCGTGTTGGCCACCGTCAGGCCGCCCCGCGGGGTGTGCAGCTGCGCGATGACCGCCGCCCGTGGTTCTTCATTGACGACCATCACCCGGTTGGGCCCCGGCAGGTACATGGGAAAGCGCATCGGAACCCGAGGTAATCGCACCACCTGCCAACTGGCCACCGGATACCGAGACAGCAGCGCGATCCCGTATGCCGCACTCCGGGGATGTTCGCGGCCGGTCGCGGCCATCCAGGTCGCCCCCGGGGTGCCCGAGATCGCCGCCACAAACCGGTGCTCGACAGCTCCCATGGCTTCGGCCGCCGCCGCGGTGAGGTCGGCCCGATCCGATCGCGGCTGTTCAAAGTCGACCTCTTGCAAGGCCAACACGTCGGGATCAAGGCGGCGCACGCAGTCCCGTAGCCGTTGCGGGTGCACGCCGTCGCCGAGGGTGCGACCATGCAGGATGTTGAAGGTCGCTACGCGCATAGGTTCTCGGTACCCATTTCCAAGGGCTAGGCTCCGGGCACCTGCTCGCGCGCCGCGACCGATTGGCCATCGCTGTTGTCGAACGCCTCGACGACGACATCGGGGTCCCGATAGCAGGCCAGCGAGGTCAGACCCGGCGTGCGGCCGATGACGGCGTGGGCCATGTCGCCGCTGAGCGGGTAGTCGGCCACGGCGTGGCGCCAGTGTGCGGCAACGACATTCGCGCCGGGCCGCAGCCGTGCACACTCGCGGCGCAACACCTCAGCTAGTGCGTCCTCCTCGAAGTAGTAGGCGACCTCGCTGAGCACCAGCAGGTCGAACGGTCCGGGCGGCCACGTCTCGTCCATGGACAAGTGAGTCAGCGTCACCCGGTCCCGGCAGCCGGCCTCTCGCAGCCGCGCATCCGCGCTCCGCAACGCCGCATCGGCCACATCGACTGCGGTCACGTGATCGCAGCGCAATGCCAGCAGCGCGGTCATTGTCCCGATCGAACAGCCGGGCTCGAAAGCACGCCGGTACCGCTGGTTGGGCAGCAGCGCCAAAGTGATGGCGTACTTGCGCTGCTCGTACCACCGCGTCGATAGCCGCCAAGGATCGTCAGCGCTGGCATACATCCGGTCGAAGTAGGCGTCGGGTAGCCGCGTGCTCACCGGAACACCAACTCTCCCACCGCCAGCAGTCGGTGTAGGACGAATGCCGGTAACACCGGGGGCGAGTCGGCGGCTCCCGCCTGGAGCTGGCTGCGAAAGCAATGCGCCGCGAGGCGTTTCCGACTAAGGGCCCACGCGGGCAGGGGCGCCGAATACGCCCGGTCCCACGGCACCTCTGGATCGGCCGGGCTGGCCCAGTGCCACATCCAGACCGGATACTCCAGCAGCGTGGCACCGGTGCGCAAACATGCGTCGGCCGCCGCACGACCGACGGCCTCGTGGTCGGGATGCCCGTCGCCCCGCCAGGTCGCGGCACACCAAGTCCCGGGCGCAACGCCGTCGAGGATATTTGCCAGCGCATCGGTGAGCCCCCGCTCGTGGTCGGCCAGGCGGCCGTCGGGCAGGCCCAGCGATATCGGCGGGCCAATCCCTAAAACATCTGTTGCTCTGCGCAGTTCGTGTTTTCGTGTGGCCTCCAGACGAAGCTGTTCGGACAACGACACGCCGGGCCGGGCGGCGCCGCCGTCGCTGACCGACACCACCCGGACGTCGACAGCCGAGGCGACCAATTGTGCAATAGTTGCGCCCAGGCCGAGAGTCTCGTCGTCGGGATGGGGCGCAACGACGACCAGGCCTGGGCATCCGGTCAGATCCAGGCGCGGCGGGGCACCCCGGTCGAGGGCAGCGAGCCAGATTGGCACCGGAGTGCCGCCGCGGGTCAGCGGCTTGGCCGCAAACCTGGTGCAATTGCTTGTCGGTATGGTCCTCACGTGTCGTCCTCAGTGCTGGGCGCCCGCGAGCCGTCCGAGTTCGGCGAGATCCCGCTCGGCGTGGCTCTGTCGTATGTAGATGCTCAAATCCGCCACCCGCTGGGCGTGCCGGCCGTCCTGACACAGCGGGCCCGGTCCAAGGGCGCGCCCGGTGCGGGTGAGGGCTTCATCGGCCGCGTGTTCCACGATGCCGCGGACCCGACGGGCCAGCAGTTGAGCGGTGTGGGCCCGGTCGAACGGATCGGAATCGATCTGGGCTGCTGCGGCGGCCAGCATCGCATCGCCGGCGGCCAGTGCGGCGTCCACGGCGCCTAGATGGGCCAAAGCGTACGCGTCTGCCGATTTGCCTGCGGCACAACGATATAGCGGCTCGGCAACCCGACGTGCACCGCCAAGCCAGCACGCAGCCACGCCGATCGCACCGTGCCAGAACCCGGGCCGGTTCAGGTAGTCACCAGGGTCGCCCACGGCGACGGCGTGAGCGTTGGTGAACTGCACCGGTCGGGTGTCGCTGCCGGCCATCCCGGCGTTCCACCACGTGGTCGGCAAGGCTTTGACGGCAGGTTCGACGACCGTTACCGCGAACAGGCCGCGTCTTCCATCGTCGAGGCGCGCGGTGACCAACGCATTGGTGCAGAACCCGGCCCCCGAGCACCACACCTTGGTGCCACTCAGCGTGAACGCGCCGCCGCTGAAATTGGTTGCCGTCAGCACCGGGTCAGACGATTCGGCCGCCCAGACGCCCCACAGCTGACCCGATTCCGGTGGTTTGCCGCCCAATTCGTGCGATATCGCGACCGCGTCGCTATGGGCCTCGGCGATCCGGGCCGCCACGACGTCCTCTTCGGCCAGCTGCGCCAGCCCTTGCCAGCGCTCGCCGGTACGGCCCGACGCGGGCAACGGCAACTCGAGTCGTCCCGACTCCAGCCAGTGCTGCACCAGGCCCGCCGTCACGCGCAATCACCCGCCGTCGAACGCCCCAGTTGCCTGAGGTAATGAGCGAATCCTTGCGGGGCCCGGGCCTGGGTTCGCGCCGACGTGATGACCGATAATTCGGTGTCCCGGTGAACGCAATAGCCGGCGTTCTCGAAGCGCTCGACGAGATCGACATCCTCGCCGGAGGCCAGCGCGCGAAAGCCGCCAACTCGCCAGTACGCCCGGGCACTGAAGCCCATGTTCGCGCCGTGAACGTGTTCGTGCTGGCCGTCCTGATCTTCCGGTCCCTCTTCGTAAGCCTGCGCATAGCGGTCAGCGACGTCGGCGGAATGGCGGCGCCAGTTGGTAACCCGAACCACGCCCAGAACCATGTCCGCGCCGGGCTCGAGCTGATGGATCAGCCAGCCGGGATCCACTCGACTGTCCGCATCGGTGGTCGCGTACCAGCACTCGGTGTTGTCGGCAAACAGCGAACGGGCATAAGCGAAACCCGCTGCCCGTGCGGCGCCGACGTTGCGCGCCTCGACACTGACAAAGTGGACATCGGGCCCATACTCGCCGGCCAACTTGGCGCTGTCGTCGTCGCTGGCGTCGAGGACCACCACGACCGAGACCGCAATCGGCACGCACAGCGCCGCGGTCAACACCGCGCGCAGGCAGGCCGGAAGATCTGCTTTTTCATTGTGGGCGGGAACCACCACGACAGCCCGGTCGTAAACGCGGAGCGCAGGCGCTGACATACCTGGTCGATTGCCCATTCCGCAGACACCTAAACAGACGACAAACGACGCAAGAACGCGTCTGCAAGGTTGCCCACCCCGGCCGCCGGGTATCACCTATTCATCATGAATCCCATCGAGACGCCCGCAAGTGTGCCGGCCGGCGGCGAGCAGTTGCGCGAGGCTTTGCGAGGTGCGGCGTCGGCGCTCAAGGAGAAGGGGCCGCCTTTCGCATTGGCAGGCAGCTATGCCCTATGGGCCTACGGCGCACCCGAGCCCAGTCACGATGTGGACCTGGTGGTCGCCGAGGCCGATGCGGCGACTGCCGTCGCCACGCTGCGCGACGCCGGATTCGACGTCGAACATCCCCCGGAGGACTGGCTGTTCAAGGCTCGCACCGGGGACACGGTCGTGGACGTGCTGCACCGGCTGAATGGCGTGCCGGTGGAGGCGGCCACGCTTGACTGCGCCGAGCAGCGCGACGTGCTGGCAATAGCGATGCCGGTGCTGCCACCCACCGTGGTGGTGATCCAGAAGCTGCGCGCGCTGGGCGAGCATAACTGCGATTTCGCGAAGCTGTTGCCGGCCGTGCGGGCGATCCGCGAACAGCTGGACTGGGACCAGATCAGGGCGCAGGCCGCCGACAACGACTACGCGGTCGCGTTTTTGGTGCTGGCCGAGCGGCTGGGGCTCATCGACTGACGGCCCGCGACTCAGTGGTTACGCAGCTTGGCGACCAACTTATCTTTCGTCAGGCTCGAATACCCGGAGATGCCAAGCTGTTTGGCCTTCTTCTTCAATTCCGGAACCGTCCAGTCGGCGTAGGACCCGGACTTGCCGCCCTTGCGCCCTACCGAGGACTTGCCCCGGCCGGCGGCCGCGTTGGAGATCCGCGCGGCCTTCTCCTTGGAGTCACCCTTTTTGCGCAGATCCTGGTACATCTTTTCGTTCTTGATCGACGATCTGGGCACGATAAACCTCCTGTGCATGGACAGATGCCGTTGTCAGAATGCCCCGCCTGATAGTGGTCAAACCCCAACGCTGGACCTTCGCCCGAAGCCCTAGGCGGGAACGGGGTCTGTCTGTCGCTCCCAGCAGCGGTGTTGGGCCAGCGCAGCGGCGAATTCGTCCACGAACTGCTCGGGAAACTCGTCGGCGGCCGCCGTGGTGGTGACGACGGCTTGGTCGCTGACAACCTCGGTGTCACCGGCGAGCCGGTTCTCGATGTGCGCAGCGCGGAGCAGGTCGATACCGGCGCCGAACGCCCCGATCGGTTTGAGGTGCTTGTAGGCCTCGACCACAAAGTGCACGGCGTAGCCGTCGTTCGCGAGGGTTGACACCGAACGCGGTCCGCAGGCCACCACGACGGCGTCGTAGAGCACCGACGCCATGGTGGTGAAAGCCCGGTCGACCGGCAGTTCACCGCCCGATCCGCCCTCCAAAGTTCCACCGGCAACCGGGGCCAGGACTTCAACCACCGCGCCGCGCTGTTGCATGAGTTCCGCGAAGCGCTGCGTCCCTACGACATCCACGCCATCGGCGGCAAGCACGGCGATCTTGCGCGAAACGATCGTATTGGGCACATCGGTGAGTTGGGAGAGCGCCGGCGACTCGGGCATCGTGTCGTCGACCGGCTGGTTCGGCGGCTCGGGAAGTCCCAGCTTTGCCGCCACCCGGCTGGCCAGCTCGTGGTCGATCTGAGCGAGTTGGGCCACCATCGCCGAACGGATGTCGGGCACCTCGACCTTGCCGAGTTCGAAGGCGAACGCGGCGACGATGTGTTCGGCCTCTACCGCCGACATGCTCTTCCAGAACATCCGTGCCTGGCTGTAGTGATTTTCAAAGGACTTGGCGCGCTTTCGCATCGCGGCGCCGTCGACCTGCTGGGTGTAATGACGGAATACGTCGTCGTTGGCCAACGCCGGACACCCGCCACCGAGGGTGTTCTTGTAGTAGCTGGATCGGCCCTGTGGGATCGCGTGCTGCCCGTAGCCGTCCTGCTGGTTAGTGCGGACGTCGGCTACCGGCCGATTGACCGGCAGTTGAGCAAAGTTGGGACCGCCGAGGCGGATCAATTGAGTGTCGAGGTAGGAGAAGTTGCGGAACTGCAACAACGGATCGTTGGTGAAGTCGATCCCCGGTACCACGTTCGCGGTGTGAAACGCCACCTGTTCGGTCTCGGCGAAAAAGTTGTCCGGGTTGCGGTTCAGCACCATTTTGCCCACCGGTCGAACCGGAACCTGTTCCTCGGGAATGATTTTCGTGGCATCGAGAAGGTCGAAGTCGAACGTGAACTCGTCGGCCTCGGCCACGAGTTGGACTCCCAGCTCCCATTCCGGGTACTGGCCCGCCTCGATCGCCTCCCACAGATCGCGTCGGTTGTAATCGGGGTCTTTGCCGGCGATCTTCTGACATTCGTCCCAGATCAGCGAGTGGACGCCGAGCCGCGGCTTCCAGTGGAACTTCACGAAAGTACCTTCACCGCGGTCGTTTACCAGCCGGAACGTGTGCACACCGAAGCCCTGCATCATTCGGTAGCTGCGCGGTAATGCCCGGTCCGACATCAGCCACATGATCGTGTGCAGCGTTTCAGGCTGCAGCGCGACGAAATCCCACAGCGTGTCGTGCGCCGATTGCGCCTGCGGAATCTCGTTGTGCGGCTCGGGTTTGACGGCGTGCACGAAGTCGGGAAACTTGATGCCGTCCTGGATGAAGAACACCGGAAAGTTGTTGCCCACCAGATCGTAATTACCTTGTGCGGTATAGAACTTGGTGGCAAAGCCGCGCACGTCGCGGACCGTGTCGGCCGAGCCGCGTGACCCGGCCACCGTGGAGAAGCGGACGAACACCGGGGTCTGAGTCCCCGGGGTGGTGAGGAATTTGGCCGCGGTGTACTCGGCCAGCCAATCGTCGTACGGTTCGAAGAATCCGTAAGCGCCGGCGCCGCGCGCATGAACCACCCGCTCCGGTATGCGCTCATGGTCGAAGTGGGTGATCTTCTCCCGGGCGTGGAAATCTTCCAGCAGCGTGGGTCCCCGCTCGCCGACGGTCAGCGAATCATCGGTGTGGTCGACGCGGACGCCCTGCTGGGTGGTCAGGTATCCGGTGTCACGGCGGACCCGGGATGGTTCCAGATCCCGCTGCTTCGAATCAGACGTGTGGTCATTCCCCATGGCTTTCCTCCTGCATCTTCCTCCTGCATCGCGGCGTCGGGTTGGTCCGGTCACTTGGGGTACCACCGATACATGGGTGCAAACTCCGACCGTCTGCGGATCTATTCATCACTTCCGTGGTTACCTACGCTTGACGCGGGTAGTCGAAAGGGGTGATTCAGGCGGCCGACAAAAACGGCGACCTTTGTGGCGTAGTGGCGATCGGTGCATCGGCAGGGGGAGTCGAAGCACTGTCGAATCTGGCCGCCGGATTGTCGACCGACCTGCCCTACGCGTACTTGATGGCTTTGCACATTCCCGCCGGTGCACCGAGCATCCTGGCGCGCATCGTCGACCGCTGCGGGCCGCTGCCCGCCGTCACGGCCGAACATGGGGCGAGTCTGCAACCGGGACACATCTATGTCGCAGGCCCCGACCGCCATCTCCTGGTTGCCGATCATCGGGTACTGCTGTCGCAAGGGCCGACCGAGAACGGACATCGCCCGGCGATCAACGCGTTGTTCCGCTCGGTTGCGTTGGCATTTGGGCCCCGTGCCGTCGGGATCCTTTTGTCGGGTGTGCTCGATGACGGTGTACTGGGGCTCGGGGCGATCCGGTCGCGCGGCGGCACCACAATCGGCCAGTCATTCGATGACGCACTTTTTTCGGCGCTGCCGGCCAAGGCGCGCGATGCCGGCGTGCTGGACGAGCAAGCGGCGGCGGCCGATATGGGCGAAATGCTCAAACAGCTTTCGCAGCGTGAGATCAAGGAGCCGACCATGGAGCCTGACGTTCGGATGGAGATCGAGAACCGCATCGCAATGACGCGCCGATTCTCCACCAACTTCGATACCCAGGAATTAGGTCCGGCATCGGGGTACACCTGCCCGGACTGCAACGGGTCATTGGTTTCGTTCGGCGAGGCTCACTTTCGCTGCCGCGTCGGTCATGCCTGGACACAGGACTCGCTGCTGGCCGCCCGCGACAATGAAGACAATGAAGTCGAGAACGCGCTGTGGGTCGCCCTGCGCAGCCTGCAGGAGAAGGCGAAATTGGCCAGACAACTGGCCGACAGCGTCGGCCACGGCCCGCTTTTTCGGCGGTACACCGCGCTGGCCGAGGAAACCGAGGGTGCCCTGACCGTGCTCGGCGACCGGCTGTCAGCCAGCGGCCCCCGATCGGATGATGTCGGTGACGCCCCAGGCTGAGTTCAGCCCGTCGGTTCGGGTTGAGGTGGAACGGCGCGACGACGTCGTGTTCGTGACGGTCACCGGTGTACTGGACAGCATGACGTACCGTAGCTTGCGCGACGCCATCATCAAGGCTGCGCTCGACGAGCCGCGCGCTGTCATCGTGGATGTCAACAAACTATCCGTGCCGTCCGAATCGGCGTGGTCGGTATTCACCAGCGCTCGCTGGCATGTCAGCATCTGGCCGGATGTACCGATCCTGCTGGTGTGCGAACTGCAACGGTCATTGCGAGCCATCACCGCAAACGGTGTTTCGCGATACGTTCCCGTGCATCCCACCCAACAGTCGGCGCTGGACACCGTCCGCGGCCAGTCGTCACCTATCCGGCGGCGGGCGCGCACCCAGCTTCCGGACACCAGGATCAGCGTCGGCCTTGCCCGCGCCATGATCCGCGATTGGCTCACTAAATGGGACAAGCGCGAGCTGATCCCGACGGCAGCCACGGTGGCGACGGTTTTCGTCGAAAACGTCCTTGACCACACTGACAGCGCGCCGGTGTTGATTGTCGAGAACTATGAGGACACCGTTACGGTCGCGGTCGAGGATGGGAGTGACCACCAGCCGGCCCGGCACGAAGATCGCGATCGCGGCGCCGATATCGTTTCCGGCCTGGCTATCGTTTCCGCACTTTGTCGTGCGTGGCACAGCACCCCGACGTCATCGGGCAAGACGGTATGGGCTTTGGTTAGTCCCGAAAATAAGTTCTGACCCCGCGAGTAATGTTCTAGTCCTCTAATGTTCTAGTGCTCCGGCAGACGCTCTGCGAGACGGGACCAATGAATAGCACGACTGTGAATAGCACTGCTGACGAGTCCTTCGAGGCTTTGTTGCGCTATATGCGGGATTCGCGCGGCTTCGACTTCACCGGCTACAAGCGGACGTCACTGATGCGCCGCGTTCGTCACCGGATGGATCAGGCTGGGTACACCTCGTTCGAGGAATACCTCGACCTTCTGCAAGCCAGCTCGGATGAATTCGCGTCGCTGTTCAACACCATTCTCATCAACGTCACCGCATTCTTCCGGGATCCGGAAGCGTGGGAGTTCATCAGCGCCGACGTTATACCGCGGATGCTGGCCGAGCGCGGTCCCCACGATCCGATCCGGGTCTGGAGCGCGGGATGTGCGTCGGGCCAGGAGGCCTACACGTTGGCCATGCTGCTCGCCGAGGCGCTGGGACCCGACGCGTTTCGGCAGCGGGTCAAGATCTACGCCACCGACCTCGATGAGGAGGCGCTCGCCGAGGCACGTACCGCCGCATATGACTCCAGGGCCATCGAGTCGGTGCCGCAGGATTTGTTGGCGCGCTATTTCGAGCAGGTCAACGGCCGCTACGTATTTCACAAGGATCTGCGCCGCGCGGTGATATTCGGCCGTAACGACCTCGTCAAGGATGCGCCGATCTCCCGCGTCGACCTGCTGGTGTGTCGCAATACATTGATGTATCTCAACGCTGAGACCCAGCGAAACGTGCTGGGGCGGTTGTATTTTGCGCTTGGACCGCAGGGCATGCTGTTCCTCGGGCACGCCGAGATGCTGTTGAGCCATGGTGACCGGTTCACTCCGCTGAACCTGAAGAACCGGATCTTCCGCAAGGCCGCGGGGCCACATAGCGGAATAGAACGCAACGATCCCGCCGCAGCGTTCTACGACCGCCATGGCGACTTGCCGGGCTTGATGACGGTGCGTGAGTTGGCCTTTCGCGCTAGCCCGGTGGCCCAGATCGTGGTCACCGGCCAGGACACCGTCGCGATGATCAACCAGCAGGCGGAGAGCATATTCGGCCTGTCAGCTCGCGACATCGGCCGGCTGCTTCGTGATCTGGAAGTGTCTTATCGTCCCGTTGAGCTGCGTTCCTACCTGGAGCAGGCCAAGGTGGAGCGGCGTTCGGCGCGGATTCCGGATGTCAAATGGCAGCGGCCAGGTGCCGACACGGTCTGGTTCGAGATACATGTCAATCCGCTGATCGACGCCGAAAACGGCTTGCTCGGGGTGTCGATTGTGTTCTTCGATGTCACTACGACGCGCGCCCTACTGGACAAGGTCGTGCAGACCAACCGTCAACTCGAGACGGCCTACGAGGAGCTTCAATCCACCAACGAGGAGCTCGAGACCACCAACGAGGAACTGCAGTCCACGGTGGAGGAACTCGAGACGACCAATGAGGAGCTGCAGTCCACCAACGAAGAACTCGAGACGATGAACGAGGAGCTGCAGTCCGCCAACGACGAACTGCACACCATCAACGACACACTGCGTGAACGTAGCCTCGAACTGGAGGACGCCACGAACTTCCTGGATTCGCTGATCAACTCGATCCATATGGGGATGGTGGTGGTGGACCGGGAGATGCAAGTTGTGGTGTGGAACCGGGTCTGCGAAGAGCTTTGGGGGCTGCGAGCCGACGAGACGACGGGGTCGAAACTGACCGGGCTGGATATCGGACTGCCGATGGAGACGGTGCGGCCGATGATCGGCGATGCTTTTGTGGGTTCGGATGGTTCCGGTGAATCTGTGGTGGACGCGATCAACCGGCGTGGCCGCCCGGCCCAGGTACGGGTCACGTGCACTTCGTTCCGTGGGAGCGACGGGGCCGTGGGCGGGGCGCTGCTGCTGATGGAGGTGGTCTAGGCGCGCCCGTGGCGCTGCGGTCAGTGCCCCCATTGCGCCGCGGCGCGCGAGGCGGCTTGATGAGCCAGTTGGGCGCGGCGCAGCGACTCCTGGGCCCTGCGTCGCGCAAGGGCAACGGTCTCGTCACTGGCGCCGAGTCCCGCGGCCAGCTCCTGGCGCCTGCGCCGGAGTTCGGCCGCGCGCGTTCGGGCCCTTTCGGCGCGGGCGATCGGGCTATTCGCCGTATTGTCCAGTGATAGCTGGGTCCCTATGTCGCGCCGGTCGTCGGACGCGTCACCTGTGTGCATCCGCTCCGCTCCTGCTGGTGTCAGATAGCGTCCAATCTCCTGCTGCGACTTCGTGGCGGCACCTGTTACCAAGGCGGTTTCTTGAGCCCGGTCTTTGCGACGTGGCCGGGGCAGCGGCGCACCTTCGATGATGTCGGCCAGGACATGGCCGATCTCGTAAATCGGCAGCACCAGATCCGCGCCGGCCTGGGCCGCCGCGATCGGCATCGACGGGTAGTGGGCGGTCTCGGGGCTCTGGGCGATCACGACAGCTCCGGCCCGCTTCATCGCCACGGTGCCCTTGGCCCCGTCCCGGCCGGAGCCCGACAGCACCACAGCCACTGCTCGCGCTCCATACGAGCTGGCCACCGAGGCCAGCAGCACGTCGAAGCGCTGCTCTTCGAGCGTCTGCATTTTGTGCAGCCACCAAGACCCGTCCGGCCTCAGTTCCATGTGCATGTCCGGTGGGCATACGATTACCTGCCCCGGCGTGGCCGTCTGCCCGTCGACTGCCCAGCCGACCTGATGCGGGGTCGATCTGCCCAGGATCGTCGGCAGCGCGCTGGACTGGCCCCCGAGGTGTTGTTGCACGACGACGGCGGCTGGAAATTCCTTTGGCAAATCATGCAAGACGACTGACAACGCATCCAAGCCACCTGCCGACGCCAGCAGGACCACCAGCTCAACCGCCGGACGATGCGGTTCGGTCGCCATCTCTTAAGTGTCCACCCATTGGCGGCCGTGCCGCTGTCCCCGCGGTGAAGCGCCAGTCACGGGGTCCGCACGGTGTCCAGCTTGCGAAGCGCTCAGGACAGCGGACGAAGCTCGCAAGCTACGGAGTTTGGTCGGTACGGGGCGTCGGGTACGCCAAAGGAGCCTGAAGGGACCTGTGGTGAAGATTGCGATCGTCAGCGGCGACGACTTCGTCGGTGATGACCCCGGACGGCTGTGCGCCGCCCTTGCGGCCCGAGGGCATGATGTCACCGCCTATGTCCGGCAAACGTGTCGGCATCCATCCAACAAGAGCACCGACCGGGCGTGCCGGACTGTCGCGATTCGCGTCGGTCCCGCCGCGGCGCCATCAGACTTTGACGTGTTGCCGTTTGTCGGTGAGTGGGCGGACGTGCTTGAACGATTGTGGTCATCGGAGCAACCGGACGTCGTGCACGCGTACGGCTGGCTGGGCGGCTTGGCGGCTCAGCTGGCGGCACGCCGGCGAGATCTCCCGACTGTTCAGACGTTTCACGGCCTGGCCACCAAGTCGCATTCACAATCTGCGGGTAGCCAGCGCAAAGTTGCAGAGCGCCAACGCATAGAGCCGCTCTTGGCGCGTAACGCGACCTGGGTGACCGTTGAAAGCAGCGCTGACGTCGAGGCGCTGGCGAGGTTGCGTCGCGGCCGGGCGCGAGTGTCGCTTCTGACGAGCGGGATCGACGTCGAGCAATACACTCCGGTGGGTCCAGTAGTTGACCGTACCGACCGTCATCGCGTTCTTTGCTTGGCGCCGAACCCACTGCCGGGCAACGGATTCGACATCACGCTTGGAGCCATGCCGAAAGTTCCGGGCGCGGAGCTTGTCATTGCGGAAACCGGCATCACCGACCGAAACCACGACACGGCGCGGGACGGTCTGAAACGCCTAGCCGCAGAGTTGGGGGTGGCCGACCGGGTGCGCTTTCTCGGTACCGTCACCGGGGACGAGCTGCCGATGCTGGTGCGATCCGCCGATGTGGTCGCGTGCACACCACGGCGGCCGCCGCATGCGACCTCGGTGTTAGCGGCCATGGCCAGTGGAGTGGCTGTGATCGCGCTGCCGGTTGGTGTCCTGAGTGACGTTGTCGTTGACTCGGTAACCGGACTCATTCTTTCACCGGGTAATCCCAACGAATTGGCCGCGGCGTTGAGAAGCCTTCCAGCGCAACGATTTCAGTGTCAGAGTATGGGTGCGGCGGGTCGTAGCCGGGTACTTTCACGCTTCACCTGGGACCGGATCGCGCTGGACGCACTGAACATTCATCGACAGCTCAGTTCGCAGCACTCGCCGATGCAATCGCGACAGCCGACAGTCGCACGGTGACGCTGTGGCCGGGGCGGGCGATGCCCGTTGCAGTGTTGGCCGTTGCAGTGTTGGCCGTTGCAGTGTTGGATAGGCGTAGCCTTGAATAGGCCCGACGCCGACCCTTGCCATGACGAGCATCACCGAAAACACAGCACCCGGCCCCGTCATGGGCCCAGCCGGTGAGCTTAACGCGGTCCACGTCGATCTCTGCGGTGCAAACCATGCCCGTGATCCCGGCGGGAGGCTTAGCCAGGCCGCAATCCGGTATGAGCAATTCCGCACCGTCGATCCGGATGCCGCGCGTCGATTCTTTGCCGACGCATACACACCGGGCTGGCAGATCACCGGGCTAGCGAGGGGCTCGGCCGTGGTCCACCGGCGGTGCGAAGCGGATTCAATGACGTTCGACAAAGTGATGATTCAGGGTCGAATGGGCTGCAAGATCCCGCCGGCGGACTCCGTTCTTGTGATCCAACCTCGTGCGGGATCGTTGACCGTGACTGATGGGCCACTGCCAAATGCGGATTGCCCACTGCTGGTAGCCCACGGTATGACCTGCGTGATGCAGGTGAACGCTGCACGGTTCGACGTCGTGAGCATCGGGGCGGACGTACTGCACAAGGTCGCCGCGGACCGCCTTACGCCGCTATCCCAGCAAATTCAGTTCCTCACCTGGCGCCCACGCTCCCGCGCTGCCGTACGTGCGTGGCATCGAGCACTGGACTACGTGACCGCCACCCTTGCTTCCGCGGACACTGCTCAGCAACCATTGCTCGCCGCAGCGGCGGCTCCCTTGCTGGCGACAGTGCTGCTCGAGTGCTACCCGTCGAATGTGACTGCGCAGCAGGATCTGCTCAGTGACCCCGCGGTACCGGAAACGCTCAAAGACGCGGTGACGTTTATCCACCGCCACGCCGCAGCCGACGTTGGCGTCGTTGATGTCGCGGCCGCGGTGCATCTCACGCCCAGAGCGGTGCAATACCTCTTCAGGCAGCGACTGAACACCACCCCGACGGAGTACCTGCGTCGCGTCCGGCTACACCGCGCACATCAAGACTTGATGACTGGCGGCCGGTCTGCGACCACCGTCACCGAAGTTGCTCAGCGCTGGGGCTTTGCGCACACGGGTCGGTTCGCGGTGCTCTACCGCCAGGCCTACGGCCAGAGCCCACACACCACGCTCAAAAAACAATGACCTCGTGCTCCCCGATTGGGTGGTGGCCTCGCTTTGGGCGCTCGCCGCGGGCGCCGGCGTACGCTGTACATAAGGTTGAGTCCACAGCTGCCGGGTTGCGAGCGGCATAGGACGCCGTCGTCGGTCATCCGGGCTTATCATCACCACGTCATCATCACGTCATCACCACGTCATCACCACGCTTAATGGGTGCAATCAGATGGCTGCCTCTCCAGACGTGCACACACCTGACCCATGCGAACAACCCCGCTCCCGCGATCTGATCGATTGTGCCGGGGCGCAATTGCATGTGCACGCGCGTAGCCTAGCCACCGTCTTACGCGTCAACGGTGAAATCGACGCGTCCAACGCCGACCTGGTAGCCCAGGCAATCCGCGGCTTCTCGCAGCTGAAGGCTCCGCTGATCCTTGATCTCAGTCGCGTGGACTTCCTCGACCTGGCGGGTCTTCGAGCGTTGATTATCCTCAATCACGAACACCAGCAAGCCGAGCTGCACTGCGACGTGGTCGGCGGCCCGACGCTACGTCGGCTCACCCGAGTGGTCACCGACCACGGCTTACCCATTGTCGATTCAGTTCCCGAAGCCCTGCAGCTCATCGAAGACGCCATCAACACGCGCCGTCAGTTCCTCTCGGCGCAAGTCCGCCAAGAAGAATCGCAGCGCAACGCCCCGACCGCAACGGTTGTCGATATCCCTTCCTGAAGCGCCTGGCGAACCAAATATCCGCTCCCGCAACGCTTTGCGTCGAGCCTAGGGGAGGGGACCGTCCGGTGGGTCCGCCGTGGGCCGAATGGCGTCTAACATGTGCGTGGACAACACCATTACTGCCGGCAGGAGTGCTCATGGTCGAGATTCACTTGGAGCGGACGATCGCAGCGCCTGTGGACCAGGTCTTCGACTGGCTGGCCGACCCGGCCAACTTGGCTGCCGCTCCGTTGGCTCTCAAGGCCGGTTGCGCAAAGGGCTCGTCAGGGCCCGGTGCGGGTGCAGTACGCGAAGTGGTCGGGCTTGGCACGTGGTTTCGTGAAGAGATCACGGCCTACGATCGGCCGCACGGCTACTCCTACCTCATCGTCAAGTCGTTCCCGCCGTTCAACCACGAGGGCGGCACGCTGACGTTCACTGCTGCGGGCGACGGCACCCACGTTGACTGGCTGAGCAACTACACCCACCCGGCGCGGGCGGGCGGCAAGGTGATGGAGGCGATCAGCTATCGGCTGCTTCGTTCCAGCTTCCTTGCGATCCTCAACGGTTGCGCTAGGGCCCTGGAGCGCTAGCCGCGAATCTGCTGCAGCACAAGGATTTCTAGTCTATTCGCCGCACGCTGCGCACGCTGAGCCTGCGCAGGGAGAGGGCTGGCGAGTGGCTAACCGCTCAATCGGTGCATCAATTGGCCAGCGGCATAACGGCCGCTGAGCACGGCGCCCGCCACGGTGGCCGGATTGTTGACGCCGACGGCCTCACCCGCCAGATAAAGCCGATCGCTGATCGGCTCCTGCAGCCGCCGCCGGTCGTCGAGCCCAGAGCCGGGTGCGTGAAATGAGTATGCGCCGCGCGCGTAGGGGTCGACGGTCCAAGTCGACGTCGCGACCTCGACCGGCGAGATGTCGTCGCCGAACAGTTGTCGCGCGACAGGTAGTGCGCTGGTCATCAGATCCTTCGGGGAGGACGACTCCACCCAGCGGCCGCGGTCACCGGCGTTGAACGCCAACACAATCGGCCCCGCGGCGCTCGGCAAGGTGAACCACTGGGACCACGCTCCGGGGTCGGTTCCGATGAATTGGTAAAAGGCGTTCTCTACGTCCCAGGTGCGCCGGCTGAAGCGGAAGTAGCTCTTGGACAGCACGCCGAAATCCAGCGCGTTCACCGCGTGGGTGTGTCCGTCGGGAAGCGGCGGGTCGAAGGTGATAGCACCGGATTTCAACACACCGAGGGGAACTGTGACGATCGCGGCGGGTCCCTCGAAAGAGCGGTCTTTCGACCGCACAATGACGGCGTTGTCTCGTCGCGTGATCGCGGTTACCGGGGTACTCAGCACGATCTGAAGCCCGTTGGCGAGGAGCCGTGGCAGGGCGTCGTAGCCGCTCGTGACCACGTCCTGGTCGCCGCCGGTGTAATCGCCTTTGTCAAATGTCGTGGCGGACAGCTGATCTGCGCTAGCGGCGTACTCGTTCTCGATTTCGGTGGCGACGTAGAAGGCCAATTGGGCGCGGTCGGAATCCGAAAGCTCTGCGTCGGAAGCCGCCGCGCTGACGGCGGCGCCGAGACTCCCGCCGTCGACCTGGTCACGGGCCCGTTCTACGAACGTGCGCCAATGCTTCGGGTGATAGTCGAGCGGCGGCAGTCGCGGATCAACCGCGAGCTTCGCCCACCCGTAATAGTCGGTCGGAACAAGCTGTACCGGCGCCTTCTGCGCCAGATCCATCAGCGCGTTATCCGTGGTGCCGTGGATCCAGGACGCGCCCATCTCGAGCGGAGCGCCCCAATCGCGGTTGGTGTATACCCTGCCGCCGATGCGATCGCGGGCTTCGATCACACGCACCGGCCACCCCGCGTCGGCGAGGCTGCGTGCCGCGGACAAACCCGCCATCCCCGCGCCGACGATGAGGACGGATTTGGTGTCGGGTGGTGATGGGGGATCCGACGCGCAGGCGGCCGCCAGCCCCCCGCCGACCACGCTCGTCGTGGCCGCGAAGAACTCCCGACGCGAGATCGGGGACACGTCGGTCAGCGTCTCACACCCCATCGCGCGCGGGCTGCGCTTTGGCTTCCTGATTATTGGACGAGCGTCCTGAAATTCGTGGCGTTTAGTCGGCCGATTCGAGGACGTCCGTCGTTGAATCCAGGTAAACTCGGCTACATCCAGGGTGCGGCAACGGGGCCGTGTTCGAGGGGGGAGCAGCGATGAGTGCTCGACGATCGACTCGCACGATTCACCGGCTGCCTGGTGCACTGCCCCCGAGCCGCACCCTGACCGTCCGCGCGGTGGACGGCACCCAGCTGCACGCGGAGGTGTTCGGGCCACCCGACGGCTATCCGATTGTCCTGGCGCACGGCATCACCTGCGCGATCCGTGCGTGGGCGTACCAGATCGCCGACCTGGCCACCGACTATCGGGTGATTGCGTTCGACCATCGCGGCCATGGCCGAAGCGGAGTTCCGCGGCGCGGCGGCTATAGTCTCGAACACCTTGCGTCCGACCTGAATTCGGTGCTGGAAGCGACGTTGGCACCGCACGAGCGTGCGGTCCTGGCTGGGCACTCAATGGGCGGCATCGCCATCGCCGCCTGGTCGGCGCACTACCGCGACAGGGTTCGCCGGCGCGCCGGCGCCGTCGCGCTGATCAATACCACCACTGGGGATCTGGTGCGCGAAGTGAAGCTGCTGTCGGTGCCGCGCGAATTGTCGGCGGCTCGGGTCATGGCCGCACGGGGAGTGATCGGCGCGTTCGGCGGGTTTCCGCTGCCGAGTGCGGCCCGGATCCCGAGTCGCTATCTCGTCGCGATGCTGGCGGTCGGTAACGACGCGGACCCAGGCGCCGCGAGGCTCATCTACGAGCTGTTCGCCCAGACATCACCGGTGGGGCGCGGCGGCTGCGCGAAGATGCTCGTCGATGCACTGGGATCGCGGTATCTCGACTTGGACGGTTTGACGGTGCCGACCTTGGTCATCGGCGGCGAACGCGATCGCCTGACGCCGATCAGCCAGTCGCGCAGGATCGCGCGCACCGCGCCCAACGTCGTCGGCCTTGTCGAACTGCCCGGCGGCCACTGCTCGATGCTGGAACACCCCCGTGAGGTGAACGCCCAACTGCGGGTACTCGCCGAATCGGTGACCGACGACGCGCGGGTCCAGCGGATCAGCTCATAGCAGCAAGGCGGTGACCTCGGCCGCTGCCCGCTGACCGGACCTGACGGCGCCGTCGAGATACCCGGTCCATTCGTCTGCGGTCTCGGTGCCGGCCCAGTGAATCGGCCCGACCGGCTCGCGTAACCACGGCCCGTACCGCGTCCACGACCCCGGCGGTACCGCGGCGGTTGGACCTCCGGGCGCGAAATCCTCTGCGCCCCAACGATGATCGACGTAATCAAGGGGTTTGAGCGCATCGTCGCCGAACAGCGCGGCAAAGCAGCGCAACGTATCGCGGCGGCGTTGGTCAGTGGGTAGCGAGTCGAATGCGCGGGCGTCGACGAAACCCATCAAGATGCCCGGCCCATCGGCGTGCGGACTGACGTCGAAGGTGATGAACACGGGGCCTTTGTCGGACAGTGCCTGGCCCGAGAAGCCGTTGTCCCGCCAGAACGGCGTGGAGTAGGCCGCGTAGGCCTTGCTGAGCCGGCCTTGCGGCCAATGCTTGGCGAGTTCGGTGTATTCGGCCGGCAGTGGGGGAGCGAATTCGATGAATCCGCGATGGGCCGGAGGGATGGCGACGATGACGAACCCGGCCTCGGTCTGGCCACGATCGGAGGAAACCGTCACACCTGCACCATGTCGGTCGATGCGACGCACTGGCGCGTTGAGCATGACCCGTGTGCCGAGTTCGGCGGCCGCCGCCTGGGCGATCTGCTGGGTACCGCCCGGGAAACGATCCTGCTGGGCTCCGTTTTCGACGTCGAGCAGCCGGTCCAGGCCGCCGGCGGCATGCGTGTAGCGGGCGGCGTGCAGCATCGACACGTCGTCGGGTTCGCACCCCCAGGTCACCCGGGCCATGATGGCGAGCAGGTCGCGGGATGAGGCGGTGGCGCGTACAGAACGTAACCACCCGCCGAGCGACAGGCCATCGAGTTCGCGGGCACGACGCGCGTCCCACGGGGTTGCCACCGGGATGGTGCGGGCAATTCTGTCGAATTGCCAACGCAACCGGCCGATGTCAATCAGTCCCGTCAGCGAAAGCTTTGGGATGGTGCCGCGGTAGGAATGTGCCCAGCCGCGCCAGTGGATCACGTTCTTGCCGTCGTGGTGGGTCGGAGTGGTCGCGACTTCGAGCTCGGCGGCCAGCGCCAGAACTGCGTCCTGGGTCGGGCCGACGAAAGTGCCGCCCAGGTCAGCGGGCAGCCCCGCGACGCTGCCGGTGAACGAGCGCCCGCCGACCCGGTCGCGGCCCTCGAAGACCACCACGTCATGGCCCTGTCGTGTCAGCTCCCGCGCCGCGGTTAACCCAGCGAAGCCAGCGCCCACCACGACAACGTCGACAATCCGCCGCGGGTCTGTCACGTCCTCTAGTCAACCGCATTTCGTCGATTTCGTAGGGTAAATTCCGATTGCCCGACTTTCGCGGGCTGTCGTATGCCCCAGAAGCGCGTCAGGCAGGTGCATTGAAAGTCTTCACCGCGCTCTACGGACTCGCCGACGCATCCGAGCGCGCGCGGGCCCTGCGCGACGCCGGAGCCACCGGCGTTGCCACCTTCGAAGGACAGCACGACGTGTTCGCTCCGTTGACGCTGGCCGCTGCGGTGGGCGGTCTGGACCTGATGACCAACGTGGCGATCGCGTTTCCGCGGAACCCGATACACCTGGCGCATCAGGCCAATGATCACCAGCTGCTGAGCGGCGGCCGATTCTTCCTCGGTCTTGGCACTCAGGTTCGCCCGCAGATCGAGAAGCGGTTCGGGGCACAATTCGACAATCCGGTGGCCCGCATGACGGAGATGATCGCCGCTCTGCGGGCGATTTTCGACGCGTGGAATTCCGGTGGCCGCTTGAACTTTCGAGGCGAGTATTACCGGCACACGCTGATGACACCGGCGTTCAGTCCTGGCCCGAACCCCTACGGTCCGCCGCCGATCTACGTTGGTGCCCTTGGGCCGAAGCTGACCAGGGCCACCGCAGAGCACGCCGACGGCCTGCTGGTGATGCCGTTCGGATCCAAGAGGTTTCTGCATGAAAGCACGATGCCCGCGGTGCGCGACGGGCTGCAGGCCAGCGGCCGGCGGCCCGACGAGTTCGCCGTGATTCCCGAAATCATCGTGTCGGCGGGCGACACCGACGCCGAACGGGAACAAGCCGACGCGGGCACTCGACGGTTGCTGGCGTTCTACGGCTCGACCCCCGCTTATCGGCCGGTCCTGGCCGCGCATGGCTGGGAGGACCTACAGCCCGAACTCAACACAATGTCCAAGCGGGGCCGCTGGCAGGAGATGGGCGGGCTGATCACCGACGAGATGATGCACACCATCGCGGCCTGCGGCACACCGGCGGAGGTCGCGGCTCACATCCG
>DASZLQ010000316.1:0-14260 GCA_035552295.1 Mycobacterium sp. | reverse complement strand
AGGGCCAACCTACGAGATCGGGATGGGGCGTATGTACGTCAAGCGGCACGCGGTCACCAAGGGCGGCAAACGCTACGTATACCTGCGGCTGGTCGAGGCCTTCCGGGACGAGTCCGGCCGGGTACGGCACCGGGTGTTGCGCACCCTGGGCCGTGAGGACGAGCTGAAGGCGTCGGGCCAACTCGAGCAGCTGGCGGCCTCGTTCGCCCGGCTCGACCCGCCGCCGGCCGGCACCCGCCGCCACGTCGGGCCGCTGCTGCTGGTGGGCCACTACCTGAACCGGCTGGGGCTGGTCGAACTCATCGACGCGGCGGTCCCGATGCGCGGGCGGGCCATGCTGACCCACGGGGAGGTGATCGCCGCGCTGGTGTCCAACCGGCTGTGCGGGCCGGCGCCGCTCTACGACGTGGCTGGGTGGGCGTCGTCGGCGGCGATGGCCGAATTATTCGGCGTCCCAGCAGGATTGCTCAACGACGACCGGCTCGGCCGGGCGCTGGAGGCGCTGGCCCCGGTGGCCGAGCAGGTCCGCGGCGAACTCGCGTTGGCCGCCGCGAGCCGCTGCGGGGCCGACCTGTCGCGGCTGCACCTGGACATGACCGCGGTCCGGTTCACCGGCGGCTATGAGGGCTCGGCGCTGGTGGAAAAGGGGTGGGCCGCCGACCGCACGATCGCCCGCCAAGTCAAGACCCTGCAGGTGAGCACCCGCGCCGGGGTCGCGCTCTACTACCGGCCGCACCCGGGGGGATCAGGCGAGGCGCCCTGCTTCGCCGACACGCTCGAGCGCATCCGCGCGCTGGCCCCGCCCGGCGTGGTCTGCGTCATCGACTCCGGGTTCGGCTACCTGGGCCGGCTGTGCGCCGCCGACGCCAAAGGGTTGCGGTTCGTGGTGCCGCTGCGCGCCGACACCGGCTGGACCCAGTGGTTTGTCGCCGACGTGCCCGACGGGCTGGCCGCGCTGGACCGGCTCGAGCACTGCTCCGCGCGCGAACGCCGACTGCCCGAGCACGAGCGCACCGTGTGGAAAGGCGCGCTGCGCGAGCGCGAGGTCGCCGACCAGGACACCGGTGCCACCCACCGACTGCGCATCGCCTACATCTGGTCCTCCGAGGAGGCCGCCTCCGTCGCCGACGCCCGAGAACGCGCCCTGACCAAGGCCCAGGAAGCGCTCACCCGCATCCGCAACGGCCTCGGCGGGCGCTACTACAAGACCAAAAAGCAGGTCGACGACCGGGTCGCCACCATCATCGGACACCGCATCGCCGAGCTGATCACCGTCACCACCGGCCTCACCAATGACGGCAAACCCACCATCGCCTGGCGTCGCAACCCCGACGCCATCACCGCCGCCGCAGCACTCGACGGGCTCTACGCCCTGGCCACCAACCTGCCCGACCCACCCGAGCGCACCCTGACCGCGCTCGACGTGCTCGACACCTACAAAGACCAATGGATTGTCGAACAACGCCACCGCGACCTCAAACAAACCCTGCACGTGCGGCCCATCTTCCTGCACAACGACGACCGCATCCACGCGCTCATCGCCGTCATCGGCATCGCCCTGCTCATCTACGGACTCATCGAAGCCGACCTACGCGCCGCGCTCGGCCCCAACACCCCCCTGCCCGGCCTGCTACCCGAACACCGAGACGCCGTGCCCACCGCCCGCGCCGTGCTGACCGCCTTCACCGACCTACACGCCACCTACACCACCGCCGGACTCGTTCTCGACCGACTCACCACGGTCCAACGACTCACCCTCGCCCACCTCAACATCCCCCTACCATGGCCCGAAACACACAGCACCACAACAACATCCAAAACCACAAACCTTAACCCCCAACTATGCGGAAAACGGGCCTAGCTCAGCAGGCCCTTGGCGATGTGGGTCACCTGAACCTCGTTGCTGCCCGCGTAGATCATCAGCGACTTGGCGTCACGGGCCAGCTGCTCCACCCGGTACTCGGCCATATAGCCGTTGCCGCCGAACAGTTGCACGGCGTCCATCGCAACATCGGTGGCCGCCTCCGACGAGTACAGCTTGATCGCCGAGGCCTCGGCCAGGCTCAGGGGTTTCCCGGCCTGCTGCCGCTCGATGGTGTGAAACACCATGTTCTGCACATTCATCCGGGCGATTTCCATCTTGGCCAGCTTGAGCTGGATCAGCTGGAACTGCCCGATGTTCTTGCCCCACAGCGTGCGGGTCTTGGCGTAATCCACGCACAGCCGGTGGCATTCGCTGATGATGCCCAGCGCCATCATCGCGATCCCGATCCGCTCGGCGGCGAAATTGTCGCGGGCGCTTTCGCGGCCGTCGCCGTCGGCCTGGCGTTGGTTCTCGCCGAGCAGGCGATCGGGGGTCAGCCGCACGTTGTCGAAGAACAATTCGCCCGTCGGCGAGGACATCATGCCCATCTTCTTGAACGGCTTGCCCTGCGTCAGCCCCGGCATGCCCGCGTCCAGCACGAAGATGAGCACCGGCCGGTTGCGCCGGTCCGTCGGCGGTTCGCCACTAACAGGCGAGTCAAGCCTGGCGTAGACGACCAGGACGTCGGCGCAGGGCCCGTTGGTGATGAATGTCTTCTGGCCGTTGAGGATGTAGGCCCCGTCTGGATCGCCGGAGCGCCGGACGGTGGTCTTCATGCCGCCGAAGGCGTCGGAGCCGGAGTCCGGCTCGGTGATGGCCCACGCCGCAATCTTTTTCAGCGTCATCAGGTCGGGCAACCAGCGTTCCTTCTGGGCCAGCGTGCCGCGGCTCATGATGGTCGCCGCACCCAGGCCGATGCTGACCGACGCGGTGCTCAGCAACCCGATGCTCACCCGGGCCAGTTCGGACACCAGGACCGCCATCATCGACGCCTGGCCCGATCCGCTGAAGTCGTTTGCACCGTCTGGCTTTTCGTCGCGCGCCTCGCCCGCTTCCCTGGCGCGCTCGCGCTCCAGCATCGACTTGACCGATTCGGCGGCCATCACGTCGAGGCCGAACTGGCTGAACAGCTTTCGGGCAATCGGATAGGGCGACAGCGCGCCCGTTTCCAGTTCGTCGAGATGCGGGCGAATCTCCTTGTCGACGAACTGACGAACGGCATCCCGAACCATGAGGTCGGTGTCGGACCACTCGATCACGGTTCAGCGTTGGGCGCGCTGGTAAGCGGTGACGACGGCGGCGCCGCCCAGCCCGATGTTGTGCTGCAGTGCCGCGGTCACGTCGTCGACCTGACGCGCCTCGGCGGTGCCGCGCAGCTGCCAGGTCAGTTCGGCGCACTGGGCGAGCCCGGTGGCCCCCAGCGGGTGCCCCTTGGAGATCAATCCGCCCGACGGGTTGACCACCCAGCGGCCGCCGTAGGTGGTGTCGCCGTTGTCGACCAGCTTGGGCGCCTCGCCCGGGCCGCACAGTCCCAGGGCCTCGTAGAGCAGCAGCTCGTTGGCTGAGAAACAGTCGTGCAGCTCGATCACCTGGAAGTCCTCGGGACCCAGCCCGGTCTGGTCGTAAACGCGTTGCGCGGCTTGCACATTCATGTCATGGCCGATGAGGTTCTTGGCGCTGCCGTCGAACGTCGACGCGAAGTCGGTGGTCATGGCCTGGCCGACGATCTCCACCGCCTGGCCGGCCAGCCCGTGGCTGTCGACGAACGATTCCGACGCCAGGATCGCCGCGCCCGAACCGTCCGAGGTCGGCGAGCACTGCAGCTTGGTGAGCGGGTCGGAGATCATCCGCGCCGCCAGGATGTCGTCGAGGGTGTAGGACTCCTGGAATTGCGCGTACGGGTTGTTGACGGAGTGCTTGTGGTTCTTGTAGCCGATCTTGGCGAAGTGCTCCGCGGTGGTGCCGTATTGCCTCATGTGCTCGCGGCCGGCGGCGCCGAACATCCACGGCGCGACGGGCATGGCGAAGTCGTCGATCTCGGCCATCGCCTTGACGTGCTTGCCCATCGGCGATTCGCGGTCCTGGGCGCCGCCGCTCAGCGCGCCGGGCTGCATCTTCTCGAATCCGAGCGCGATGGCGCAGTCGACGATCCCGCCGCGGATGGCCTGTGCCGCCAGGAAAAGCGCCGTCGAGCCGGTCGAGCAGTTGTTGTTGACGTTGACGATCGGAATGCCGGTCATGCCGAGCTCGTAGAGCGCCCGCTGCCCGGACGTCGAGTCGCCGGCGACATAGCCGACGTAACCCTGCTGGACCTCGCCGTAGTCGATACCCGCATCGGCCAGCGCGTTGGTCCCCGACTCCCTCGCCATATCCGGGTAGTCCCAGCCCTCGCGGCGACCCGGCTTCTCGAATTTCGTCATGCCAACGCCGACGACGTAAACCTTGTTGGACCCATTGTTAGGCATCTTGCTAGACATGCAAGCCCCTTTCGACCGTAAGCCGACTAGACATCCCAGTGTGCAACTTGACCCCGCTGGCCGCTCACACCGGACCCCTAAAAAGTGGCCGGGCCTTTCGGGGGGCCGAGAGTGCACCTACGGCGTCGAGTGTGCGCTCGCGGTTTTGGGCGTGCGCTGAGGGCGCTCTCACGGCGATTTTTCCGCCCAGGCTGCACGGTCAAATCCCAGGACGCACAGTCGATCGTCCGCCCACCTCACAGCGTCCTATAGCGTCGCCGGGCGGATCACCACCACCGACTTGGTCCGCGAGCCCTCGTCGCGCAGCAGCGCGATCACCCTGCCGCCGGTGTCGGTGGCGGCATAGACGCCGTCGATACCGGCCGGTGAAAGGGACCGGCCGTTGCTCGCTGCCTCGGCCTCCCCGGCGGACAGCTCGCGGCGCGGAAACATCAGCAGGCACGCCTCGTCCAGGGTCCAGCTCAGCCGCGGCTGCTCGGCCAGGTCGTCGAGAGAGCACGCCTGGTCCAGCGCAAAGCGGCCAACCCGGGTGCGCCGCAATGACGTCAGGTGCCCGCCGACACCAAGCGCAGTACCCAGATCGCGGGCCAGCGCACGGATGTAGGTTCCCGACGAGCAGTCGACCTCGATGTCGACGTCGACAAACTGATCGTGGGATCGAACGTCGGACACCTCGAACCGGTCGATGCGCACCGGTCGGGCCTCGAGCTCGACCTCGCGGCCCTCGCGCACCAACCGATAGGCGCGACGCCCGCCGATCTTGATCGCGCTGACGGCCGAGGGCACCTGCTGGATCTCACCGCGCAGCCCCGCGACCGCGGCCGCGATCGCCTCGCCGGTCACATGCTCAGCCGAAACACTCTGCAGCAGTTCGCCTTCGGCATCCTCGGTCGAAGTGGTCTGGCCGAGGCGGACGGTCGCGGCATACGACTTCGACGCCGCCGTCAACAGGCCGAGGATCTTGGTGGCGCGGTCGACCCCGATCACCAGCACGCCGGTCGCCATCGGGTCCAGCGTCCCGGCGTGTCCCACCCTGCGGGTGGAAAAGATTCGGCGGCACCGCCCCACCACGTCGTGACTGGTCATTCCGGCCGGCTTGTCGATCACCACAATGCCTGGGACGACTAGGCCCGCGTTCACAACACGATCACAACACGATCACAACACGATTGCCGTCAACACCAGTCCGCGATCGACCGACCAACGGCCCCTCAGCGCGGTCAGCGGCGGACCCGACAGCGCGGCACCGTCGATCAGGATCTTGGAGACGAACACCCCGGCGGCTGCCTTGCCGGCCGGATCGACGTCGAACACCACGTGGGCGTCCTCGAAACCCAGCCAACGCTTGGTCAGCGGGAACCAGGCTTTATAGGTTGCCTCCTTGGCGCAAAACAGGATTCGATCCCAATGCAGCCCCTCGGGTAAGGCGGCGATCTCGTGGCGTTCCTCCTCCAGCGTGATCGCGTCCAGCACGCCGTTCGGCAACACGTCGTGCGGTTCGGCGTCGACGCCCACCGAACGCATCGCGGCGCTGCGCCCGACCACCGCGCCTCGGTAGCCCGTGCAGTGGGTGAGACTGCCGACCACGCCGTCGGGCCAGCACGGTTGTCCCTTGTCGCCCTTGAGGATCGGCGCCGGTGGCACGCCGAGCTGATCCAGTGCGATCCGGGCGCAGTGACGGACGGTGATGAACTCGTTGCGCCGCTTGGCAACCGACTTCGCGATCAACGGCTCTTCTTCGGGCAGCGGGGCCAAGCCGGGCGGGTCGGAGTACACCTCCGAATACGCCAGATCCTCGGACGCCGGCAGTACCGACGACACCAGCATGCGCGTCGTCATCGTGACTGCCGCTGCTGCAATCGTTCCCGGAACCGCGCGGCCTGTTTCCGCATCTCGGGGGTGATCACGAAGTGACCGCCGAAGTCGTTGAGGTAGCCGGGCGCATATTCCGGATCCGGCAGCACTTGGCGCAGCCAGGTGTACGGCTTGCGACGCCGCCACTCCCGGGGGTAACCCACCGACACTTCCTCGAAGCGCACTCCGTCGTACCAGGTGGTTCGGGGAATGTGTAGATGGCCATAGACCGAACAGACGGCGTTGTAGCGGGTGTGCCAGTCGGCGGTCTTGGTGGTTCCGCACCACAGCGAGAATTCCGGGTAGAACAACGCGTCGCAGGGCTCTCGCACCAGCGGGAAGTGGTTCACCAGCACGGTGGGTGTCATCCAGTCCAGCTGTTCGAGACGGGCGCGGGTGGCCGCGAGCCGCTCCCGACACCAGGCCTCGCGAGTGGGGTACGGCTCGGATGACAGCACGAATTCGTCGGTGGCCACCACGTTGCGCTGCCGCGCGATCGCCAAACCCTCGGCTTTGCTCGTCGCCCCTTCCGGCAAGAAGGTGTAGTCGTAGAGCAAGAACATCGGCACGATCGTGGCGGGGCCACCGCGTTCGGTCCACACCGGGAAGGGATGCTCGGGCGTGACCACGCCCATCTCGTCACACATATTGACCAGGTAGTCGTACCGCGCCCGGCCGAAGACCTGCTTGGGATCGCGATTTGTGGTCCACAGCTCGTGGTTGCCCGGCACCCAGATCACCTTCGCGAAGCGCCGTCGCAGCAGGTCAAGCGCCCAACGAATCTCGTCGGTGCGTTCGGCGACGTCACCGGCGACGATGAGCCAATCGTCCGGCGACGACGGGTGCAGCGATTCGGTGACCGGCTTGTTACCGATGTGGCCGGTGTGCAGGTCCGAAACCGCCCACAGCGTCGGCTGTGCCCCGTTGGTCGACTGCTGCCTTGCCACGACTAACCAGCCTAACGACCCGGTGTGATAAGCCGGTTTCGGCTAGGGTTTCGGGCTGGGCCCTTGCTTGGGAGGATTAGAACGTGTTCTCGTTTCCCTGTGACCGTGCTGACCCGACTTGTACACTCCCCGCAGGGACCGCCGAGGCGTCAGGGGGGTGTCGTGTTCACCAGGGTGCGTCTGATCGGAGCGGTTGCTGCGCTGATCGCGGCGGCCTTAGGGGGGACAGTGGGCTGGCAAGGCAGACCTCCCGGTGCAACCGCAGGCAAGACCGTCGAGCTGCGATCGACCGCGGCGCCGATGGAGACCACGATGAAGAGCCCGATCGTGGCGACCACCGACCCGCGCCCGTTCGACGCGTGCGAGGACATCCCGTTCGACGTCGTGCAGCGGCTCGGATTGGCGTTCACACCGCCCGAGCACGAGGACGGGCTGCGCTGCCACTTCGACGCCGGTAACTACCAGATAGCCGTCGAGCCCATCATCTGGCGCAAATACGAAGAGTCGCTGCCACCCGACGCCCTGGAGACCACGATCCAGGGGCACCGCGCAGCGACATACTGGGTCCTGAAGCCGACCTATCACAACAGCTACTGGTACTTCTCGTGCATGGTGGCGTTCAAGACCAGCTACGGGGTACTGCAGCAGGCGCTGTACTACTCGACGGTGTACTCCAACCCCGAGGTCGACTGCCCATCCACCAACCTGCAGCGCGCCAACGACCTCGCGCCGTACTACAAGTTCTAGCCCGAAGTTCTAGCCCGAAGTTCTAGCCCGACGGTTACCCGAACACGTCGTTGAGCGTGACGGTTTGCAGGTTGCGGCTGGCGATGAGATCGGTCAGCCGCGCGTAGCAGTGGGTGATGGTCGGCAAGTTGGCGTGGGTGAGCACGATCTGTTGTGGCTGAAACGATTTCGCCGCGTTGGCGATCAGGCTGGCTTCGCTCTCCGGTGCCGAATCGCCGACGTTGCCGCTCCACAGGGTGACCGTGGTGTACCCCTGGTCGGCGGCAACGCGGTCGATGTCGGCGTTGTGCACGCCGTAGGGCGGACGGAAGAACGGCGTGCCGTCGGTACCGAAGGTGTTTCGCAGGAAATCGGCGTTGCGCCGGATCTGATCCTCTACCGACGTCAACTTCATCCGGTTCAGGTACGGGTGCGACCAGGTGTGGTTCGCCATCTGCACCTGCCCCGCGTCGACCATGGGCCGTAGCGCCGACGCGTTGACCGACCAGGACGGGTTGGCGCCGTTCACGAAAAACGTCAGCCGGGTACCGGTGTCGCGGCAGAACTGCGCGAACGCACCGACCACCGGCACGCTGACACCGTCGTCGACGGTGAGCGCCAATTGGTTGCCAACGCCGGGCAGCCGGGCAAGCACACCGGCGGGCGGGGGGATCCGGCCCACCGGGATTTTCCATCTGATGGGCGCCGCGCTGCCGACCGGCGCGCGGCTTATGGCCGCGACCACACCAGCCGCGATCGCCCACAGCAGGGTGCGCCGGTCGATGCCCGGCATGCGACCAACCTTACCCCGGACAGCAGACTTGAAACGTTGCGCTGCTTGACCTTTCGGAAAATGGACAGCCTGGCCGGACATCCTGTATTCGGTGCGCCTTAGCCTGATGGTCGTGAGTACGACATCCACCCGGGCCGCCGAAGCCAGATTGGGCACCCTGCGACAAGTCAGCGGCAACGCTCTTGGCCGATTGTTGAGTCTGCCACGAGCTACCACCCGCTACACCGTGGATCGGGTCCACGTCCCGATGCGCGATGGGGTCCACCTGGTGGCCGACCACTACGCACCAACAACCTCCCGACCCGCCGGCACCGTGCTGGTCCGCGGGCCCTACGGGCGTGGGTTCCGCTTCTCACTGGTCTTTGCCCGGCTGTATGCGGCCCGCGGCTACCACGTCGTGTTGCAGAGCGCGCGCGGGACGTTCGGGTCCGGCGGGGTGTTCGAGCCGATGGTCAACGAGTCGGCCGACGGCGCCGACACGGTCGTATGGCTGCGTGAACAGCCCTGGTTCACCGGCCGATTCGCCACTATCGGACTGTCGTATCTGGGATTCACCCAGTGGGCGCTGTTGCGGGACCCGCCGCCGGAACTGTCCGCGGCCGTCATCACCGTGGGTCCGCACGATTTCAACGCCTCGGTGTGGGGCACCGGGTCGTTCACGGTCAACGAATTTCTGGGCTGGTGCGATCTGGTTTCCCACCAAGAGCGGGCCGGGCGCGTCGGAACTGCCATCCGCCAGGCGCGGGCGCAGCGAAAGATCGCACGGGCCGTGGGTGAAGTGCCGATGGGTGCGGCGGCGCGGACCCTGCTCGGCACGGGCGCGCCCTGGTTCGAATCGTGGATCGAACATTGCGACGCCGAGGATCCGTTTTGGAACGAGCTACGGTTCCCCGAGGCGCTGGACAGGGTGCAGGTGCCGGTGCTGCTCGTGGGCGGTTGGCAAGACATTTTCCTCAAGCAAACCCTGCACCAGTACGAGCATCTGCGCCGTCGCGGCGTCGACGTCGCCCTCACGGTTGGGCCCTGGACACACACCCAGCAGCTCAGCAAAGCGCTGGCCACCACCGTCGCGGATTCGCTGGACTGGCTGGACACCCACCTGGGTGACGCGCCCGCCCTGCGCCGCCCCAGCCGGGTCCGCGTCTTCGTCACCGGCCAGGGCTGGCGCAACCTGCCCGACTGGCCGCCCCAAACTACCGAGCGCGCGCTGTATCTACGACCCGGGCGCTATCTGGACGAGACTGCGCCAAGCGACCTGGCCGGCGTGGGACCGGCGACCTTCCGCTACGACCCCGCCGACCCGACACCCACCACCGGCGGTCCACTGTTGTTGCGCAACGGCGGCTACCGCGACGACAGCCGGCTGGCGTTACGCGACGACGTGCTCGCCTTCACCAGCGCGACGCTCAGCAACGATCTGTGCGTGTACGGGAGCCCGGTCGTCGAGCTGGCGCACAGCTCGGACAATCCGCATGTCGACCTGTTCGTCCGGGTGAGCGAAGTCGATGCCAAGGGCCGATCCCGCAACGTCAGCGACGGCTACCGACGGTTGGGCGGCGCCAGCAAGACCGCGACAAAGACGGTCAGGACCGAACTTGACGGGATTGCCCACCGCTTCCGTGCTGGCTCACGCATCCGCCTGCTGATCGCGGGCAGCTGGTTCCCCCGCTACGCGCGCAACCTCGGCACCGACGAACCACTATTGACGGGTCTTCAGTCGAAACCGGCCATCCATTCCGTGCACTACGGACGCTCCCGGCTGTTGCTTCCCGTCGGCCCGGTGGACCTGTCAGCCAACGGCATTACGGACGCGGACGGCGACCTCGGCTAGCGCGGCGTCGTCGTACACCGGCGCCGCCAAATTCGGCCGCACCGGCAGCTGCACCCAGCTCTTGCAGCCCGCGTATTCGGGGGTGCGGGTGATTTGCACCGGTTCGGCCAAGGGAACCACCGACACCACCAACACGGCCAGTTTGTGCTTCGGGCGGAAGTCGAGCCGATCGGTGCGTACCGACTCAGCTGTCCAGATGTGCAGATCCTCGATTTCCGTCAGACCGTCGGGGCGATTGACCTCTTGTGCGGCAACGACTTTCGCAGCAGCCCGGATCAGCAGGTGCTCGTCGGTGCTGTCGGCGGCCGCCGGTTGGAGCAGGTCGCGATGCTCGGGCCGGACGCGCTGCGCGTGGCTGTGCGCGACGGTCGGAAACAACAGGAACTCTTGGGCCGCTACCTCGAACCGCTTCTCACCGATGCCGCCCTTGCGCAACAGCACGCGCTGGCGGCCATCCAGTAACGCATGCACGACGGCGCTCCACTCCTTGAGCGCAGGTGCCGTGGCGGTCAGCGTCATTGCGGGCCGCCGAGCCGGGCCAACACCTCGGGCCGGCGCAGTGGCGGAACGGCCTTGGGCGGCTGGCGCCGCGGCGGTAGGGCCCTGAGCAACCGCGTCGTCGTCTCGGTGACCTCGGCCACCGCCGCCTCGAACGCCTCGGCGTTGGCCGCTGACGGGTGCGTGATCCCGCTGACCTTGCGCACATACTGGCGGGCGGCCGCCGCGATCTCCTCGGCCGTGGCCGCTGGCTGCAAACCCCGCAGTTCGGTGATGTTCCTGCACATGCCTCAACCATAGGCGCGGCGAGCGACCCTCTACCGTGATGTCATGACCGACGACATCCTGCTGATCGACACCGACGAGCGGGCGCGCACCCTGACCCTGAACCGGCCCCAATCTCGCAATGCCCTGTCCTCGGCGTTGCGGGATCGGTTTTTCGGTGCCCTGACCGACGCCGAGACCGACGACGACGTCGACGTCGTCATCCTCACCGGCACCGATCCGGTGTTCTGCGCCGGGCTGGATCTCAAAGAGCTGGGCGGTCGGTCGGCACTTCCGGACATCTCACCGCGCTGGCCAGCGATGACCAAGCCGGTGATCGGCGCCATCAACGGCGCCGCGGTCACCGGCGGGCTGGAGCTGGTTTTGTACTGCGACATCGTCATCGCCTCGGAGCAGGCGCGCTTCGCCGACACCCATGCCCGGGTGGGGCTGCTGCCCACCTGGGGGTTGAGCGTGCGGTTGCCGCAGAAGGTGGGGGTTGGCCTGGCCCGGCGGATGAGCCTGACCGGGGACTACCTGTCGGCCGCCGACGCGCTGCGGGCCGGGCTGGTCACCGAGGTGGTGCCGCACGGCCAGCTGCTGACCACAGCCCGCCAGGTGGCCGCGACCATCGTCGGGAACAACCAGAACGCGGTACGGGCGTTGCTGGCGTCCTATCACCGGATCGACGAATCGCAGACAAGCGCGGGGCTGTGGCTGGAAGCCATGGCGGCCAGGCAATTCCGGACCAGCGGTGACGACATCGCCGCCAACCGCGAGGCCGTGCTGCAACGCGGACGCTCCCAGGTGCGCTGAAACCGCCAACGATCGCGTACGGCCGATCAGCCGAGCGCGGTGCGCAGCGATGCCACGGCATCATCGATCGAGCCGGTCGTCGAATAGCCGGCGGCCAGTCGGTGGCCACCACCGCCGAACACCGACGCGACCGCCGCCAAATCCACGTCGGCCTTGGCCCGCATCGACACCGACCATCGTTGCGGGTCGACCTCCTTGAACACCGCAGCCACCTCGGCTTGCTGCGTGGTGCGCACGATATCGACGATGCTTTCGACTTCCTCCGGGCGTGAATTGACCCATTCCCGGTTGTCGACGACCGCGTAGACCAGACCGCGACCACCGACCGCGTCGGGCACCAATTGCGCAGAACCCAGCACCCGCGACAGCATCGGCAGCCACACGAACGGATGAGTGTCCATCAGCGCTCGGCTGACTGCGGCGTTGTTCACGCCGACGTCCACCAACCGCGCCGCCAGCCGGTGGGCCCGGGCGCTGGCCCAACGAAACGACCCGGTGTCGGTGGTCAGTCCCGCGTAAATACAGTGTGCGACGTCGGTATCGATCGGCTTGCCCCATGCGTCGAGGATTTCGGCAACCAACAGCGTGGTGGAGTCCGCTGTCGGGTCGACGAAGTTCGCGGTACCGAAAATGTCGTTGGAGGCGTGGTGATCGATCACCAGCAGGTGCCGGTCCGGGCCGGCCAGATCAATCAGGTCGCCGAGCCGTTTGGCGCTCGGAACGTCAACGGTCACAACCAAATCGACGTCGCGGCGCATCGAGTCGGGGCTGACCAGCAAGTGGCAGCCGGGCAGCGACCGCAGCGACTCAGGCAACGTCTCTGGTGCGGCGAAACTGACCTCGACGTCTTTGTCGCACCTATCCAGGACGGTGGCCAGTGCCAGTCCGGCGCCGATGGTGTCGGCGTCGGGGTGGACATGGCAGACCACTGCGATCGTCGTCGCCGCCGACAGCAACTCAGCGGCGCCGACGGCATCGACGCGTACCCCGGCGATCGGGGCATCGGCCAGCTCAGTTTTCGCGTTGATCGTCGTCACCGGTGTCCTTAACGTCCGCACCCCCGCTGTCACGGTATGGATCGGCCTCCCCCGCGGGCTTGGCGCCCACCCTAACCCGCGCCAGATCGGCGTCCGCGGCGCGAGCAAGGGCCAACAACTCATCCATCCGTTGCACGGTGTCTGACGTCGTGTCCCGGGTGAACGTCAAGGTGGGAGTGAATCGCACACCGGTGCCCGCGCCGACCTTGGTGCGCAGCGTGCCCTTGGCCCGCTCCAGCGCAGCCGCGGCGGCGCCGTAATCCGGCTCGTCGTCCAGCGTTCGTCCCATCACCGTGTAGAACACCGTCGCATCGTGCAGGTCGGCCGTCACCTTCGTGTCGACGATGGTCACCCCGTCCAGCCCTGGATCCTTGATCTCGAACTCGATCGCCGAGGCGACGATCGTGTTGATCCGTTTGGCCAGCCGGCGCGCCCTGGCGGCATCGGCCATCAGGTGCGCTCCTTTTGGACGAGCTCGTAGGACTCGATGATGTCGCCTTCCTTGATGTCGGAGTAACCCAGCGTCATACCGCATTCGAAGCCCTCGCGGACCTCGGTCACGTCGTCCTTTTCCCGTCGCAGCGAGGTCACCGTGAGGTTGTCGGTGACCACGATGCTGTCGCGCAACAGCCGGGCCTTGGCGTTGCGACGCACGATGCCGGAGGTGATCAGGCAGCCGGCGATGATGCCGACCTTCGAGGACCGGAAGATCGCGCGGATCTCGGCACGACCCAGCTGGTTCTCCTCATAGATCGGCTTGAGCATGCCGCGGAGAGCCTTCTCGATCTCGTCGATCGCCTGGTAGATCACCGAGTAGTAGCGGATGTCGACGCCTTCGCGGTTGGCCAGCTCCGTCGCCTTGCCTTCGGCGCGCACGTTGAAGCCGATGATCACCGCGTCCGAGGCCGACGCCAGGTTGACGTTGGTCTCGGTGATGCCACCGACACCGCGGTCGATGACGCGCAGTTCCACCTCGTCGTCGACCACGATCCCCATCAGGGCCTCTTCCAGTGCCTCGACGGTACCGGCGTTGTCGCCCTTGAGGATCAGGTTCAGCTGGCTGGTTTCCTTCAGCGCCGAGTCCAGGTCCTCCAGGCTGATCCGCTTGCGAGAACGCGCCGCCAGCGCGTTGCGTTTACGCGCGCTGCGCCGG
>DASZLQ010000315.1:0-4504 GCA_035552295.1 Mycobacterium sp. | reverse complement strand
AGTGCAGGGCAGATTACCCACGTGTTACTCACCCGTTCGCCACTCGAGTATCTCCGAAGAGACCTTTCCGTTCGACTTGCATGTGTTAAGCACGCCGCCAGCGTTCGTCCTGAGCCAGGATCAAACTCTCCAAACAAAAACTCCTCGAATAACGAGGTGAATTTAAAATCAGAGATACCTGACAAGACGCCAATATCTGGCATCAAAAAACGACCATACCCACACACGGGGGGTGCAAAGTATGGTCAAAAAACAACAACAAAAATAAAAACCACCAAACACACTATTGAGTTCTCAAACAACACTCACGCTTATTTTCGCCCGCTTCGGGGCAACCCTACCAGCTTAATATAAGTCCGGCAGAGGAGTCAAGCCCCGGTTTCGATCAGCTTCATGTGGTGACCGCGCCTGTTGGGCATTACCTTCGCACTACTCTACCCGTTCGATCTCGGCTCCCAAAATGGCCAGGTTCTCCACGAATAACGGGTAGCCGCGGTCGATGTGGAAGACGTCGTGGACCTCGGTGTCGCCGTCGGCGACCAGCCCCGCAAGCACCAGGCCGGCGCCGGCCCGGATGTCAGAACACCACACCGGGGCGCTGGAAAGTTGTGGCAGACCGCGCAATACGGCGTGATGGCCGTCGGTGCGCGCATCCGCACCGAGCCGGATCATCTCTTCTACGAACCGGAAGCGCGCTTCGAACACGTTCTCCGTGATCATCGACGTGCCATCGGCGATCGATGCCAGAGCGATCGCCATCGGCTGCAAATCGGTGGGGAAGCCAGGGAACGGCAACGTCGCAACGTTGACGGCCTTTGGACGCTCGTACTGGGTCACGCGGAAGCTGCTGTCCGTCTGCGTGACAGTGGCGCCCGCGTCGTGCAGCTTGTGCAGCACCACCTGAAGGTGTGCCGGATCAACACCCGTCACCGATATGTCCCCGCGCGTCATAGCGGCGGCGATGCCCCACGTAGCGGCGACGATGCGGTCCCCGATCACCCGGTGCTCGGTGGGGTAAAGCCGGGGAACGCCGGTGATAGTCATCGTCGGCGAACCCGCACCTTCGACCTGCGCGCCCATCTGGTTCAACATCGTGCACAGATCGACCACGTCGGGTTCCCGCGCCGCATTGTGAATCGTGGTGACACCCTCGGCCACGACGGCGGCCATCAGGATGTTCTCGGTAGCCCCCACCGAGGGAAACTCCAACTGAATCTCCGCGCCACGCAGCGTGTCCGCCTGCGCGACAACGCATCCATGCTCGATGTTGCAGTCCGCGCCCAGCTGTCGCAGACCCGCCTGATGCATATCCAGCGGACGCGATCCGATCGCGTCACCACCGGGCAACGCGACCCTGGCTCGCTTGCATCGGCCGACGAGCGGCCCCAGCACGCAAACCGAGGCCCGGAACTGGCGCACCGCCGCGAAGTCGGCGTCGTACTTGGGTTCATAGGGTGAGGTGATTCGCGCGACGTCTCCGTCGAGTTCGACGGTGGCGCCCAAACCACGCAATACCTCCGCCATCAGCGGTACGTCGAGGATGTCGGGGCAATTGGTGATCGTGCTGGTGCCTTCGGCCAGCAGTGTCGCGGCCATGAGCTTGAGCACGCTGTTCTTGGCGCCTCCTACAGCGACTTCCCCTGACAACCGGTTGCCGCCGGTCACGACGAATCGCTCGGACACCCGCGTCAGTCTAGTGAAGCGAGTGGCGGCTTGTCAGTCAGCCGAGGCAGTCAGCCGAGTACGGTTTTGCTCATGGCAATACATCTGACCCGCATCTATACGCGAACCGGCGACGACGGAACCACGGGATTGAGCGACTTCTCGCGGGTCTCGAAAAACGACCCCCGGCTGGTGGCGTACGCGGATTGCGACGAGGCCAACTGCGCGATCGGGGTCGCGATCGCCGTGGGTCAGCCGGACCAGGAAATCGCCGGCGTCTTGCGGCAGATCCAGAACGACCTGTTCGACGCCGGCGCCGATCTGTCTACCCCGGTAGTGGAAAACCCCGAATACCCTGCGCTACGGGTCACCCAGTCCTACATCGATCGACTCGAACGGTGGTGCGACGCATACAACGAGCCGTTGCCAGCGCTGAACTCCTTTGTGCTACCGGGCGGTTCGCCATTATCAGCGTTGCTGCACGTCGCCCGCACAGTGGTACGTCGGGCTGAGCGGTCGGCATGGGCCGCGGTCGATTCCCAACAGGAAGGCGTCAGCATACTGCCGGCGAAATACCTCAACCGGCTCTCGGATCTGCTTTTCATCCTGTCGCGGGTGGCCAACCCTGAGGGGGATGTGCTCTGGAAACCGGGCGGCGGCGCACCCAAGGCGGATTAGTCGAAAACTGTTATCGAGCAGAGTATTTCAGACACAAGTCTAGACGCTGCGACGACGCGCGCGCGGCGACGGACGGGACTCGAGCCACGACAAGAACGCGGTCAACGCGCCCTGATCCAACGCGAGCTCATAACCCGACCTGCGGTCTTGCGTCGTGTCACGCAGTTCCAGGACCACGATCTTGTCGGTCATGATGTCGAACTCGTCGCCGCGCGGCGCCCGCCGGGCCACGATCTCCACACCCCGCCGGCTGAGCCGACGATCGGGCCACAAACGTGGACTGGACAACCGGTAGAACGCGGCCTCGCCGCCGCGGTAGCGGATCACGCCGTGGCGCCAGCCATGGCCTCCGACCGCGGGGATATCTCGCATGATTCCCGCCGTTCCGCCCTGGCGCAGTTTCCACAACCGATAACTCAGGGCGAGGACCGCGGCCCCCAACACGACGACGAGCACGACCATGCCGACCATGGGCGCGCTCATCGGCGGTTAGTCGATCGCGCCGACGGCGCGCAGTCTGGCGCGGCCCCTCGCGGCGATGCGGGGATCGTCGGACTCGGAATCCTCCTTGGCGGCAGCCTCGTCGATCTCCGACTCGAACTCCGCAGATTCGGCAAGAACGGTGACCGTCTCCTCGGTTACCGACAAGAACCCGCCATCCACCGCGATGCGCAGATCGTCTTCGCCTTCCCGTTCGACGCGCACCATGGCGTCGTCGACCAATTGCGCCACCAGCGGGATGTGGCGGGGCAGGATGCCGATTTCGCCGACGGTGGTGCGGGTGAACAGGAACGTCGCCTCACCCGACCAGATCTTTCGGTCGACAGCAACGATCTCAACGTTCAATTCCGCCATGTCACACCGCCTTTCGGCTTAGCCTCAGGAATCTAGTTTCGCGCCGAAGCTCTCGGCTTTCTTGGCCAAGTCGTCGAGGCCACCGATCAAGAAGAAGGCCTGTTCGGGTATGTGGTCGAAGTCGCCCTTCGTCAGCTTGTCGAACGCCTCGATCGTCTCCTTAAGCGGAACCGTCGAACCCGGCTGGCCGGTGAACTGTTCGGCCGCCATCATGTTCTGCGACAGGAACCGCTCGATGCGCCGCGCCCGGTTGACCAATTGCTTGTCCTCTTCGGACAGCTCGTCGATACCGAGGATCGCGATGATGTCCTGAAGGTCTTTGTAGCGCTGTAGGATCCGGATGACTTCCTGGGCGACGCGGTAGTGCTCGTCACCGACGACACCGGGGTCGAGGATGGTCGAGCTGGATGCCAACGGGTCCACCGCGGGGAAAATGCCCTTGGAGAATACGTTACGGGAGAGCTCGGTGGTGGCGTCCAGGTGCGCGAACGTCGTCGCCGGCGCCGGGTCGGTGTAGTCGTCGGCGGGCACGTAGACCGCTTGCATCGAGGTAATCGACCGGCCCCGCGTCGAGGTGATGCGCTCTTGCAGCTCGCCCATCTCATCAGCCAGCGTGGGCTGGTACCCCACAGCCGACGGCATCCGGCCGAGCAGCGTGGATACCTCGGACCCCGCCTGGGTGAACCGGAAGATGTTGTCGATGAACAGCAGCACGTCCTGGCCCGCCTCGTCGCGGAACCACTCCGCCATCGTCAGCGCGGACAGCCCCACCCGCATACGGGTGCCGGGCGGCTCGTCCATCTGACCGAACACCAACGCGGTGTCCTTGAGCACGTCGGCTTCTTTGAGCTCCACCCACAGGTCATTACCCTCGCGGGTGCGCTCCCCCACTCCGGCGAAAACCGAAGTCCCACCGAAGTTTCGGGCAATACGGTTGATCATCTCCTGGATCAGCACCGTCTTGCCTACGCCGGCGCCGCCGAACAGCGCGATCTTGCCACCACGCACATATGGGGTGAGCAGATCCACGACCTTGAGGCCGGTCTCAAGCATCTCGGTGCGAGGCTCCAGCTCTTCGAACGGCGGGGGCTTGCGGTGAATCGACCAGTGGTCGAAGTCTTCTCCGTATCCCGGCTTGTCCAGGCAGTACCCGAGCGCATTGAAGACGTGGCCCTTGACGCCCTCGCCCACCGGCACCGAGATCGATTTGCCGGTGTCGGTGACCTCAACGCCGCGCACCAGACCGTCGGTGGGCTGCATCGAAATGGTGCGCACCAGGCTGTCGCCCAGGTGCTGCGCGACCTCGAGC
>DASZLQ010000314.1:0-8431 GCA_035552295.1 Mycobacterium sp. | reverse complement strand
CGCCACGAGGCGGGGTCCATCGCCAGCACGTGGGCCGTCATCACAAGCACACCGGGCCCGTGGGGCTCGCGCAGCCACACGGCCGACAACAGTCGACCGGCCCGTGGGTCGAGGCGCTCCAACGCGTCGAGAGTCTGCTTGGCGACGTCGTTGACCAGTTCACCGCCGACCCACACTTCGCTGAGGATGTCCGCTTTCGGTTGTGCGACAAGCGTCATCGCGTCGCGGTCCAGCCGGCATCGCAACATCTCGTGTCCGTCAATGACGGCGCACAGCAGCGCATCCAGACCTTCGCGGGTGATCGTGGTGGGCAGCCTGACGACTTCGGTCTGCGCGAGCCGGCGCGGGTCGCCGTATTCGTAGAGCCAATGAACGCCTGCCAACACCGGGATTGGTTCGCCGGCGTCAGCTGCCCCGTTCAAGGGCGTGTGCCGTGCGGCTTCGGAGTCGATCGCCGCGGCGAGTTCGCGGATAGTCTCGCACTCCATCATCAACCTGGCCCGCAGCGCGATGCCACGACGGCGAGCGGCCTGCACGACCGACAGGGCCACGATGCTGTCCAGGCCCATTTGCAGAAAGCAGGCCGAGACGCCGGCATCCGCGGTTCCCAAAACGTCGGTGACCGCCTCGGCAAGCGCCAGCTCGGTCGGCGTCTCGGGCGGGGAGGCCGGTCCATCGACGACAAAGGTTTCCGAGGTTGCCGCCAAGGCGTTTTCGTCGATCTTGCCGTGCGGCGTCAGCGGCAACTCATCGAGGACGACGATGTGATGGGGGATCAGGTAGCGCGGCAGCCGATCGAGCAGCATCGAACGCAGTTCGGCCACCGCCGGCGGATGGAGCCCGCCCGCCACGTATGCCGTGAGCCGCGGCCCATGGGCATGGTGGTGGGCCGTCACATGGGCGCCGCGCACCCCGTCGTGGCTGTTGAGCACCGCGGCGATCTCACCCGGCTCGACGCGGAAACCGCGAATCTTCAGCTGGTCGTCACTGCGCCCGAGGAACTCCAGACCGCCGTCGGGCTTGCGGCGCACCACATCTCCGGTGCGGTACATCCGGCTGCCGTGGCCGTTCAGCTCGGCGACGAATCGTGTTGCGGTCTCGGCCGCGCGTCCGAGGTAGCCGCGGGTCAGCTGGTCGCCCGCCAAGTACAACTCGCCGGCGGCACCGTCAGGTACCGGCCGCAGCCAGGCGTCCATGACGTAGGCGCGGGTGGTCCGGGTGGGACGCCCGATGGCCGGCCGCGCGTGCTCGTTGACGGCGGCGACTACGGCCTCGACCGTGGTTTCGGTGGGCCCGTAGCAGTTGAAGGCGCTCATGGCCGTTCGTGCGCATTCCTGTTGGATCGCTTGCCACGCGGTGACACCCACGGCTTCGCCGCCGAGCGCGAGAACTGCCAGTGGCACCCGCTGCAGCAGTCCTGCGTTGTACAGCTGGGCGAACATCGACGGCGTGGTGTCGATCATGTCCAAACCGAACCGGTCGATCGCTTCGACCAGCGCCTCGGCGTCACGCTGTCGCTCGTCGTCGACAATGTGCACCGAGTGGCCGTCGAGCAACGCCGCCAACGGCTGCCACGCCGCGTCGAAGGTGAAAGACCAGGCATGCGCGACGCGCAGGGGTCGCCCGATTCGGCTGGCCGCCGGCCGAAGAACCCGCTCGATGTGGTCGTCGGCGTAGGCCGACAGCGCTCGGTGGGTGCCGATGACGCCCTTCGGTGTGCCGGTGGTGCCCGAGGTGAACACCGCGTAGGCCGCATGTTCCGATGAGACCGTGGCCGCCCGGTAATCGGCAGGCGCGGCGCGGGTATTGGTGGAAGCCGCGAACAACTCCTCGTCGACGACGATCGGAGCCGACGCCTGTCGTAGGATCTCGGCCACCCGATCGTCGGGCATCGCCGGATCCAGCGGCACGATCGTGCCGCCGGCTTTGAGGATTGCCAGCATCGCGGCCACGTAGCTCGGGCCCCGGGAAAGCATGATCGCCACCGGAGTCTCGCTGCCGATGCCCGCCCGGCTCAGGGCAGCGGCCAGCCGGTCGGCGAGTTCGTCGAGCTCGCCGTACGTCAGCTGACCGTCGGCCCAGCTGACCGCCACCGAATCAGGATGAGACGCAGCGATTTCGGTGAACCGGGTATGCACCGACGCCCCCGGCGCCTCCACATCCGGCAGGCCGTGAGCGGTCGTGTCGTGCTCGCCGTCGAGCAGGACGTCGACCTCACGCAACGGTCGGTCCCACGTGTCCACCAAACGCTGCAACACGGCCAGCAGCCGCCCGCCGAGGTCCTTGGGCGCTATCGTGCCCAGCGCACCGTCGAGCACCTCCACCAATACGGTGAGCTCGCCGGAGCTCAGGTGCGCGGCGACCGTCACCGGGAAATGCGACACACTCTCGAGCGCCACCGGACGGAAGGTCGCCCCGTTCGCGACGAACTCAGTAGCTCCCACCACCTCGCCGGGCGGGAAGTTCTCGTACACCAGCAGGGTGTCGAACATCTCACCGACACCGGCGATCGAACGCAATTCGGCGTGCCCCAGGTAGCTGTGGTCCCGCAACGCGGCCGATTCACGTTGCAGGGCAACGCATTGCGTCCCGACCGGCGTGCGGGGATCCATCCGTACTCGCAACGGCACGGTATTGATGAACATGCCGACCATCGTCTCCACGCCCGGCAATTCGCCGGGCCTGCCGGACACCGTCACCCCGAACGCCACATCGCCGCGACCGGTCAATGCCGAAAGCATTATCGCCCAAGCCATTTGAACGAGCGTGTTCAGTGTGACCCCACGGGTACGGGCGGCCTCGGCCAGCGCAGTGGTGGCATCGCTGTCCAGCCGCAGCGTGGTGCGACGCGGAATGCCCGCCGGTGGCGGGGTGGCGGTCAGCGCCGGCGACAAGAGCGTCGGGCCGTCCATGCCTTTCAGGTGCTCGGCCCACAATGCCCGGCTGCCCGTCTGGTCCCGGCCGGCCAGCCAGCCGATGTAGTCGCGATACGGCCGCGGCGGTGACGGCAGCGCTGCGGCGTCACCAGCGGCCCGATACAGGGCGAGCAGGTCCGAGACAAAAAGCGGCAACGACCACCCGTCGATGACGATGTGGTGCGCGACGACGGCCAGATGCCAATGGTGGTCGGGCAATTCGATGAGCAGAAACCGGATCAGCGGCCCGCGGCCCAGGTCGAAACGGCGCCGGCGCTCTTCGGCTTCCAGCGCCGCCACCTCATGGGGTGCGGCGCGCACACACCGCCAGGGCAACTCGACGCCGCTCGGAATCACCTGCACGGGCCGGCTCAGATTGCCGTGCACAAAGCTTGCCCGCAGATTCGGGTGCCGGGTCAGCATCGTCGCGGCACACTGCCGCAGCAAGGAGACGTCGAGGGGGCCCACCACGTCGGCGGCCATCGCGATGACGTACGGGTCGGCGTCATCGGATTCGGCCGACCCTGCTTCAGAGGTCAGCGCCGCCATCGAGAACAGCCCCTGCTGCAAGGGGCTGAGTGCCATCACATCTTCGATGGCAGGTCGCTCGTCGGCTCGCGTCACGGCTGATGACCCCAGGATGAGGTCAGGGCCGCCAGTTCGTCGGGAGAAAGCCCCGATGTGCTCATCGGTGCGTGATGCGTGGTCTGCCTGTCCTGGGGCTCGGTTTCGGCTTCCGACTTGGCGTCGACAGCGGCGGCGAGCTCATCGAGCACGGGATGTTCGAAAACCATCCGCGGGGTCAGCGGCATTCCGGCGTCCCGCGCCTGTGCGGCTACCCGCACCGCGGAGATGCTATCTCCGCCGAGATTGAAAAATTCGTCGTAGCGCCCGACCTGCCCGGCATCGAGCACGTCGGCGAGGATGGCCGCCAGCGCGCGCTCGGTGGCAGTGTTGGGCGGTTCGGCCGATTCGGTGACCGGCGCCGCCTGCGCGGGTCGTTCCGCCATTTGGGGGCCGGCCAGCAGTTCCAGTTGGCCATCGTCACCCCACACGCCGCGCTCGCCGTTGCGGTAAAGCCTCGAACCTGGTTGCGCGGCAAATGGATCGGCAACAAAGCGGGTGGCGGTCAACGACGGCCTCGCCAGCCGGGCGCTGACGGCCGGGCCGCCACCGTAGTAGACGTCGCCCTGCACACCGCGCGGGACGGGGTTCAGCGCGGTGTCCAGCAGGTACACCCGCGCCGGACCGTCGCCCGCGTTGGACCGGTCCAGAATGTGTTGTCTTTCCTGCGCACTGGCAATCTCCACCTCGCGCAGTTGTTGATCGGGTCGGTACGCGAACGCCTCGATGACGCGGACCAGCCACTCGGCGAATCGTTGCGCGGTGCTCCGTTTATAGAGTTCGGGGCGGTAGATGACGTGACCGCGATAGCCGTCGTCGGATGCGAAAAAGTTGACCGACATGTCGGCGTGTGCGACGTCGAATGTCGGCTCCAGGGCGCTGAAAGTGGTGTCACCGTCCGGACCGCTGTCGATGATGTTGTCTTGTGGCAACTGCTCACGAACGTGTACCACGACGTCGAATAGCGGATTGCGCGACAGCGACCGCGCCGGGCTGACCGCGTCCACCACCTGGTCGAACGGCAGGTCCTGGTGCGCGTAAGCCGCCAGCGCCATCTCCCTGGTCCGCTGCAGCACCTCGCGCAGCGTCGGATTTCCGTGCAGGTCGTTTCGCAGCACCAGGATGTTGATGAAGAACCCGATCAGCCGATCAAGGTCGGATTCGTTGCGACCGGCCACCGGGGTGCCGATGGGGATGTCCGGGCTGCCGCCGGCTTTGTGCAGTACTACCGCGACCGCGGCTTGCAGGAGCATGAACTCGGTGATGCCGAGATCGCGGCTCAGTTCGGTCACCTTCTCGCGGGTAACCGACGCGAGACTGAACTCGACAGCATCTCCGGAACCGCTGAGCAGGGCCCGGCGCGGGAAGTCTGGGCGCAGACCTTTTTCGGTGGGCAACCCCTCGAGTTGGCGGGTCCAGTAATCGCGTTGCGGACCGACGATGCCCGCACCGTCGTCCAATAGCGCCGCCTGCCAGATGCTGTAATCCGCGTACTGCACCGGCAGCGGTTCCCACGATGGCTGTTGCCCCGCGCTGCGGTCCCGGTAGGCGGTCAGCAGATCGGTGAACAACACCCCGGCGGACCAGTGGTCGCCGGCGATATGGTGAACCACCAAGGACAAGACGTTATGGTCCGGCACGCTCAGCAACGCCGCCCGGATCGGCAAGTCGGTCTCCAGATCAAAGACGTAACGCCGCTCGCTATCCAGTTGGGCTTGCAGCCACTCCTGGTCGGGCCCGTCAGCACGCCGCACCGGCACCTCGGCGGGCGGGTGGATGATCTGGTGTGGCACACCGTCGATCTCGCGGTAGATGGTGCGCAGGATTTCGTGGCGCGCCACCACGTCGGTGATGGCCGCCGCCAGTGCCTCGGTGTCGCAGGGGCCACGAAGTGCCGCGGCGAACGGAATGTTGTTGACGGCGTTGGGTCCGTCGAAGCGATAGGTGAACCAGCTCCGCAGCTGCGATGACGACAGTCGCACCGGCCCGTCATGCTGTGCCGGCGCCAGCCGCGGCCGTGCCGAATCCTGATCCAGCGTGTCTATGGCGTCTATGTGTTCGGCGATCCGCGCTACCGTTGCCAGCTCGAAGATCTCCCGCACACCGATATCGACGTCGAACGCATTACGCACTGCCGCAACGAATTTCGTCGCAAGTAGTGAATGGCCGCCGAGGGCGAAGAACGAGTCGTCGGCGCCGACCCGGTCTCGGCCGAGCAGGTCGGCGAACAGTTCGGCAACGCGCCGCTCGGTAGCCGTTTCCGGTTCCCGGAACTCGGCGCCGGAGCCGACCTCGGGATCCGGCAGCGCGGCGCGGTCGATCTTTCCGTGCGTGGTGATCGGAATCTCGTCGAGCACAACGTATGCCGCCGGCACCATGTACTCGGGCAGCGCTGCCGCCACCCGGGCTCTGATCCGGTCGAGGTCGACCACGGAGGCGTCAGCCGGTCGGTCGTCGGCCGCCGCGGGTGTTACGTAGCCGACCAGGCTCTTGCCCAGCCGTGGCAGGTCGCTGACGACCACAACGGCCTGTCCGACGGTCGGATCGACCGATATGGCCGCGGCGACGTCACCCAGTTCGATTCGGAAGCCGCGGATCTTGACCTGCTCGTCGGCACGTCCCACATACTCGATATCGCCGTCCGCATTGCGGCGTGCGAGATCTCCGGATCGGTACATCCGGGCGCCGGGATTGAACGGGTCGGCGACGAATCGCTCGGCGGTCAGTCGGACACGGCGATGGTATCCATGCGCCAGATGCGTTCCGCCAAGGTAGATCTCGCCGATCGCGCCGACCGGCACGGGGCGCAGCGAATCATCGAGCAGGTACATTGTGGTGTTGATCTTCGGCCGGCCGATGGGCACGATACGAGTGCCTTGTGGGCCCTCCACCTTGTACCGGCTGGCATTGATTACGGTTTCGGTCGGACCGTAGAAGTTGTGTAGCAGCGCGTCGAATGTGGCGTGGAACTTGTCGGCCACCTCGCCGGGTAACGGCTCACCGCCGATGGGCACCCGCTGCAGCGTCCGCCACTGGTTGACGCCCGGTAGCGACAGGAACAGGCCGAGTAGGGACGGCACGAAATGCATTGCCGTGATCCCCTCGTCGCGCAACAGGGCAGTGAGGTAACCGATGTCGTTGAGTCCCCCGGGGCGCGGGACCACCATTCGCGCGCCACAGGCCAGCGTGCCAAAGATCTCGGCTATCGACACATCGAAGCTTGGCGAGGCGACCTGCAGCAGCCGGTCGGCGTGGTCGACCCCGTACTCACCCTTGAACCAGACGAAGTACTCCCCGACGGGGCGGTGCGGCACGGCGACGCCTTTGGGCAGTCCGGTAGTCCCGGACGTGTAAATCAGATACGCCGTGTTTTCCGGGCTTAGCGCACGGACCCGATCAGTGTCGGTGGGGTCGTCGGCGCGGTATGCGGCCAGGTCACCTACCGGCTCGCGCAGCACAAGCTTCGCGTCGCAGTCGCCGAGGATGAATTCCAGCCGGTCCTGCGGGTAGGTGGGGTCCACGGGCACATACACCGCACCGGACTTGGCAATCCCCACCGCGGTGACGACCAGATCCGGCGACTTATCGAGTAGCACTGCGACGCGGTCCTCGCTACCTATGCCCTGCTCAATCAGCCAGTGCGCCAACCTGTTTGCTGCCTCGTTGATGTCGCGGTAGGTGAACCGACGGCCCTCATAGCTGACGGCGATTGCCTCTGGAGTTCGCGCTGCCTGTTCGGACACCAGGTCGGCCAGGGTTGTGGGGGCGGTATCGAACGTCTCGCCGCGCGACACCTGACGCAGCCACCCGGCGTCGGCCTCGTCCATCAGCGTCAGCGCGGCCAACGGCCGATCCGGCCCGGCAAGGGCGTCGTCGAGCAGCACGCCGAAGTGATCCAGCATCTGGCGCACCAGCGCGGGTTCAAGAATCTCTAGCTGGTGTTCGGCCTCAACCAGCGCGCCGGTGCTGTCGAATTCGACCATCAAACCCAGTGGCAGCTGGGTGAGGTTGCTGCGCAGGTCGTAGCGCTCGCACCCGACGCCGGGTGGGCGGAATCCGCCACCATCGGGCTCGCGGAATCCGAAGCTCACCCGGGTCATCCGTTCGGCACCATGCCGGCGATCAGGGTTCAATTCGCGCACCGCGCGGTCGAGGCTGACCCGTTGGTGTACGAACGCCCCGGTGGCGATATCGCGCGTCGATTTGAGCAACTCGCGGAAACTCATCGCCGGCCGCGGTCGCAGCCGCATCACCACCGTGTTGCCGAAATAGCCGATGGCGTCGTCGGTTCCGGCGCCGCGATTGAGCACCGGTGCGGCCACGAGAAAGTCGTCGCTGTGGCTGTAGCGATGCACCAGGACCCCGAAAGCGGCCAGTAGCACCATGTAAGGAGTGCAGCCGGTGTCTTTCGCCATCGCTTTCACCCGTTGGGCGGTGTCGCCGGGCAGCCGCCGCGTGCTGCGCGCGGCGCGCCAACTGGTCGGCATGGTCGTCCCGGCTGGGCCGGGAAGCTCCAGTGGCTCCGGCGGATCGGCCATGATCGCGCGCCAGTAGTCGAGATCGGCCTCGGTGGTGTCCGGTCCCGACGGGGCCGGCAAGTAGCGTTCCGGCCCCAGATCGGCGCCCGCGTACGCCTTGGTGAGGTCAGCGAAGAACACCCGCCACGAGCCGTCGTCCCAGGCGATGTGGTGGGCCACCAACAGCAGCACGTGTTCTTCGGCGGCCGTGCGCACGACGGTGATCCGCAACGGCGCATCGGTGGAAAGGTCGAAGGGCGCGGAGAATTCGCGTTGAGCTAGTACTTCGAGGCGAAGCCGGCGTGCCTGTTCCGACAAGTTGGTCAAGTCGTGTTGTGCCCATCCCGGACGAAGATCCTGGTGCACCGTCGGCCG
>DASZLQ010000313.1:0-3342 GCA_035552295.1 Mycobacterium sp. | reverse complement strand
GATCGACAACCGGACGTATAGCACCGGAATCGATGAGGGAGCCGAGCTCGCGTAATTGGCTTCCACTTGGTTTCATAAATAGGAACGAGTAGGTCACTTGGCGGCGTTTGGCTTTTCGTCTGATTGGGAAGCTGAGAACGCATATCGCTTGTGTGAAAACCCAGTTCAGGCCGTACTGCCTGGCAAATTCGGGTTCCGGGGGGCCTGCGACCGAGATGACCTTCCCGCCGGGCTTGACCACCCGAAGTGATTTTTCGAGCGTCTCCCCGCCCAGGGTGTCGAAAGCAACGTCGTAATCGTGCACGATGGTTTCGAAATCATCCGTCTTGTAGTCGATGACGACGTCGGCTCCAAGGTTCTTCACCCACTCCACATTCGCTGTGCTCGTGGTTGTGGCGACCGTCGCCCGAAGGTGCTTCGCCAGTTGAATGGCGATCGTCCCGACACCTCCAGAGCCGGCGTGGATGAGCACCTGCTGTCCCGCTTGCAGCTGCGCTATTTCGACCAGCGCCTGCCACGCAGTCAGGCCGACCAGAGGCACCGCAGCGGCTTGCACCATGTCCAGTGTGTGGGGCTTTTTCGCGACCGCTTTCTCATTGACAGCGATCATTTCCGCGAAAGCGCCGATCCTGTCTTTATCGGCCCTGGCGTAGACCTCATCGCCCGGCTTGAATCCCACAACATTCGGTCCGCAGCTAACCACGACCCCAGCGAGATCACTACCCATGATCAGAGGCAATTTGTACGGCAGAAGGGGTTTCAGGTCGCCATTTCTGATCTTAAAGTCCACGGGATTGACACTGGCGGCGTGGATCTCGACCAGTACATCATCGGATCGCATTTCGGGCTCCGGTACCTCAACAGCACGAACCGGTTCGTTTTTCCCGTACCGACCTAGAACGAAAGCTTTCATCGTGTTCCCTTCAGTAGCTTGTCAGCAGAACCGCCCTCCGCAATTTCGTTGGGCCGCATGCTTTGCCCGTAGCGACTCCCGATCGCAGCCGAGGGACGGGGTCGCCGCGCCGTCATTGCGTCACCACGACGAAGAGTCGTTCAAGGCGAGGATCAGCTTGCCGGTGTTCTGGCCGTGAAAGAGCTTGAGGAGCGTTTCGGGGAAGTCGCCCACGTCGCCGTGCTCGACGTGCTCGTGTGATCGCAGTTGGCCGGAGTGGAGCCACTTCGCAAGCTGTGCAATGCCTTCCGGGTAGCGCGTCAGGTAGTCAAAGACGACGAAGCCGGTCATGGACGCGCGGGCCACAAGCAGCTGCATGTAGTTCGCCGGTCCCCGCGGCGTGTCGTTGTACTGGGATACTGCGCCGCAGAGCACGATGCGGGCACCGCGGGCCAGCCGGTTGAGGGCGGCCTCCAGCGCCTCGCCGCCGACATTGTCGAAGAAGATGTCGATACGCTCCGGTGCATGGGTTTTCAGTTCTGCGCGCAGGTCCGCGGCCTTGTAGTCGATGGCGGCGTCGAATCCGGCCTCCTCAACAAGCCAGCGGCATTTCTGCTCACCGCCGGCAATGCCGATGGCTCGGCAGCCGTTGATCTTGGCGATCTGACCGACGATGTCACCCACCGATCCGGCGGCGCCGGAAACCAGCACCGTTTGACCCAGGCCACCGGAGACTTCTTTTCTGCGCTGATCGGCATGGTGAAGGCCGTCTTCGGTGAGCGCGACATCGACGCCAAGCACCGCGAGGTCATCATTTTGCGTGCAGCGTCGCTACTCAACTGCCGGTCGGGTGCGGTTTTCCCGTGGAGGGAACAGTCATAGCGCGCCAAGAATCACCGCCCTATACCCGGGGTGAAACGCAGGTTGGGGCGCGAATTCCCGCGGGCCTCGGGCGCCGGCGATTCCTTTCCGGCGACTCGCCGGTCTATTCATGTGGAAGTGCCGTGACGTTGTCGCGGCAGCGGCTGGAGCTAAGGACGACGACAACATGATTCTTGTGACAGGGGCGACGGGTTTGAGTGGGTCCGCGGTGATTCGGGCGTGTGTGAATGCGCGGTTGCCGGTGCGAGCGTTGGTCCGAGATCGGGGCAAGGTCGAAGCGCTCGCCATCCCGGACACCGTCGAGGTGGCCGAGGGCGACATGCTCAAACCGGCAACACTCGGCGGTGTTCTCGATGGCGTGGAGCGGGCCCTGATGATCTCCGGGCCTCACGAACATATGCTCGAAACGCAATGCAGCTTCATTGACGCCGCCAAGCATGCCGGCGTTCGTCACATCGTGAAGCTCTCCGGTATGGGGTGTTGGACCGATGCGAAGTTTCGGTTCGCGCGGATGCACGCTGAAATCGAACAGTATCTGGAGGGCTCGGGTGTGGCCTGGACCCATTTGCGCCCCAGCACATTCATGCAGACCTTCCTGCGTGAGGTGCCCACGATCCTGTACGACGGCACGATGAATCTGCCGATGGCTGATGCGAAACTGTCGCCGGTCGACATCGACGACATCGCCCGAGTCGCGGTCGCGTTGTTACGCGGTACCGGTCACGAGGGCAACCGCTACGAGATGACCGGTCCTGAAGCATTGACCACGAACGAGATCGCCGAACGAATCTCCTTGGCCATCGACCGACCGGTTCGCTACGTAGACACCGATCCGGCGGACTACCGGAAGACTTTGCTTGCCGGCGGGATCCCCGCCTACTTCGCCGACGCAATGGACGAACTGTTCCGCGAACGGCGCAACGGCAGCGACGAATCCAGCGTCGACCTGAGCACGCATGGGGTGTTCGGGGTGACCCCCACAACCTTTGCCGAGTTCGTCCGGCGCAACGCCGACGTATTCCGCGGCGAGGCGGCCGCTTCCCAGCTATGGGCGTCGGGCAGGCAGTCCACGGGCGCCGTGCGGTGACCTGTGGCAGACGGCTTCCGCTCCGGCCGCACCCAAGATCCAGACACTCAGAAAAGGAACCGCGATGACAGTAACACTTAACGAGGTAGCCCGGGCGGTGCTCGACGGGCCGCACGTCGCAACGATTGCGACGTCGAATGTCGACGGGCGCCCGCAGTCGTCAGTCATATTCGTCAAGCGTGACGGCGACACGGTGCTGTTCAGCACCATCACGGGCCGGTTAAAGACACGAAACATGTTGCGCGACCCACGGATCAGCCTGCTGGTTCGGGACACCAACGCAGGCCGGTATGTCGAGATCCGCGGGACCGTCGATATCACCGAGGACCCGGAGAAGTCGTTGCTGTATGAGATGTACGACAGGTACATGGGCGGCACCGCGCCGCCTCCCGAGCCCGAGGCCGATCGACTGATCGTGCGAATCACACCGGAGAAGGTCTACCAGTGGCCACCCGTACCCGCGACCGCATGAGTGCCGTCG
>DASZLQ010000312.1:0-2944 GCA_035552295.1 Mycobacterium sp. | reverse complement strand
GTGCCGCTGCTGCCCTTCGATGGTGGCCACATCGCGATAGCGGTGTTCGAAAAGATCCGCAACGCCATCCGATCCGCCCGCGGCATGGTCGCGGCTGCGCCGGTGAACTATCTCAAGCTGATGCCCGCGACATACGTGGTCCTGGTGTTCGTGGTCGGCTACATGCTGCTGACCGTGACAGCTGATGTGGTCAACCCGATCCGGATCTTCCAGTAGAGAGAGAAGGCAAACAGTGACCGTTGGCCTGGGCATGCCGGACGCCCCGGCGCCCACGCTTGCCCCCCGGCGCACCACCCGCCAACTGATGGTCAGCGACGTGGGGGTCGGCAGCGACTACCCGATTTCGGTGCAGTCGATGTGCACCACCAAGACCCATGATGTCAACACGACGTTGCAGCAGATCGCCGAGTTGACCGCGGCCGGCTGCGACATCGTCAGGGTGGCCTGCCCGCGTCAAGAGGATGCCGACGCGCTGGCCGAGATCGCCCGGCACAGCCAGATCCCGGTGATCGCCGACATCCACTTCCAGCCGAAGTACATCTTCGCCGCGATCGACGCGGGGTGTGCCGCGGTGCGGGTAAACCCGGGCAACATCAAGGAATTCGACGGCCGGGTCGGTGAGGTCGCCAAGGCCGCCGGTGCGGCAGGTACCCCGATCCGTATCGGTGTCAACGCGGGCTCATTGGACAAACGGTTCATGGAGAAGTACGGCAAGGCCACGCCCGAGGCGCTGGTCGAGTCCGCGCTGTGGGAGGCCTCGCTGTTCGAGGAGCACGGCTTCGGCGACATCAAGATCAGCGTCAAGCACAACGATCCGGTGGTGATGGTCGCCGCGTACGAGCAGCTGGCCGCGCAGTGCGATTACCCGCTGCACCTCGGTGTCACCGAGGCGGGTCCCGCCTTCCAGGGCACCATCAAGTCCGCGGTTGCCTTCGGCGCACTGCTGTCGCGGGGCATCGGCGACACCATCCGGGTGTCGCTGTCGGCGCCACCGGTGGAGGAAGTCAAGGTCGGCATTCAGATTCTGGAGTCGCTGAACCTGCGGCCGCGTTCGCTGGAGATCGTGTCGTGCCCGTCGTGCGGTCGCGCGCAGGTCGACGTCTACACCTTGGCCAACGAAGTCACCGCGGGCCTGGACGGCCTCGACGTGCCGCTACGAGTCGCCGTGATGGGCTGCGTCGTCAACGGCCCGGGAGAGGCCCGCGAGGCCGACCTGGGCGTTGCGTCGGGAAATGGCAAGGGCCAGATATTCGTTCGGGGCGAAGTGATCAAGACCGTGCCCGAAGCGCAGATCGTCGAGACGCTGATCGAGGAGGCGATGCGGCTCGCCTCCGAAATGGGCTTGGAAACGGACGCAGCGCAAGATGCCGATCACGGTCCGGGCACAACACCAAGCGGTTCGCCTATTGTGACCGTAAGCTGATAGGGGCCGGTTCGCCTTTACTGGCCCTCAGTTCGCACCACAGAGAGTTCGCCAGATGTCGGCTCCGCCCATCTTTCGCCTCATCGGCGACCGGCGGGTGTCCGTGGTGCGCGACGCGGCCGCGGTATGGCGGGTATTCGACAACGACCCGGTCGGGTCGTGCATGGTCGCGGCGCGCGTTGCCGACCACGGCATCGATCCCAACTCGATCGGTGGCGAGCTATGGACCCGCAGCGGCGTGGAGGAGTCGCTGTGCTTCGCCGGTGCCAACCTCATCCCGCTGCGCGGCGAACCGGCCGACCTGAACGCGTTCGCCGACGAGGCGATGAGCGGGACGCGGCGTTGTTCGTCGCTGGTCGGCAGAGCCGGCCTGGTGATGCCGATGTGGGAGCGGCTCGAGTCGGCCTGGGGGCCGGCGCGTGACGTGCGCGACGATCAACCACTGATGGCGCTGGCCACCCACCCGAGCTGCGAGATCGATACCGAGGTGCGCCAGGTCCGCCCGGAGGAACTGGACGCCTACCTGGTGGCCGCGGTCGACATGTTCATCGGCGAAGTCGGCGTCGACCCGCGGCTCGGTGACGGGGGTCGCGGCTACCGCCGCCGGGTGGCGAGCCTGATCGCGTCCGGACGCGCCTGGGCCCGCTTCGACCGCGGTGAGGTCGTCTTCAAGGCCGAAGTGGGATCGCAGTCTCCGGGGGTGGGTCAGATCCAAGGAGTCTGGGTGCACCCTGAGTGGCGCGGCCTGGGGATAGGCACTGCCGGCACCGCAATGGTGGCCGCGGTGATCGTCGGTGGCGGACGCATCGCCAGCCTCTACGTGAACAACTTCAACGCGGTGGCCCGTGCCTCCTACGCCCGAGTGGGCTTCGTCGAAGTCGGCACCTTCGCAACGGTGCTGCTGGACTAGGGGGCTTCGGCTCCGCGAGCTGGGGGTACCACCCGCTTGCGGGGGAAACGTGGCGGCGATTCCTGGCCGTATTTCTCGCCGTGGCGTTCCATTCGCGCGATAACGGTTGGGTTTCGGTGCGCCTCCGGCCGTGTCGCTGTCAAAATGCCTAACATCAGCCTCAATGGCAACTTTAACCTCATCGGCATCACGGTTCGCCGGCCTAGTCGCGGTGGTCGTCATCGTCGCATCGGCACAGGCATGCACTCCGCGGCCCGACGGCCCTGGCCCCGCCGCCGACAAGTTCTTCCGCGCGCTGGCGATCGGGGACACCGCGACGGCCGCCCAACTCAGCGACAACCCCAACGAAGCCCGCGAAGCGCTCAATGCGGCCTGGGCCGGACTGCAGGCGACCCACTTGGATGCGCAGGTCCTCAGCGCGAAGTACGCCGAGGACACCGGCACGGTCGACTACCGGTTCACCTGGCACTTGCCCAAGAACCGGAGCTGGACCTACGACGGCCAGCTGAAAATGGCTCGCGACGAGGGCCGTTGGGAGGTTCGGTGGGCTGCCAACGGGCTGCACCCCAAGCTGGGCGAGCATCAGACGTTCGCCTTGCGCGCCGATGCGC
>DASZLQ010000311.1:0-18948 GCA_035552295.1 Mycobacterium sp. | reverse complement strand
GCGGCGCGTGGGCCGTCGCCCGGCACCATCAGCACCGCGTCGAAGGCGCCCGCCAGCCCGGCGCCCGAGGCGGTGTCGGTCTTGGACGTCAAGGTGTTGCGGGCCAGCTGAAGGCTGCTGTCCAGGGAGCGCGTCTCCTCGCCGTTGACGATCCCCCCGACGGTGGTGCGCGCCCGCTCGATCTGCTCGATGGCGGCCTTGACCTTCACGTCCAGCACGCGGTTGGTGACCTGGCTGGTCAGCACGAAGCCGAGCGCGAGGATCACTGCCAACGACAGCCCAAGGGTGAGCGCCACGACTCGCAGCTGAAGCGATCGGCGCCAAACGATGCCTACGGCTCGACTCAACGCACCCATGCCGCGGGTCATGGGGCCGGAGCGCCCCCAGCGGCTGCGAGTGCGTCGCCGCGAGCCCCGGATCACGTGCGCCGCTCTCCCCCGCAAGCGGGTGGTACCCCCACCTCATCGCGACAACGCTCTGCATCGTCGCAGGCGCGGATCACGGGGGTCCGGCCTTGTATCCCACTCCTCGAACGGTCAACACCACAGTCGGGTTCTCAGGGTCTTTTTCGACCTTGGCCCGTAGACGCTGGACATGCACGTTTACCAAGCGGGTATCCGCCGGGTGCCGGTATCCCCACACCTGTTCGAGCAGCACATCTCGAGTAAACACCTGGCGTGGTTTGCGTGCCAGCGCGACCAGCAGGTCGAACTCCAGCGGTGTCAGGGAGATCTGCTCGCCGTTGCGAGTGACCTTGTGTGCCGGCACGTCGATCTCGACGTCGGCGATGGACAGCATCTCGGCGGGCTCGTCGTCGTTGCGCCGCAGCCTCGCCCGCACCCGGGCGATAAGCTCCTTGGGCTTGAACGGCTTCATGATGTAGTCGTCGGCGCCCGACTCCAAGCCCAGCACCACGTCGACGGTGTCGGTCTTGGCCGTCAGCATGACGATCGGAACGCCGGAGTCGGCACGCAACACCCGGCACACGTCGATGCCATTCATGCCCGGCAACATCAGGTCCAGCAGCACCAAGTCGGGGCGCAGCTCGCGCACTGCGGTAAGGGCCTGAGTACCGTCACCGATGACCGCGGTGTCGAAGCCCTCCCCACGCAGCACGATGGTCAGCATCTCTGCCAGCGAAGCGTCGTCATCGACGACCAAGATCCTTTGCCTCATGGAGTCCATGGTGTCACCAGTTCGGGACAAAACAGGGGCACCACACGGGCGTTTCTTGCTTGACAGGGCTAAATATCGTCAAATTTCGCCCCACACCCTCCTCTACGGGGCGATCAACGCGGCCGCCAGCCCCTCGGGACTGACGTCTGCATCGACGACGAGCCATCGCCCGCCCCAGTCCGCGGCGGCCAAGCCGGCGTACACCGCACCGGTGCGCTGCTGAAGGTCGTCGTCGCGTTCGTAGCTGTCGCGCGCCCGTCCCGGCTCTGCATCGGCCCGGTGGCGGGCCCGCTGCGCGGCGAGCTCAGCGGACACCGCGAGCAACACTTGCCAGTCCGGCGGGGGCAACCGCAGTCGCTGATATTCGAGCCGGTGTACCCAGGCCGCCGCCTCCCCTGCCGAGTCCTGATGCAGGCGGGCGGCGCTGTAAGCCGCGTTGGAAGCGACGTAACGATCCAGGATCACCACGTCATGCTCGGCGCCCAACCGCTCGATTTCCCCGATCGCCCCGGCGCGATCGAGCGCGAAGAGCATGGCCATCGCGTACACCGACGACGCGAGGTCGCCGTGCTCTCCGTGCAGCGCCTCCGCCGCGATGTCGGCGGTCACCGATTGCCCGTAGCGCGGGAACGCCAGCGTGGCCACCGATTTCCCGCCGGTTTGGAAAGCGCTGCGCAAACCTTCGGACAGGGTCCGCTTGCCGGCGCCGTCAACCCCTTCGATCGCGATCAGCACGGCGCGAGCCTAGCGCCCGCACGCAACGGTGGTCGTCAGTAGCGGTAGTGGTCCGGCTTGTATGGGCCCTCGACGTCGACGCCGAGGTACTCGGCCTGCTCCTTGGTCAGCTTGGTCAGCTCACCGCCCAGCGCCTCGACGTGGATGCGGGCCACCTTCTCGTCGAGGTGCTTGGGCAGCCGGTACACCTCGTTGTCGTACTCGTCGTTCTTGGTCCACAGCTCGATCTGGGCGATCGTCTGGTTGGCGAAGCTGTTGCTCATCACGAACGACGGGTGCCCGGTGGCGTTACCCAGGTTCAGCAGCCGGCCTTCGGACAGCACGATGATGGACTTGCCGGAGTCGCCGAAGGTCCACAGGTCGACCTGCGGCTTGATGTTGAGCCGCGTCGCCCCGGAACGCTCCAGCGCCGCCATGTCGATCTCGTTGTCGAAGTGGCCGATATTGCCCAGGATGGCGTGGTCCTTCATCGCCTTCATGTGGTTCAGCGAGATGATGTCCTTGTTGCCGGTCGCGGTGACGACGATGTCCGCCTCGCCGATGGCATCCTCGACGGTCTTGACCGGGAAGCCCTCCATCAGCGCCTGCAGCGCGTTGATCGGGTCGACCTCGGTCACGGCGACCCGCGCGCCCTGGCCCTTGGCCGCTTCGGCGCAGCCCTTGCCGACGTCGCCGTAACCACAGATCAGCACGTTCTTGCCGCCGATCAGGGCGTCGGTGCCGCGGTTGATGCCGTCGATGAGCGAGTGCCGGGTGCCGTACTTGTTGTCGAACTTGGACTTGGTGACGGAGTCGTTGACGTTGATCGCCGGGAAAGCCAGGTCCCCCGCCGCCGCGAACTGGTAGAGGCGCAGCACGCCGGTGGTGGTCTCCTCGCTGACACCCTTGACGGACTCGGCGATCTTGGTCCACTTGTCCTTGTCGGACTCGAAGCGGTTGCGCAGCACGCCCAGGAAGACTTTCCACTCGGTGGGGTCATCGTCTTCGGCGGGCGGCACCACGCCGCCCTTTTCGTATTGCATGCCGCGCAGCACCATCATGGTGGCGTCGCCGCCGTCGTCGAGGATCATGTTGGCCGGCTTGTCGGCGTCGGGCCAGGTCAGCATCTGCTCGGCGGCCCACCAGTACTCCTCGAGCGTCTCGCCCTTCCAGGCGAACACCGGGACGCCCTGGGGCTCCTCGGGCGTGCCGTGCGGGCCGACGACCACCGCGGCCGCCGCGTGATCCTGGGTCGAGAAGATGTTGCACGACGCCCAGCGGACCTCGGCGCCCAGTGCGGTCAGGGTCTCGATCAAAACCGCGGTCTGCACGGTCATGTGCAGCGAGCCCGAGATGCGCGCGCCCTTGAGGGGCTGCACGTCGGCGTACTCGCGGCGAAGTGACATCAGTCCGGGCATCTCGTACTCGGCCAGGTCGAGTTCTTTGCGGCCGAATTCCGCCAGCGACAGATCGGCGACCTTGAACTCGATGCCGTTACGAACGTCGGTGGTCAGGGAATTTTCGGTCGTCGTCATGTGTGTCTCATCCTTCTTAGGGCTCACGGATTTCAAGCGGTACTTAGCTTAGGTATGTTCTTCCGCCACTGTAGCCGCCGGCCCGTCGGGCCCTCGGATCAGGGAACGTTCTCCGGAACGTTAATGACCCCGTGACGCTCCGCGAACGGCGTCATCAGCCGCGCCAGATCCATCGCGACATCGTGATCGGCTTCGGGCGGCATGGACACGTAGCTCATTGCCAGTCGCACGATGGCCCGCGCCAGCACACCGGCGTCCCCTTCACTGGTGGCGACCCAGCTCTGGGTCAGCGCCGAGGTCAGCCGCGCCGACGCGCGGGCGATGATGGGCGCGCTGTCGGTCGTGATGATCTGCAGCAGATCGGGCTTGGCGACACCGGTCAGCAACGAGATCACCAACGGGTCGGCCGCCGACTCTGCGAAAAAGGAACGAAAACCCTGCAGAAGCGCTTCGTAGATATTGCCGACGTTGGCGTCGATGGCGGCGTGGACGGCGTCGACCAGGCGATCGGCCAAGCGCAGGGCGTAACCCTGCGCCAGGCCTTGCCGCGAGCCGAACTCGTTGTAGATGGTCTGCCGGCTGATGCCCGCGGCGCTGGCCACGTCGGAAAGCGTGATGGCGGACCAGTCTCGGGTCTGCAGCAGGTCGCGCATCGCGTCGAGCACCGAGTCGCGCAGCAGGACGCGGGACGCCTCGGCGTACGGCATCCGCTTCACAGGCGCGACGATATCGTTTGGGGCGCTCAGGACCTAGCTACCTCCACCATCTCGAAGTCGGATTTTGCCGCGCCGCAGTCGGGGCAGCTCCAGTCCTCGGGGATGTCGTCCCATCGGGTGCCGGCGTCGATGCCGTCTTCCGGCCACCCCACGGCCTCGTCATACTCGAAGCCGCACTGGATGCAACGGAACAGTTTGAACTGGGTTTGACACTCTTCGCGCAAGCGCTCATCGCAACTCATTTACTTGCTCCTACCTTTACTTGCTCCGGCCTTTGTGAAATCTGGTTTCTCGCGTACCGCGCAGTCCGGGCAGCACCAGTCGTCGGGAATCTCCTGCCATCGCGTGCCCGCCGGGAAGCCTTCCCTGTCATCGCCTTTGGCCTCGTCATAGACGTAGTCGCAGACCGGGCACCGATAGGCCTCGGTGCTGGGGCGAGTCACTTTTCGGCCCCGTAACGCGCCAGCAGCTTCTCGCGCACGCGCGGCTGCACGTTGACCCGGGTGATGTCGCCGTCGTAGTGCTCGAGCACCCGATGGTCCATCACCTTGCGCCATAGCGGCGGGAAGTAGGTCAGCGAAATCATCGACGCGTACCCGCTGGGCAGGTTCGGCGCGCCCGCCATGGTGCGCAGCGTCTGGTATCGGCGAGTGGGGTTGGCGTGGTGATCGCTGTGCCGCTGCAGGTGGTACAGGAACAGGTTGGTGACCACATGGTCGGAGTTCCAGCTGTGCACCGGCGCGCAGCGCTCGTAGCGGCCGTTGGCGTTGCGTTGCCGCAGCAGTCCGTAGTGCTCGAGGTAGTTGACGGTCTCCAGCAGGCTGAATCCGAAGACCGCCTGGATGACGACGAACGGGATCAGCGCCGGGCCGAAAACCGCGATCAGCACACCCCACAACACCACCGACATCGCCCAGGCGTTGAGCACATCGTTGGACAGGTACGTCTTGGGATTCCAGGGGCTATTCCAACGACGGTGGCCCTGCCGGCGTATCCGCTGCGCCTCGAGACGAATGGCGGATCGCAAGCTGCCGAATACGCTGCGCGGCAAGAACTCCCAGAAAGTCTCGCCGAAGCGGGCTGACGCCGGGTCCTCCGGCGTGGAGACACGTACGTGGTGACCGCGATTGTGCTCGATGTAGAAGTGGCCATAGCAGGTCTGCGCCAGGGTGATCTTGGACAGCCACCGCTCCAGCGAATCCTTCTTGTGCCCCATCTCGTGTGCGGTATTGATGCCGACGCCACCGAGAACGCCGACCGACAGCGCCAGGCCGAGCTTCCCGGGCCAGCCCAGCCCGCCGTCAAAGCCGAGCCAGCTCAGGTTCGAGGCGGTGAACAAATAGGCGCCCAAGACCACGCTGAGGTACTGGAACGGGATGTAGATGTAGGTGCAGTAGCGGTAGTACTTGTCGTTCTCCAGCTGTTCGGCCACCTCGTCGGGCGGGTTCTGGCCGTCGGGCCCGAAATGCAGATCGAGGATGGGCAGCAGAACGTAGAGCAGGATGGGCCCGATCCACAGCGGCACCTCCGCGGCGGCGTGCCAGCCGAGCTGGTTGATCCCCCGGATGATCGGCAGCATCACGAACAACGCCGTCGGGGCGATCAGTCCCATCAGCCACAGATGACGCTTCTTGTCCCGCCAAACCTCGGGCGCATCAGCCGCTTGGGCTACGTCGGGCCTGATTTCAGGCCTGAGTGTGGTCATATGCCAAACCTCCTTGTGAGTCATGCCACGCTGAGGTTGGACAATACGCCGCTATGTGTCTTGTGTCTAGACACAAGATACCATTTTGTAAAGAGACGTGCTACGTCACCGCGCTGTTCGCGTCGACGTCGGGGTCGCTTCGGGGTCGGCAATCGAGCGGGCGTACTCGAACTCCCGGCGGCCCTGCACCGAATGCCAGCGCCCGTAGCCGACATAGATCACGGTCCCGACCACCAGCCACACCGCGAACCGGACCCAGGTGAGTGCGGTGAGGTTGACCATCAGCCACACGCACGCGCAGATCGAGGCGATCGGAAGCACCGGCACCCACGGAGCACGGAACCCCCGCGGCAGGTCCGGCCGAGTCCGGCGCAGCACGATGACACCGGCGGACACCAGCACGAACGCGAACAGCGTTCCGACGTTGACCATCTCCTCGAGCTTGGTTATCGGGAACACGGCCGCCGTCGTTGCCACCACCACGGCAACCAGCACGGTGATCCGGACCGGGGTGCCGTGCGAACCGGTCTTGGCCAACGTCCGCGGCAACAAGCCGTCGCGCGCCATCGCGAACAAGACCCGGCACTGCCCGAGCATCAACACCATCACCACGGTGGTCAGCCCGGCCAACGCACCGATGGCGATGATCTCACTGGCCCAACCGATCCCGTTCGCCGTGAACGCCGTCGCCAGATTTGCCGGCTGGTGGCCGGGAATGGTCTTGAGCCGGGTATAGGAGACCATGCCGGACAGCACGATCGAGACCGCGACGTAAAGCACCGTCACGATCGCCAGCGACGCCAGGATCCCCTTCGGCACGTCGCGCTGGGGATTCTTGGTCTCCTCGGCCATGGTGGCCACGATGTCGAACCCGATGAACGCGAAGAACACGATCGACGCCCCCGCCAGAACGCCGTACCAGCCGTAGTGGCTGCTGTGCGCCCCGGTCAGCAGCGCCAACACCGACTGGTCGATGCCTCGTTGGTCGGCTCCGGCTTCTGCTTTGGGGATGAACGGCGAGTAGTTGGCCGCCTTGATGTAGAACGCCCCGACCACCACGACCAAGATCACCACTGACACCTTGATGGCGGTGATCACCGCGGAAAATCTCGACGACAGCTTGGTGCCCAGCGCGATCAGAGTGGACACCGCCCCGACGATCAGCAGCGCGCCCCAGTCGAGGTTGACCGATCCGACATTCACGGTGCCACCGGCAAATCCGAACACCGTACCCAGGTAACTCGACCAGCCTTTGGACACGACGGCGGCACCGACGGCCAATTCCAGCAACAGGTTCCAGCCGATGATCCAGGCGAGGAATTCGCCGAAGGTGGCGTAGGAGAAGGTGTATGCACTGCCGGCGACCGGCAGTGTCGAGGCGAACTCGGCGTAACACAGCGCGGCCAGCGCGCAGGTGGCCGCCGCGATCGCGAACGAGATCCAGACCGCCGGACCCGTGACGTCGCCGGTCGTCGACGCGGTGACCGTGAAGATGCCGGCGCCGATGACCACCGCGACTCCGAACACCGCCAAGTCGCGCCAGGTGAGCTCCCTGCGCAGCCGGGTATCCGGCTCGTCGGTGTCGGCGATCGATTGCTCGACCGACTTGATCCGCCATCGATTGGCCATCCGCGCCCCCCTTCATGAACTGTTGGAAGCCGTTGGACCGCACAGTACTGGGTAGTCTGCGAGGATGCCCGACTGCGCAGAAGGCACGAGGAACCACGCGGTGGTTATCGGGGCGAGCATTGGCGGTTTGTGCGCCGCGCGGGTGCTCTCGGATTGCTATGACGGGGTGACCCTGTACGAGCGAGATGAGTTGCCGAGCACACCGGCGAATCGCGCAACGGTGCCTCAGGACCGGCACCTACACATGCTGATGGCGCGCGGCGCAATCGAGTTCGACAGCCTGTTTCCGGGCCTGCTGAAGGATATGGTGGCCGCGGGTGTGCCGATGCTGGAGAACCGGCCGGACTGCATCTACCTGGGTGCGGCGGGCCATGTCCTCGGGACCGGGCACACCCTGCGCGACGAATTCACCGCTTACGTGCCCAGCCGGCCGCACCTGGAGTGGCAGTTGCGCAAACGGGTTCAAGACATCGACAACGTCGAGATCGTGCGGCGCTCGGTGGCCGAGCCCCGGTACGACGCCGCCCAGCAGCGGGTGACCGGTGTGCTGCTGGATCCCTCCGACCCCGACGACGAAGAGCCGGAGTTCGTGCGCTCCGACCTCGTCGTCGACGCGGCCGGTCGTGGCACCCGGCTGCCGGTGTGGTTGACGCAGTGGGGATATGCGCGCCCAACCGAAGAAATCGTGGACATCGGCATCAACTACGCGACCCAGCAGTTCCGCATCCCGGAGGACCTGATTGCCGAAAAGGTGGTCGTCGCCGGCGCCTCCCATGACCAGTCGCTCGGGCTGGGCATGCTGTGCTACGAGGACGGGACCTGGGTGCTGACCACATTCGGGGTGGCCAGCGCCAAGCCGCCGCGGACGTTCCCGGAGATGCTGGCGCTGGCAGACAAACTGCTGCCGGACCATTTCACCGACGCACTGGCGCAGGCCGAACCCCTCGGCGAGCCGGCATTCCATGCTTTTCCAGCCAGCAGATGGCGCCGCTATGACAAGCTGGACCGCTTTCCCGCCGGGATCATCCCGTTCGGCGATGCCGTCGCCAGCTTCAACCCCACCTTCGGGCAAGGCATGACGATGACGTCGCTGCAGGCGGGTCATCTGCGGCGGGCTCTGCAATCGCCGGACGGCGAACTGGCCGCCGACCTCAACCGGGCCACAGCCAAGTCCACCTACCCGGTGTGGATCATGAACGCAATCGGCGACGTCACCTTCCATCACGCCGGCACCAAAGGACCCGTCCCGTGGTGGTGGCGTCCGTCGGGTGCGCTGTTCGACCAATTCCTCGGCGCTGCCGAAGCCGAACCCGTTCTCGCCGAATGGTTTTTGCGCCGGTTCTCGCTTCTCGACAGCCTCTATATGATCCCGCCGCCGCGGATCATCGGCCGTACCATGGCGCACAACCTGCGGCTGTGGCTGCGCGAGCGCCGGCAGGCCGCCCACGACCGGCGGCGAGCCGTCACAACCCCACAGTCGCCCTGAACAGCTTGGCGGGCTCTCGCGCCACCAGCCGGATAGGGCCGTCGTCGGCCGCCACCCAGGCAGCCATCCCGCGTTCCAGCGTGAGCGATCCGGACTTCCCGTGCACCGTCGTGCACCCCTCGCTGCACAACAGGATCTGCGGGCCCTCGTGGCCGCACGACGCGTCGACTTCGTGGCCGAGGTTCTCGCCGTCGAGCTCCAGCAACGCGACCGCGAACTCGTCGGCCGGCGTGTCATAGATCAATCCCAGCCCCTCGCGGCGGACCTGCGGCCGCAGCTGAGCTTCGGCGGTGGGGGCGAAGTCCAGCACTCGCAGCAATTCGGGCACGTCGACGTGTTTGGGGGTAAGTCCGCCGCGTAACACGTTGTCGGAGTTAGCCATTACCTCCACAGCGAAACCACGCAGATAGGTATGCAAGTTGCCGGCCGGCAGGAAGATCGCCTCGCCCGGGGCCAGGGTGATGCGGTTGAGCAACAGCGCCGCCAGCACACCGGCGTCACCGGGGTAGCGTTCGCCGAGTTCCAGCACCGTCTTGGCTTCGGCGGCGAATTCCGTTGCGCCGGAGCTGACGTACTGGATGGCACCGTCCAGCACGGCGGGCACCAGCACGTCGATGTCGGGCTGTGGTGCGGTGATCCAGGTGGTGAACAGCGCGCGCAGTCCATCGGCGTCGGACTGATCGTTGAGCAAATCGATGAAGGGGTCGAGGTCGGAGACCGCCAATGCCCGCAGCAGCTCAATGGTGCGGGACGCCTGACGAAATCCGGCCAACGCCTCGAACGACTGCAGCGCCACCAACAACTCGGGCTTGTGCGAGGTGTCGCGATAGTTGCGGACGGGCGAGGACACCGGAATGCCCAGTCGTTCCTCACGCAGGTAACCCTCGACCGCCTGCTCGGCGCTCGGGTGGGCCTGCAGCGACAGCGGCTCGTCGGCGGCCAGCACCTTGACCAGGAACGGCAGCACATCACCGAAGCGGGCGCGCGAGGAGGAACCGAGCTGTCCCTCGGGATCGGCGACCAGCGCCTCCATCAACGAGATTTCGCCCTGCTCCGTTTCCAGCCACGCCGGGTCACCGGGGTGTGCGCCGAACCAGAGTTCGGCTTCCGGGTGAGCGGCCGGCACCGAACGCCGGGTGAATTCGGCGATGGCGGTGCGCGATCCCCATGCGTACGTCCGTAACGCCCCGCGTAGCAGTTCCATTTGTTTATCTATCCCCGCACCAGTCGCAAGTAAACGGCTGCCATCTCCAGCCGAACGGCCAATACTGCCAGTTGCTGCTCGGCGCGTGCCGCGCCTCCCGGAGCCAATGCCCCGACCAAACCGCCGGACCCGCCCACACCGCCGGGCGCCTCGGGCACGTCCTCAGCCGCGATCAGGTAGACCTCGTCGAGCCCGGCGACCCGAGCCGCCACCACCGTCCGCTCGTCGGCCAATGTGAGCGCCAGCACCCGCAGCCGGTCGGGCAGCGGTCCGTCGATTTCTTCGTCGTGAAAGAGAGCATCCACCGCGGAAGGGGCTTGGCCCAACCCGGAGCCCAACGCGGCGCCGGTCTCCGAAGTCGCACGCAGCGCCACCACCGCATCCGCCAGCCCGGTGGCGGCGGCCACCTGGTGGGCGATCCGCAGTAGGACCGAACTGCCATGCCGGGCCAGCGCCAGCGTCGCGGGACAGTCGCCGGCCAGCGCCACTTGGCGACCGGAGATGCGCGCGGCAATTGTCTTGGCCGGATTGGTGAACAGCTCGCGGCTGGCGCTGTTGCGCAGCGCCTCGGCGTCGAGCTCGTCGGCGAGCAACGCCAGATCGATGCTGGGTCTGGGATCCACGGTTTGCACCGTGGCCAGGCCGGCGGCCAGATACCGAGACAATCCGAACTCGTCGGGAACCCAGAGCCGCGGCTGAAGCACCGCGGCGCGCCCGGCCGTGGAGTCGCGCAGCGGACCCTCGTACGGTGCCACTACGACAACCCGCGCCCCCCGGCGCACTCCCGTCGCGGCCGCCCCGACCAGCCCGGGATCGCCGGGGTCGTCGCCCGCGACGATCAGCACGTCAAGCGGACCGACCCACGGCGGGGCGTCGCCGGCGAGCGCGATCGGCGCCGACGCCGCGCCACCCAACGTCGCGGCCAGCAGCGTCCCGGCAGTCTCGGCGGTACCGCGGCCGGCCACCCAGATGATGCTGCGGGGCCGGTCGTCGGTACGCAGCGAGTCCAGTGCATCTTCGTCGGCCGCGGCGGCAACTGCGCGCACCTGCGCGCCCGCCGACGACGCGGACCACAGCAGGCCTTGGCGGTCGGCGGCAAGCAGGCCGTCGGTGTCTTCGAGATCGATCGCCCGGGTGGCGTTCACCGTGCGGCCTCTTGGCCCAGGGTTTGGGCGCTGATCGCAGAGATTTCAGAGCTGATCTGCTGGACCACCGCGTCGACGTCCTCGGTGCTGCGACCCTCCACATTGAGCCGCAGCAACGGCTCGGTGTTGGAGCTTCGCAGGTTGAACCAGCTGCCGTCGCCCAAATCCACCGTCACGCCGTCCAGGTGGTCGATGGAGTGAATCCGGCTGCCGAATGACTTCAACACGGCGTCCACGCACTGTGACGCGTCGGCGACTTTGAAGTTGATCTCGCCGGAGGATTCGTAGCGTTGGTAGTCGGCGGTCAACTCCGACAGCGGCCGTTGCTGCTCGCCGAGGGCGGCCAGCACATACAGGGCGGCCAACATCCCGGAGTCGGCGCCCCAGAAGTCGCGGAAGTAGTAGTGGGCCGAATGTTCGCCGCCGAAAATCGCGCCGGTCTCGGCCATCAGCCCCTTTATGTAGGAGTGCCCTACCCGCGAGCGCAGCGGTGTGCCACCCCGCTCGGTGACCAATTCGGACACCGCGCGCGACGTGATGACGTTGTGGATCACGGTGGCGCCGATCTCGCGGCCGAGCTCGCGGGCGGCCACCAGGCTGGTCACCGTCGACGGCGAGACCGGCATCCCGCGTTCGTCGACCACGAAGCAACGGTCCGCGTCGCCGTCGAAGGCCAGCCCGATATCGGCGCCGGTGTCGCGCACATACTTCTGCAGGTCCACCAGGTTCGCCGGGTCGAGCGGATTGGCCTCGTGATTGGGAAACGAACCGTCGAGCTCGAAGTACAACGGCAACAACGTGATCGAGTCGATCGCGCTGAGCACGGCCGGCGCGGTGTGCCCGGCCATGCCGTTGCCGGCGTCCACGGCCACCCGCAACCGGCGCAGCCGCGAGGTGTCCACCAGTGAGCGCAGGAATTCGCCGTAGTCGCCGAGCACATCCCGATCGGCAATGCCGCCCGGCTGCCCGTCATAGGGTGCGACCCCGGCGATCAGATCATCACTGATGATCTTCAGCCCGGTGTCCGCGCCGACCGGTTTGGCCCCCGCCCGGCATAGCTTGATGCCGTTGTAGGCCGCCGGGTTGTGACTCGCGGTGAACATCGCGCCGGGGCAATCCAACAACCCCGACGCGAAATACAGCTGATCGGTGGACGACAAACCGATTCGCACCACATCCAGGCCCTGGCCGGTCACCCCGGCTGCGAAAGCCACGGCGAGCGACGGCGAGCTGTCCCGCATATCGTGGCCGATGACCACGCGTCGCGCGCCATCGGTACGCATCAATCTTGCGAACGCGGCGCCGGCGTCGGCCACAAACGAATCGTCGATCTCTTCGCCTACCAACCCGCGTACGTCGTAAGCCTTGATAACACGGTGGACAGCCGCGGCGGGCCGAGACATGCGGAGGCTCCTGACGACTTGGACTTGCTTCGACTCTTCTTGGTCTCTTGGGGTCAGCCTATCGGCCCGACAAAGTTATGGGCCCAAACGGTGCGCAGGGGTTCGCCGCCGTGCTAGTCGCAGCTAGTCACTGGGGTCGGGCAACACCCGCAAATGTCCGCGGCGGCGTCCGGAACGATGCTCGGGGGGCGCGAGCAGACCACTGCTCGGCGCGGTGGCATGGGCTCCGGTGGGGTGAATGACGGGGTCGGCAAAGCCATTCAAAGGCGCCCCGGTTGCGCCCCGGTAGGGCAGCCCCCCATCGCTCGGGCCCTCGCGCACCGCGTCGGCCAGCGCCACCAGGTCGTCCTCGTCGGGATTGGGAAGCGGTCCGGCATGACGCACCAGTTCCCAGCCGCGGGGTGCGGTGATCCGGCCGGCATGGCCGACGCACAGATCCCAGGAATGCGGTTCGCGTGTGGTAGCCAGTGGGCCTACCACTGCCGTCGAGTCCGAGTAGACGAACGTCAAGGTCGCCACGGCATAGTGCGGACACCCGGGCCGGCAACAGCGACGGGGAACGTTCACGATCGAAAGGCTATCGTGGACAAACGCCGCCGAAGCGCCGGACACGCGCAACCGGTCGACCCCCGATGTTCAACCGTTACCATCGGCCCGTGGGCGATTCGCGCGGCTCCCCGCCCAACGGTCGGTCGGGGGGCCACTCGGCTTCACACCGAGCCACGCGGCGAGGCCGCGAGATGCGCGGTCCGCTGCTGCCGCCGACAGTGCCGGGATGGCGCAGCCGGGCCGAGCGGTTCGATATGGCGGTGCTGGAGGCATACGAACCCATCGAGCGGCGCTGGCAAGAGCGAGTGTCCGAGCTCGACGTGGCGGTCGATGAAATCCCGCGCATCACTGCCAAGGACCCGGAGAGCGTGCAGTGGCCGCCAGAGGTCATCGCCGATGGACCGATCGCGCTCGCCCGCTTGATACCGGCGGGCGTCGACGTCCGCGGCAATGCCACGCGGGCGCGAATTGTCTTGTTCCGCAAGCCGATCGAGAGACGGGCGAAGGACACCGTCGAACTCGGCGAGTTGCTGCACGAAATCCTGGTGGCTCAGGTGGCCATCTATCTGGACGTCGAACCCTCGGTCATCGACCCGACGATCGACGACGAATGACGTGGCCCCCAAACCTGGGGTGGGTCAGATTATTCCGCGTTTGAGGCGGCGGCGTTCACGCTCGGAAAGACCGCCCCAGATGCCGAAGCGCTCGTCATGCGCCAGGGCGTACTCCAGGCACTCATGACGCACCTCGCAACCCAGGCAGATCTTCTTGGCCTCCCGGGTGGAGCCACCCTTCTCCGGAAAGAAGGCCTCGGGATCGGTTTGCGCGCATAGCGCGCGATCCTGCCATTGGTCAGTGGTGAGCGGCAGCGGCTCGGGTTCGAATGCGACTGGCGCATCAGGAACCACCATTAAGTGCGGCCGCGCAATTGGCGCCGGCGCCGAGTCGATAGTGGTGTGCGGTGTGCTTGCCATAACGCCCCGAAGGTGCTCATAAGACATGCTTCGTCCGCCTCCTCAGCTTGATTCTTTGAGAGAGTGAAGGTTTCCCACTGTTCTGATGTACAGACCATTCGAACATGTGATCGAATCTCGGTCTGCGACACCGGAACCGGCCGGCCAACCGGGAAATGACACTGATGTGATTAGACACGGGTTGATCTGCCGGGTCAAGCACTTCGACGCATTTCCATATCATCTTGTGATCAAATTTCGGCGTTTCTGTTGTCGTTGGCCCTCGGCGTGTCGGTCACAACTGCTCATAACTGCCCAGTGCGGTCATCGAAATGGGCCCGCTATCGTCCGCTACGCCCAGCGTGGCCGGCCGGTACTGTCGTGCGGTGTGAAGGTCACCGTGCTGGTCGGTGGGGTCGGCGGCGCCCGGTTCCTGCTTGGAGTCCAGCAGCTGCTCGGCCTGGGTCAGTTCAGGGCGCAAGAGCGCCCCGATACCGAAGCCACCAGCCACGAGCTAACTGCGGTCGTCAACATCGGTGATGACGCGTGGATCCATGGCTTACGTGTCTGTCCCGATTTGGACACCTGCATGTATACCTTAGGTGGAGGCGTCGATCCACAACGGGGCTGGGGCCACCGCGACGAAACCTGGCATGCCAAAGAGGAATTGGCGAGCTACGGTGTGCAGCCGGACTGGTTCGAACTCGGCGATCGCGATCTGGCCACCCACTTGGTGCGCACTCAAATGTTGCAGGCCGGCTACCCGCTCTCGCAGATCACCACGGCGCTGTGCGACCGCTGGCGACCGGACGCACGATTGCTGCCCGCCACCGATGACCGTTGCGAGACACATGTGGTGATCACAGATCCGGCCGACGACAGCCGACGGGCGATCCACTTCCAGGAGTGGTGGGTGCGCTACCGGGCGCGGGTGCCCACCCACAGCTTTGCTTTCGTCGGCGCCGAAAAGGCCAGCGCTGCAACTGAAGCGGTGGCGGCCATCAGCGACGCCGACGTCATCTTGCTGGCGCCGTCCAACCCGGTGGTGAGCGTCGGCGCCATCCTGGCCGTCCCGGGCATTCGCGGCGCGCTGCGGGGAGCCGCCGCCCCGATCGTCGGCTACTCGCCGATCATCGGCGGAAAGCCGTTGCGCGGCATGGCCGATACCTGCCTTTCCGTGATCGGGGTCGAATCCACCGCGGAAGCGGTTGGCCGGCACTACGGGGCGCGGCGAGACACCGGGATATTGGATTGCTGGCTGGTGGGAGAGGGTGACCACGCCAATGTCGATGGGGTCGCGGTGCGCTCGATACCGCTGTTGATGAGCGACCCGAAGGCGACGGCTGAGATGGTCAGCGCGGGGCTGGACCTTGCGGGCGTGGCGGCGTGACGCGCGCCGGCGACGATGCAGAGCGCAGCGATGAGAAGGAGCGGCGCCAGTGACAGAGCACGGCACCGCGTCGACGATCGAGATCCTGCCCGTGGCCGGGCTGCCCGAATTCCGGCCCGGCGATGATCTGAGTGCGGCCCTCGCCGCCGCCGCCCCCTGGCTGCGCGACGGCGACGTCGCGGTGGTGACCAGCAAGGTGGTGTCCAAGTGCGAGGGCCGGCTGGTGCCGGCGCCGCAGGACGCCGAGGAGCGCGATCGGCTGCGGCGCAAGCTGGTCGACGACGAGGCGGTACGCGTGCTGGCGCGCAAAGGCCGAACCTTGATCACCGAGAACCGGCTCGGGCTGGTTCAGGCCGCCGCGGGCGTGGACGGCTCCAACGTCGGCAGCGACGAGCTGGCGCTGCTGCCGGTCGACCCCGACGCCAGCGCGGCCGCGCTGCGCGCCGGCCTGCGCGAGCGGCTCGGCGTGGACGTCGCCGTGGTCATCACCGACACGATGGGCCGCGCCTGGCGCAACGGCCAGATCGACGCGGCGGTCGGCGCGGCGGGACTGGCTGTGCTGCACAGCTATTCGGGAGCCGTCGATCGGCACGGCAACGAGCTGGTCGTCACCGAGATCGCGATCGCCGACGAGATCGCGGCGGCCGCCGATCTGGTCAAGGGCAAATTGACCGCCATGCCGGTGGCCGTGGTGCGCGGACTCACCATCGCCGACGATCACACCACCGCCCGCCATCTGCTGCGACCGGGCGACGAAGACCTGTTCTGGCTCGGCACCACCGAAGCCCTGGAGATGGGCCGCCAGCAGGCCCAGCTGTCGCGCAGATCGGTGCGCCGGTTCAGCAACGAACCGGTGCCGCCCGACCTGGTCGAGGCCGCCGTCGCCGAGGCCCTCACCGCGCCGGCTCCACACCACACCCGGCCGGTACGGTTCGCGTGGCTGCAGACTCCTTCCACCCGGACCCGGCTGCTGGACCGGATGAAAGACAAGTGGCGCTTAGACCTCGCCGGCGACGGCCGGCCCGCGGACGCGACAGAACGCCGGGTGGCGCGCGGCCAGATCCTCTACGACGCACCCGAGGTCGTCATTCCCTTCCTGGTCCCCGACGGCGCCCATACCTATCCCGACGCCGCCCGCACCGACGCCGAGCACGCCATGTTCACGGTCGCGGTCGGAGCGGCCGTGCAGGCGTTGCTGGTCGCGTTGGCCGTGCGCGGGCTGGGCAGCTGCTGGATCGGCTCGACGATCTTCGCCGCCGACCTGGTGCGCGCCGAGCTCGAGCTGCCGGCCGATTGGGAGCCGTTGGGCGCCATCGCTATCGGCTACCCCGCGGAACCGGCCGGATTGCGCGACCCGGCACCGATCGCGGACTTGTTGATCCGCAAATGAAGGCGTTCGCGGGCAAGCCGGCGGCGTCAGCTGACAAGGTCCGCGGGGGCTACTACACCCCTTCCCCGGTGGCACGTTTCCTGGCCCGCTGGGTGCGCGAGGCCGGTCCGCGCATTGTCGAGCCATCCTGCGGGGACGGCCGAATCCTTTGCGAGCTGGCCAGGCACAGCGGTCAGGTGCGCGGCGTCGAACTCGTCGCGCATGAGGCAGCCAAGGCACGCGAGTTCGCTCCCGTCGACGCGGAAAACCTGTTCACCTGGCTCGCCCAGACCGAGGCCGCCGGCTGGGACGGGGTCGCGGGCAACCCGCCCTACATCCGCTTCGGCAACTGGGCATCCGATCAGCGAGAGCCGGCTTTGGACCTGATGCGCCGCGAGGGCCTGCGCCCCAGCAGGTTGACGAATGCGTGGGTTCCCTTCGTCGTTGCGGCCACCGTTTTGGTGCGCGACGGCGGACGAGTGGGCCTGGTCCTTCCCGCCGAGTTGCTCCAAGTCGGCTATGCCGCGCAGCTGCGCGACTTTCTGCTGAGCCGGTTCTGTCAGATCACGCTGCTGACGTTCCAGCGGTTGGTGTTCGACGGCATCCTGCAGGAGGTCGTGTTGTTCTGCGGCATCGTCGGTGCCGGCCCCGCGCAGATACGCACCGTCAATCTCCCCGATGCCGGCGCGCTTGCTGACGCTGATCTCAACGCCGAGTCGGCTCCGGCGCTGCTGCACGAACAAGAGAAGTGGACCAAGTACTTTCTGCAGCCCGCCGAGATCGAGCTGCTGCGAACGCTAAAGCGCTCCGATACCATGACGCGGTTCGGCTCTATGGCCGATGTGGACGTCGGCATCGTGACGGGCCGCAACAGCTTCTTCACCTTCACCGATGCGCAAGCCCACGAACTCGGACTCAGGCGGCACTGCCTCCCGCTCGTTTCCCGCAGCACGCAGCTGTCGGGCCTGGTGTACGACACCGACTGCCGGACAAGCGATGTCGCCGCCGGACACCGGACCTGGTTGCTCGACGCTCCCCCCGACCCGAGCGATCCCGCCCTGGTCGCGCACATCACCGCGGGTGAAGCCGCCGGCGTCCACCGGGGGTACAAGTGCTCGGTCCGCAACCCGTGGTGGGGCACACCGTCGTTGTGGATGCCCGACCTGTTCATGCTGCGCCAGATCCATCTGGCGCCGCGGCTGACCGTGAACGCCGCCTCGGCAACGAGCACCGACACGGTGCATCGAGTCAGACTCACCGGCGGCCCCGACTCCCGGATAGACCCCACTGCGCTTGCCGCGGTGTTCCACAACAGCGCAACGTTCGCGTTCGCCGAGATCATGGGCCGCAGTTACGGCGGAGGGATTTTGGAGTTGGAGCCGCGGGAAGCCGAGCAGCTGCCCATTCCCCCGCCGGCGTATGCCAGCGCCGAACTCGCTTGCGACGTCGACCTCTTGTTGAAGGCCAACGAGATCGACAAGGCGCTCGACGTGGTGGACCGACATGTCCTGATCGACGGGCTCGGCTGGTCACCGGATGCCGTGGCGCAGTGCCGGTCGGCCTGGGCGACGCTGCGCGATCGCAGGACCAAGCGGGGCTCGCGGTGAGCGTCCGGGAGTCGACGATCTCGATTCTCACCGACTGGCAGGCACCCGATCCGGGGCAGGATTCGTTGCGGCACGCCGTGCTGGCCTTCGTGCATGGCCACACCGACGCCTGCCGTCGCGACTGCGTGCCAGGACACGTCACCGCATCGACGTTGGTACTCGACGACAGCGGCACCCGGGTGCTGCTCACCTTGCACCCACGGTTGGGCCGCTGGGTGCAACTGGGCGGGCACTGCGACGAGGACGACCCCGACGTCGTGGCCGCGGCACTGCGCGAAGCCACCGAGGAATCCGGCGTCCCCGGTCTGCGCATTGCGCCCGGACTGGCCGCGGTGCATGTCCACCCGGTCGTCTGCTCACTGGGCGT
>DASZLQ010000310.1:0-4140 GCA_035552295.1 Mycobacterium sp. | reverse complement strand
GCACCATCGGCGCCCAGGCCGGCCAGGTCGGAGCCGAAGCCGAACGCGTCGAGGGCCAGGCCGCCCGAATTTCCGCCCAGCAGGGAGGTCAGGCTCGAGGTCAAGCCGGATAGGACACCCGCACTGGTGCTGGCGCTCTTGGTGGCGGTTTTGCCCGTCGCACCCGTCAGGCTCGATAGCGCGCTGAGCGGGGCGGCCGCCCCCGACGATCCGAGCGACGCCGCGGTACCCGCCGCCTGCGACACCCCAGTCCCGGACGCCCCCGGGGTTGCCAGCGTCTGAAGCGCTTGGGGCACCGAGGAAATCAACTGCGCCGTCGTCGTCTGGGCATTGCTTCCGGCCTGGGTGCCGGCCGCCTGCGCCACCGCGCCGGCCTGGCCGGCCAACCCGCCCGGATTGGTCGTTTGCGGCGGCGACGTGAACGTCGAAAACGCTGACGCCGAAGCCGAATTGGCGGCGTAGTTGTACATCGCCGTCGCGTCCTGGGCCCACATTTCGCTGTACTCGGCCTCGGTGGCCATGATCGCCGGGGTGTTCTGCCCGAAGATGTTGGTCGCGATCAACGCCATGAGCTGAGCACGGTTGGCCACGATCAGCGGCGGCGGCACAGTCATCGCATACGCCGTTTCGAAGGCTGCCGCGGCAGTCGTGGCCTGGGTGGCCGCCTGCTCGCATTGCGCGGCGGTGGCGGTCATCCACGTGATCGAGGGCGTCACCGCGGCCGCCATCGACGTCGACGTCGGCCCCTGCCACGACTCGTCGGTGAGGCTCGCGATCACCGACTGGTAGCCGCCGGCGGCGTCGGTCAGCTCGGCGGCCAGCGACTCCCAGCCCGCGGAGGCGGCCAACAGGGTGCCGGGTCCCGGCCCCAAGTACATCCGGCCGGAGTTGATCTCCGGTGGCAACGCGCCAAAGTCCATCGCCTGTCCCTATCTCTTAGCTGGGTTTGCTGGTTCGGCTGCGCGCGACTCGCGCCGCCGCGCTCGATGCCGGGGAACGCCAACGCGGTTGACAACAGCTTGCGAAACGGGGAGGGCCACGCGACGCCCCACCGGCCGACGCCGGCGATCGGGGCCAAGCGCGTCGGCGAACACACGGACGTATGCGTCGACGGCCGTCGGCGTCAACCGTTCGGACTGAGTCGAATCGGCCACGTCTCTGGCGACCGTCGCGGGGCCCGAGGAATCGAAGACCTGAAAGTCACCAACCGTCGCCAAAGCCATTCTTGATGGCCCGCTCACGAGTTGTGCCACGAAAAACATTTAGCGCTACCAACATTCGTAACATCACGTAACTTCACGGTAACGAAAATCGGGACACCGTCGTCCTCGGCCGTCGTGCGTACGTGTCAAGCTCCGACGGCATCCGCTGAATTGCAGCGTCCTCCAATCAATGAAATCCACTCGTATGAAGTTGATTTGGAGAACTCACCCTCGGAACGGCTCGGCTCTACCAAACCAACGACCATGCGTACCAGTATTTTTGGGAACTCAACACTTCTCAACTTCACCGAGGAAACACATATAGAACACATATTTGAGTGGCGCTCGGTGTGAGCCACGGAATAGAGTTTCATTTGAGAACTCTATGAAGTCCGTGACAACCGCATGTGCGGTGGCGAGAATGTAGGAACATGACCGTAATGTCGGGATACGCAGGCAGCCAACGGCCACGCCAGGCCATTCTGGGGCAGCTGCCCCGCATCTACCGTGCCGATGGCTCACCGATTCGGGTTTTGCTGGTGGACGACGAGCCGGCGCTGACCAACCTGGTGAAGATGGCGCTGCATTACGAAGGCTGGGTCGTCGACATCGCCCACAACGGCCGCGAGGCCATCACGAAGTTCGACAGTGTCAGCCCCGACGTGCTGGTCCTCGACATCATGCTGCCCGACGTGGACGGCCTGCGGATCCTGCAGCGCATCCGGGCATCCGACGCCTACACCCCCACGCTGTTCCTCACCGCACGCGATTCGCTCATGGACCGTGTCACGGGCCTCACCGCGGGCGCGGACGACTACATGACCAAGCCGTTCAGCCTCGAGGAGCTGGTGGCGCGGCTGCGTGGGTTGTTGCGCCGCTCCGCCCAGCTGACCCCGCCCGCGGTCGAATCCTTAAAGGTCGGTGATCTGCACGTCGACAGCGCCAGCCGTGAGGTCACCCGCGGCCACATGCAGATATCGCTTTCGTCTACCGAGTTCGAATTGCTTCGCTTCCTCATGCGCAACCCCCGCCGCGCGCTGAGCCGCACCGAAATCCTCGACCGCGTCTGGAATTACGACTTCGCCGGCCGCACCAGCATCGTGGATTTGTATATCTCGTACTTGAGAAAGAAGATCGATTCCGGCAGGGAGCCCATGATCCATACCGTCCGTGGCGTTGGGTACATGCTGCGGCCGCCGGAATGACCCGCGAGCCCAACACGGGATCCAGGGACCTTCCGCGGTGGCTTCCCCATTCGTTGCGCCGCCAGTTGCTATTGGGCGTGTTGGCCGTCGTCAGCGTGGTGCTGGTGACGGTCGGCATCGTCTCCGTGCTGAGCCTGCGCGGCTACGTCACCGCGATGAGCGACGCCGACGTCGCCCAATCCCTTGACGCACTGAGCAACTCGTACACCAGATACCGCAACGGCGAACATAGTTCGACACGGCGCGGCGCCGAACCAATCGCGCAGGCGATGCTGGAATTCACCGATCAAACGCCGGGGAACGTCATCGCCGTCCTTCACGACGGCGCGGTGATCGGCTCGGCGGTCTTTTCCGAAGCCGAAGCGCGACCCGCGCCGGCCGACGCGGTGCGCGCCATCGAGACGCAGCCGTGGCCCGACGCCCCCCCACGGACCGAGAAGCTCGGCAGCCTCGGTTCGTATCGGGTCGACAGCCGCGTCGACGGATCCGACCTTTTGGTCGTCGGGGTATCGCAAACCCGGGCCAACCAGATCATCGCCCGCAAAAACATCACCACCACGGCGCTTGTCGCGGCGGCTCTCGCGGTTACGGCGGGGCTTACCGTTTGGGTGGTCGGGTACACCCTTCGCCCGCTGCGCCGGCTCGCCGCCACCGCGGCCGAAGTCGCCGCCATGCCGCTGACCGACGGCGACCACCGCATCAGCGTCAGGGTGCGGCCAAAGGACACCGACCCCGGCAACGAAGTCGGAATCGTCGGACACACGCTGAACCGGCTGCTGGACAACGTGGATAGCGCGCTGGCGGATCGCGCCGACTCTGACATGCGGATGCGGCAATTCATCACCGACGCCAGCCACGAGTTGCGAACTCCGCTGGCGGCCATTCAGGGATATGCGGAGCTGACCCGCCAAGACAGCTCGGCGCTGCCGCCGACCACCGAATACGCACTGGCCCGCATCGAGTCGGAGGCGCGGCGCATGGCGCTGCTCGTCGACGAGCTGCTACTGCTCTCGCGCTTGGGCGAGGGCGAAGACCTGCAGACCCAAGACGTCGACCTGGCGGACCTCGTCGTCAACGCAGTGAACGACGCGGCGGTCGCAGCACCGACACACCAGTGGGTCAAAGACCTGCCCGACGAGCCGGTATGGGTCCGCGGGGATCATGCCCGGCTGCACCAGCTGGTCAGCAATCTGCTCAGCAACGCCCGGTTGCACACACCGCCGGCCGTCACGGTGACCGCCGCAATCACCTGCCACCGCACCGGCGCCGAGGGGGCCTATGCGGAACTGACCGTTGCCGACGATGGACCCGGCATCGATGCGGAATTCCTGCCCCGGTTGTTCGAGCGGTTCGTCCGCGCCGACACGTCCCGGTCCAACGGTTCAGGCATCGGACTGGGGCTGGCCATCGTGAGTTCGATCGTCAAGGCGCATCACGGCTCGGTCACCGCCGAATCCGCCGATGGCCGAACGGTGTTTCGGGTGCGGCTGCCGATGATCGAGAGCCCGGTCTCGGATAGCGCCTAACCCGCGGCGATCGCGAGCTTGTTAAGCCGCGAGCGACCGCCCAGGTGAGGGTGGCAGTGTGTCCGACGAATGGGCGTTAAGAAACCGTAAAAGCGCACTGCGGCACCGTTAGGAAACTGTCAACCAGCGGCCCTGTGCGACCCGTTCCGATTAGTTTCAAGCTGACCTTGCCTCCGAGGACTGCGCTGTGGCGGACTCGATGAGGTC
>DASZLQ010000309.1:0-9482 GCA_035552295.1 Mycobacterium sp. | reverse complement strand
ATCAGCGCATCCAGTGCGCGTCGATAACCCTCGGTGAGGTGGATGTCTTTCTCCTCTTCCACCGCTTGGCCGATTTCGTTGTCGAGCTGCTGGAGTTGACCTTCCAGAGTGGAGATCAGCCCTGCGCCGGTTCGCTGTGCTTCGGCCAGGGCTGCGGCGATGTTTTCCAGGTCTGCCCCGATCTTGGGTAGCTGTTCGGACTGCGCGCCCAGCGACTTGCTCGTGCGCTGCACTTCGGCGGAGTCGTTGATCGGGTTTTCGCCGTTTTCCCGATTCCAGGATGCCGCAAAGCGGCGACGGGCTTCCTCGAAGGCAGCGTTGGACGCGCCGGTGGATCGCCCCGCGGCGTGAAATGCCTCGCCAGGTCAGAAATCTGGGCTGGACGGCCGGCTTGCAGGCTTTGGTTGATCGCCCAGGGGTCACCGCCGGCTTCGGCGATCAGCGCCACGATGCTTATGTAGCGCAGCTGCATCCCACCGCCCGCGCTTTCGCGGTACCGCACTCATTCATGTCGATCCGCCTGCACGGGTTCGCAGTGCGGGAAACCAGCATCGACATCGCTACCTCTCCTGGGCTGGTGATAACGCTACTACCGGGTGCTGCGGCGACTGTGCGCCCTGGACATGCACAGGTGGCGCTCGCCCTCGCGCGTGTCATGGACAGCCAGAAGGCTGTGAATCAGCACGCGCCCGCGGCGAAGGCGCTGACGACGGTGCTCGACAAGCTGCATTCGGTGGGGCCGCAGAGTCGTCGCGGCCGGCTGGCGGTAGTGCGGACGTTGACCGAGCGGGGCGGTGCCTGATCCGCGCAATACGCACTTATGCTTGCGCCGACGACAAACCCGGCGTGGTGGGCCTTCGTCTCATCCGGCTGCCGGTGGTGGCCGCATGATGGTGCCGGGGATCGGCGGTCCATAGCCTTTCTCTGCCGGCTTATCCCGCTGGGCCTTACGTGCTCCCGGTGGCATCGGCGGGACGAACATCGGGATCAGTGGAGCGCCCTGGGCTGTTGTTGCCACCAACGGTGCCTCTGCGGCGGCCAGCTGGATCGGGGAGGTGACCGCCGAAGGCGGGACCACAAGGTTGCCGACGTACATTCCCCTGCCCAGAGAAGCGGTGGCAGAAGTCTGCACGGCACTGGTCGCAGCGGCGGGCGCGGCATAGACATTGGGAGCCCCGCCCACGGCCTCGGGACCGGTGAGGTTGTAGGCGAGGGCCAGATTGCGGGGGGTGGCGGCCAGGACGTCTGGGGACTGACCGGGGAAGTAATCGTGGCCGCTCGTGACCAAGCCTATAAAGGACTGCGGGTTGAAGATACCGCTGCTGACCGTGTTTTGCAGATAGCCGTTGACGGTCTGAACGAACGGATCGGCGAAGAAACTGGTGGCGGGAGCTGCTGGCGCCGCGGCCACGGCGGCCGTTTGAGCCGCAGTGGCCGTCGGAGTGGTCATCGGGGATGGGGGGGTAAACGTCGGCATCGCCATGGTCTGCAGGCTGGTGGCCTGATAGCCCAGCATGGCGGTGGTGTTATCCGCCCACATCTGCATGTACTGGGCCTCGGTGGCGGCGATGGCGGGGAAGTTGATGCCGAAGAAGTTTGTCGCGATCAGATGAGCCAGCAGCGTGCGGTTGGCGGTGACCACGCTGGGATGCACCACAGCTGTCTGGGTGGCGACGAACGAGCTGGCCATGGTGGTAGCCGCCATCGACAGCTGAGCGGCCTGGGCCGCGGTGGTGTGCATCCAGCTGACGTAGGGGATGGTGGACAGGGTCATCGCCGTCGCTGATGGTCCCTGCCAGGAAATGCTCGCCACGGTGGAGGCGTAGTCAGCGGCGGTCTGTCCCAGCTCGATCGCCAGCTGGCGCCAGACATTGGCAGCGGCGAGCAGAGATCCTGGCCCCGGCCCTGAATGAATCAGTGCTGAAGTGATCTCGGGAGGAGCCCAGAAGTCCACGCCTATCCTGCCAAAGCTCGGAGTCGATAGTCTCGACGCCGCGCATGCGGTCCCGCGCGGCCTGGCATCCGCCCAAGGAGAGATCTTCGCCCTCTGCAGCCGGCCGCGGCGAAGGTTGTGCCGGTCGGCCCCGCCAGGGAGCTGGAGAATCGGGGGAGTGTCTCCGCTACTACGGGACGGCAGAAATAGCACAGATCGGGGCCGAGCGTTAGATAGCCGCACGCTCGGCAGACATCGGGGCAAACATCGATGGTCACTATCCGCACCTCCCAGTGGCGCGTATTTAATGCTCCTCCCTATCCTCTCATCCCCGGCCATCGACACGCGGGCACCGATCCGGTATTAAATCCGCGACGCTCATCCCGCAGCGCATCCGCCACGTCGATCGACGGCAGGACGGCGGCGGCCCACCCCGCTCCCGAGCTGCACGGCGAAGAGCGGCCGCCAATCGCAGCTCGGCGTCGATGGTTTCGATGTCGCGCAGGCGCGGAGCATATGCCTAGAGGTAGTCACTAACTGGGATTACTTCCCAGCATGGCAGCGCCGAGGTCACCAAATGTTGGCCATAACGCACTGCACTTCCGCAACGGCATCGTTCGGCTTGACTCCCGTAGCCGTTAATCTCTGAGCTACTTCGGCAGGGGATTCAGCGTTATTGAGATTCCACTCAATAACTTTAATGGTGGGCGACCAATCGTCTGCATGCTGCCTCGGCGGCACCCCCGCGCTGTCTATGCAACGAAGGTAACCGTCGATGCCAGTGTCAGCGTGAGCAGACGACGGCCCCATCAGCACAACCGGGGCGATGAACAGGACGGCGATGGCCGTGCCGACCGGCGCAACGACATACTTTTTCATGTACGCAGAGGCCGGGTGACCGGCCCTCTCGGTAGCCGCCCACCGCGCGGAAGCGCGGTGAAGCCTAGTCCGATCTGTTGCCGGGCCGGTAGCCCCAAGAAGTCGGCTCTGAACCGGGGCTGAATTTGGCCCGGGGCCGGGCCGCAGATCCTCTATTCCCCCATCATGTAACACGGCGGTTCAATACCCGCAATTTTTAAATAGGAAACCTGGTTCTAGCAATAATTTTCTTATTAAACTTTCGTCTAAGTCATTTTTATTATTAAACTTTCGTCTAAGTCAGTAAAAAATTTGTCGCATGCGTGGCCACGTTCGCCTTCAGGCGTGATTCGGCCGGCGAGCGCGTGCGGGTTCCTGCGCTGCAGATCGTCACCGAACTCGGTTGCACCTGCCAGGTCTGCCGATAGACCTGGGGTCCCAAGCTGTACCTGCACCTGGCGCCGGGGCTGGGCTTCGAGACGCCTGCCGGAGTCGTCGACCATGGTTCCCGTGGTGCATGCGATGCCAAAATTTGCTGTTTGGCGAGAACATTCGCCTGGGAATCTTCTGCGGCGCAGTCGCACCTCAGGGCGCTACGGGAAGCTCGCCTTGATGGCTGGGGCAGTAGACGTCCACTGATGCGGTGACGAATCTGACCGCGGTCTTTCTAACGCGAGCGGGAAAAGAGTGTAAGGCCGGATCATCCCCATACGCCCTGTTCATCACGTCGGTCACTACGGTCTCAACCGAGGCGCCGCCATCGAGTTCGCCACAAATTTCATGGGCGTGGTAGACGAGCCCCGGCACGTTATCGATGGCGGGAATCTGCTCTTGTTGGAGCAGCGCCAGAAACTGATCCTGCTGGCTTGGGTCGGCGCCTGCCGCGCCAGCGCAAATAATTGCGGCGGTCAGCACAACCGAGACGCCAACCAGAGCGTCTGCGAGGCGGGTGATGCCGGTGTGCACGGCAGGATTTCCATTTCTTCGGGGTCACCTGCTCGACATCTAATTTAATCGACACCAAGTGGTAACAGTGGAGGCGTCTGGCGCCTGCGATGATGGATATCGTAACTGGTTGTAGCCGTGAATCACCACAGGACTTTCGCGCAAACCCGCAGATTAGGGGCACGGCGCGACGGCCATACAGGCGTATGACCGCATCAGAACATAACGGCATGGCGCCGTCGGAGACGGATGGCTATGCGTAGACGGCGAATACATGCCGAGTGTGCGGTGATCACCGCCTTGATAAGCACCGCCTCGAGCGTGGTGGGCGCGGCACAGTTGCCGGCGACGACGTGGCCCCGATCGGAGTGGGCTCATGCCGCGGCAAACGAACCGATGCACCAGGTCACTGCGGGCATGCAAAAGGGAGCGTACTGCGCAAACGATTTGTGGAAGCTACCACCGACATTCAACGCGATCGCAACACTGGCGGCGTGGCAGAAATCAGCGGTCGATGAGGCTTACGCGGCGGAACAATACCGGCAGGGCCGGTCGGAATCTGGCGCACACGGCGCGGCGCTCACCGCGTTGATCAGGCCAGCCCCTGTGGGGGAGATTACGCCTGAGCCACCGATCCCGGCACCGACGGCAAACCCGGTCGCGCCGCCTGTCGCGGCACCGTCACCTCGAGCAGAACAGCCGCTGTCCCCCCCGCGAAAGCCGGCGGCACCCCCACCACAACCCGAGGCACCCGCACCACAACCCGAGGCACCCGCGTCACCACCACCACAACCGGAGGCGCCTCCTCCCCAGCCTCCGCCGCGGGGCCATGTCCAGCTCGCACCGTGAGGCAAGAACTGTGACGTGCTCAAGCAGCATCTGAGCCGGAACTGCCAATGTCCGCCGTTGGCCGCCTTGAGGTGGCATCCAACGCCAGCACCTTGGAGGCCAGTTCGCGCATGGTCGCGAGGTCGCGGGTCTCCTGCGGGTCCTGGGTAACGTCAACGCGGTACCAGCCGACTTAACATCCATGATGATGAAGAGGCTTATTTGGCTCATTGTCTTGAGCTTTTCCTTTGCGTTCATCGTCACCGCCGCAGCGGGGCCGGTGGTGTCCGTCGTCGCCTGCGCCGGGGTGTTGATTTACGCGCTGGCGCAGGCACGCGGAGACGCAGCGCACAGCGCCGAGGCAGCAGAAGCCGAGGCAGCAGAATCCGAGGCAGCGGCCGCAGAAGCAGTAGAAGCAGTAATTTTAGAAGCCGAGGCAGTGATAGCAGCGGCCCGACTACGCCTGCTCGGAGAGGCCGGTTCCTGACCCTCAGCGGCCCGCAAAGTGGCCCACCTGGGCGGAAATGAAGAGTGTCTCACCCTGACATTTCTCGACATCAATGTTGCGCCGCGTCACCTGAAGCCGTGCCGTGTCGAGGATGAGTTCACGTCTAGATCACGCGAACTGAATCTTGGTCTAGAACCAAACTCTGAACTGCGAGAACTTTGGTGCGCGATACTGGGATTGAACCAGTGACCTCTTCCGTGTCAGGGAAGCGCTCTCCCGCTGAGCTAATCGCGCTGGGAGTCGAACTTGGAGGTGGAGACGGGAATCGAACCCGTGTGCACGGCTTTGCAGGCCGTTGCCTCACCACTCGGCCACTCCACCGCTGGGATTGATGCCACTTGCACCTTCGAGCGGATGACGGGATTCGAACCCGCGACCCTCACCTTGGCAAGGTGATGCGCTACCAACTGCGCTACATCCGCGCGCAACGGACGAGATCGTCGCCCGGTGCGAAGGACGACGATAGTCCACGTAAGCGGGCCCACACAAATCTCTCGGCACGGGCCGTGTCCAGGCTATCTCGCGACCCCCGCGGGCGCATGTGGCGTTCTGCAATGTCCGTTGCGTGCTACTCTTCGACGTCGTTCGCCTCTCGGCGCCGGTCCCGTGGCTCAGTGGGAGAGCGTCCGCTTCACACGCGGAAGGTCGCTGGTTCGATCCCAGCCGGGACCACGACCATCGGTACAGGTCAAGATGGTTTTGGCCGGGCCCGCCGGGCTTTGGCCAGATATGCGCTAATGAGCGCGCAAGCTGCTGCGTTTCCGTGCGGGTGGCGCTCGGAGCTGGCGAGATCCGCTTGCATTTCCAGCAATTCGGTCCGCCGCCAGAATTCGACCTTACTGGCGCGATCGGCTAACTCGTCGCCTCAGGCAGCGCTGATTCCGAGTGCGAGCATCACGCAGCCCACCGCTGCCATCACCGCGGCGACATTGCGCCGAGGAAGAGACCGGATCCGATCGTGCAGCGCGGCCATGAACACGGAGGTCTTGCCCGGCGCGGCCAGATAGCTCATCAGCGGGATCTCCACGGGCGCGAAGGCGACAACGTTGAACGCAAAAAGCGCCCCAGTCTGGGCCGCGGGTGCAGATCCGGAGCCAAGGATCACGGCCACCGCGGCCATGTACTCGCCGGTAGGCAAACTCACTGCTAAGCCGAGCACCCCCGCGACCCAAATTGAGCTGCCCTGCAAAAGATGTCGTGTACGTCTGGACAGCCTGCCCACGAGACTCGGCGGCGCCGGCGGTGGGTCCGCCACGTCAACATGGCTACCGACCGCGACACAGGCCCGACGACCACGCGTCAACCGGCGTGCCGAGATGTCGGTGGCCAGCACGGCGGCCAACACCAAGGCCAGCACGCCGATCAAGATCTGCACCTTGGGCAAGGCGAAATTCGTGGAGGCCAGCGTGTGCCGAAAAATGAACAGCAAAACAAGGCCCACGCTCACGCCCATCGCGAAACCACCACACAAGAACGTAAATAGCCGGAGAACCGGCCGTGGCCTGTTCAGCATCATCACCGTGAGACCGATCCGTACTGGTTCGAAGATGAGCGCGATGGCCAGGACCAGTACCGTGACCCACATGGGGGGCGACGATACCTGTCGAGTGGAGCTCTCCGCGAAGCCGGCCGGGAGCCCGACACATTCGAGCCCATGGCTGATTTCGGGCGACAATGAGTTTGCACCGAGCGCGACACCAAGACCCTGGTAAGGACGGTGGGCGATGGTAGGCAATCAAGAGGGGATCGGCACCCTGAAACTCGAATGTCCGCAAATGCACCCCGTTGGCCGGATTCTCAAGGAGGCCCCGTACCAGTCGGTCGTCTACGACCCCGGGGCCCAGGTTGGGCCACGCCGGTTCTGGCCGGATGAAGACGACCAGCCACAGTTCAAAACGCACTGCCGCTTCTGCGACAAGCCGGTGGGAGACGCCACAACCACGCTTCAGGACAAATTTCGTAATTTGATCGACAGCCCATCCGAGACAACCGAAGCGGCCACGCTGCCGTACTTATAGCTCAGGGGGTAAGCGCGTCGGCGCATACTGTAAACGCTACAGTAGCGAGCCTACGGCGCGATGCGGACCAATGGCGGCGCCGGCGAGAGGAGTCCCGTGGCGCAGAACCCCCCGACGCCGCACAGCAGCCCCCGTCCTCCCGAAGGGGATTGGCTCGGCACCCCGTATCTGTCGTTCGACCGCGAAGGGCCGATCGCCGTGTGCACGATCGATCGCCCGGAAGCGCGCAACGCGATGACACCGGCGATGTACTTCGGAATCCGTTATGCGGTAGGCCGTCTCAACGAGGATCCGGATCTGGCCGGGCTGCTGATCACCGGAACCGCAGACGTCTTCGCGCCCGGTGGCGACATGGGCGGTGGGGGAGGCACCGACGACTGGATCACCTTCGGCTCGGCGCTGGGCATGGACGTCACGCCGTTCGACGCCGTTCGGACCTCAGGCAAGCCCATCGTGTCCGCGGTCAACGGGCTATGCCAAGGCGGCGGCATGCAGATCGCGTTGTGCAGCGACGTGTCCGTGGTCAGTGAGCGGGCGACCTTCCGGGTGCCCGAGCTGTTCCGCGGCTACGCCGACACCTATTACAGCCAGATGCTCGTGCGTCTCATCGGCCCGGTACGCACCCGGGACCTGATGTTCACCGGGCGGGTGCTGTCCGCCGCCGAAGCCCTCGACTGGGGCCTGGTGACCAGAGTTGTGCCTCATGAGAGCCTGCTCGCCGCGGCCAAAGACCTGCTCGCGCAGGCTTGTCGAACCGCGCCACGGGCGCGCGGCGTCATCAAGTCCAGCATCGACAACTATCTGGGCTTGTACGACCGCATCGGCATGACCGCCAGCCTCAGCGACGCGGAGGCGATGGAGGGCTTCCGCGCGTTCAAGGAGCGGCGTTCGCCCGATTGGGTACATCCAGAACTACGTGTCGAGGGCCGGCTGTAGTCCCACCGGCCTATTACCCGGATGTCATCACTCATACGTTCCGCGTGCGGTCTTTCCAATACGGTTCGCGCAGCTCGGTTTTGAGGATCTTTCCGCTCGCGTTGCGGGGCAGCTCCGGCATGAAGTCGACGGTTCGGGGGCATTTGTAGGCGGCCAGATGCCGGCGGCAGAACTCGATGATCTCGCCGGGATTGACCTCGCCTGTGGTCACCACGATCGCCTTCACGGATTCGCCCCAGTAGTCGTCGGGCACACCGATGATGGCGGCGTCGGTGACGGCGGGATGCCTTATGAGCACGCTTTCAACCTCCGGTCCGTATACGTTCTCACCGCCGGTGATGACCATGTCCTTCAGCCGGTCCTCGATGTAGATGTAGCCTTCGGCGTCGAGGTGCCCGATGTCGCCGGTCCGCACCCAATCGTCGGCGGCAATCGTGTCGGCGGTGGCCTCTGGCCGATTCAGGTAGCCGGTCATGTTCTGGTTGCTTCGCACCCAGATCTCGCCCGCCTCTCCGGCAGGTAACCGGTTGTCCGTCTCGGGATCAACGACCTGGATTTCGGTGCCCAGCACCGCCTTTCCGGCCGACAGCTGCAAACCCGGCCGAGCCGCATCGCGGTGGTCGGCGTCACTCAGGGCGGTGACCGCGCCGCACAGTTCGGTCTGTCCGTACACCTGGACGAAATTCGTGTCCGGCCATGTCGCCAGCGCCCGATGCAGCAACGGCAGCGGCATGGGCGCGGCTCCGTACACGAGGTGGCTCAAGCCGGAGATCGTCGCGCTCGCCGCCTCACCGGCGTCCAGGAACCGGGCGATCACCGGGGGCACGAAGAAGGCGTGGGTCGCGCCGGCCCGCACAGCCCCGATCAGAGCCGCGGCGTCGGGTTCCCGGGTCATGATGGTCGGCACCCCTGCCCTGATACCAAAAAGCGCGTATCCGATACCCCCGACGTGAAACAGCGGCATGGCAACGAGATTCGCGTCCCCTTCGCCGAACGGAAACGCCGGTGCCAGGTTCGCCGAGTGATTGACCAGCGCGCGCTGGCTCAGCAAGACGCCCTTCGGCCGTCCCGTGGTGCCCGAGCTGTAGATCACCAATGCGGTCGCGCTGTCGGCGACCTCGGTGTCGGTCGGTGCGGGTGATGCTGCGGCGAGCATGGATTCGTACTCGTCGCCGTCGCCGCTTACCACCACAATGCGTTCCAAGCCAGCGACTCGCGAAGCGATCGGTTCGACCGCCGGCCGCATCTCGGCCCCGACGAATAGCAATCGGGCGCCACAGTCGTCGAGCACGTGGGCGAGTTCGTCTCCGATCACGCGCCAGTTGACGACGGTGGTCACGGCGCCGATCGACGCGGCGGCGAAGAGGACTTCCAGGCAGGCGGGGTGATTCTTGTCGAGAAACGCCACACCCTGGCCGCGCTGCACACCGGCGGCTCGCAATGCCCCGGCCGCGCG
>DASZLQ010000308.1:0-6617 GCA_035552295.1 Mycobacterium sp. | reverse complement strand
TCTCTCTACTGGAAGATCCGGATCGGGTTGACCACATCAGCGGTCACGGTCAGCAGCATGTAGCCGACCACGAACACCAGCACCACGTATGTCGCGGGCATCAGCTTGAGATAGTTCACCGGCGCAGCCGCGACCATGCCGCGGGCGGATCGGATGGCGTTGCGGATCTTTTCGAACACCGCTATCGCGATGTGGCCACCATCGAAGGGCAGCAGCGGCACCAAGTTGATCGCGCCCAGGATGAGGTTCAGCTGGGCCAAGAAGAACCAGAACGCCACCCACAGCCCATGGTCGACGGTGTCGCCGCCGACGATGCTGGCTCCGACGACGCTCATCGGTGTCTGCGGGTCGCGCTGTCCGCCGCCGATGGCGTGCACCAGCGCACCGACTTTCGTCGGTATCGTGACCAGGGCCTTGCCCACCTCGACGGTCAGGTCGCCGGTGAACGCGAAGGTCGCGGGTAGCGCAGAGACCACCCCGTAGTGCGCGGGCGCGGCCTTGACGGCGCCCACCCCGATGGCGCCGACCGTCGCGGCCTGGGGTTGACCGCTCTGCCCATTGGCCCCATTGGTCAGGAAGCGTTGGGTGGGCGTGACGTCGACGTAGGTGGTGATCATCGTGCCGCCACGCTCGACGACGACCGGGACGGTGCCGTGCAATTTCCGCACCGCGGCGGCCATGTCCTCGAAGGTGGACACCGGGGTGTCGCCGACCTTGACGACGACGTCACCGGCGCGAATTCCAGCCAGTGCCGCCGGGCCCGCCCCGGTGCAGTCGCCAATTTTGCCCGGCGCTGTTTCCGGTGCGACACAAGCGGTTTCGCCGACCACGGCCCTGGTGGTCGGGTGCAGGTTCGGCAGCCCCCAGACCAGTGCGATGCCATAGATCAGCACCAGGCAGATAACGAAGTTCATGCCTGGGCCGGCGAACAGCACCGCGACACGCCTCCAGGTCGCCTGCTTGTACATGGCGCGGTCGGCTTCGTCGGGTGCCAGATCCTCGACCGGGGTCATCCCGGCGATGTCGCAGAAGCCGCCCAGTGGAACGGCTTTGACGCCGTACTCGGTTTCGCCGCGCCGGGTGGACCACAGGGTGGGCCCGAAGCCGACGAAATACCGGCGCACCTTCATGCCGGTGGCGCGGGCGACCCACATGTGGCCGCACTCGTGCAGAGCCACCGAGATCAGGATGGCGAGCGCGAACAGCACAATGCCGATTGCGAACATCATCTTCGCTGCTAGGACCTTTCTAAGACCATGGCGGAAGCCTTCTCTTCAGACTCCCGCGGGGCTCGCAGTTGTGATAGCGCGCTGCGCTCGCTCCCGTGCCCAGCGCTGCGCGTCCAGTACGTCATCCACGGTAGCGGGTACTTCCCCCAACTGGGGCGCCCATTGGTCGGCGGCGTGCAGCACGTCGGCGATCGTTCTCACGATGGCGGGGAAGCCGAGCCGCCCGTTAAGGAACGCTTCTGCTGCCTCTTCATTGGCCGCGTTGTAGACGGCGGTCATGCAGCCCCCGGTCTGGCCGGCCCGCCGGGCCAGCTCGACCGCCGGGAAGACGTCGCTGTCCAATGACTCGAATTCCCAGGTCGAAGCGGTAGCGAAGTCGCAGGCAGGGGCGGCACCGCTCACCCGCCGTGGCCACCCCAACGCCAGCGAAATGGGCAGTTTCATGTCCGGGGGGCTGGCCTGGGCGATCGTCGAACCATCGATGAACGTGACCATTGAATGAACTATCGACTGCGGGTGCACCACGACCTCGATGCGGTCGTAGGGAATGCCGAACAGCAGGTGGGTCTCGATGAGCTCGAGCCCTTTGTTGACCAGCGACGCCGAGTTCAGCGTGTTCATCGGGCCCATCGACCAGGTCGGGTGGGCGCCGGCCTGCTCGGGGGTGACGCCCTCGAGGTCGGCGGCGGCCCAGCCGCGAAACGGCCCACCCGAGGCGGTCAGCACCAGCTTGGCGACCTCGTCGGGGTCACCGCCGCGCAGGCACTGGGCCAGCGCGGAGTGCTCGGAGTCGACGGGCACGATCTGACCCGGCCGCGCCGCTTGCAGGACCAGCGGACCGCCGGCGACCAGCGATTCCTTGTTGGCCAGGGCCAGCCGGGCGCCCGACGCCAGAGCTGCCAGTGTCGGCCGCAGACCCAGCGCTCCGACCAGCGCATTGAGCACGACGTCGGCCTCGGTCTCCTCGACCAACCGAGTCACCGCTTCGGGACCGCGGAAGGGCACGTCGCCGACCAGCCGGGCCGCGCGGTCGTCGGCGATGGCAATGTTGCTGACCCCGGTCTCGGCGCGCTGCCGCAGCAGCGTGTCCACATTGGCGCCCCCGGCGGCCAGCCCGACCACCTCAAAGCGGTCTGGGTTGGCGGCGATGACTTCCAGCGCCTGAGTGCCAATTGAGCCGGTACTGCCCAACACCAGCACGCGCAGCCGGCCCTGCGCGTGTCCTTCGGCGGTCGGGGCGGTCACCCATTCATTGTGCCCCCGCCCCGATGCCTGCGGAGCCTCGCAGCGGGTATGCCAGAATCTCCACTTGAGAAGCCGATCCGATCCGAAGGGAATCGCCGTGGCCAGTACCGAGGTGGAGCACTACAACGGCGTCGACCCCGCCGAGGTGCCATCCGCAGCGTGGGGGTGGAGCCGGATCAACCACCGCACCTGGCAAGGCGTCGGGGTGTTCGGCTTCGTATTCCTGCTCGCGATGCTGCGCGGCAACCACGTCGGCCATGTCGAGAACTGGTTCCTGATCGGGTTTGCCGCCCTCACGCTCGTTGTTCTGGTGCGCGACTTGTGGGGCCGCCGGCGCGGCTGGATCAGGTAATCGGGGCTCGCTGTCGGATGCTGTTTTCAGCGCCGCGCCCGCCGGTACCAGGCGCCGGCCAGGGCGCCGGCAATCAGCACGAACAACGCCACAGCCCACGGCCATCCGCCATGCTGGTGCACCCAGCCGGCCAGCACCCCTTGCAGGCGTCCGGCGGCGGTGATCACCGCGTCGTGCGGATTCGCCCGGGTGTTGAACAAGCGCAGCTCGTAGACGCCGTAGTAGGCCACGTAAAGACCGACCAGCACCAGCAGCACGCCACTGATCCGGTTGACGAACGGCAGGATTCGCCGCAAGCGTTCGGCCAACGCCGAACCGCCCATGGCGGCAGCGATGGCAAGCACGCCGACGACGGACGTCAGGCCCGCGACATAGGCCACGTAGATCGCCACACCGGTGACAACCGATCCGCCCCGAAAGCCTGCACCGGTGACCGCCAGAAACGGGCCGACGGTGCACGACAGCGAGGCAATCGCATAGCTGACGCCGTAGGTGTACATACCCACTAGCCGAGACCGCTGCCGCGCATTCGGTGCCCAGCGCGGGCCCACCGGCCGCGGCGTGATCGCGGCCAGCTCCCGACCCGACAGCAGCCAAACCCCAAGGGCGACAAGCACAACGCCGATCACCACCGTCCCGTACGGCAGGTATCGCTGCACCGTCGTGGCCGCCGATATGGTCAGCGCTCCGAACACCCCGAATACCGTCACGAAGCCGAGTGCCATCCCGACGGTCGCCGCCAGGGCACGGCCGATCGGCGCCCAGGCCCGAGCCGCCGACGACTGTGCACCGGAGCGCTGCCCGCGTACCACCAGAAGTAGGTACGCGGGCAGCATGGCAAACCCGCAAGGGTTGAGAGCCGCCACCAATCCGGCGGCGAAGGCCAGACCTATGAGGCCCTGGTTCACCGGGTTAGTGCGTCAGCGCGGCCACTCGGCCCGCCAGCTCCTCTTGTGGCATGGCCGAGGTCGGGTTGTTGACGAATGTCGAGCTGCCGTCGGATCGATAGAACACATAGGCCGGCTGCCAGGGCACGTTGTACCGCGCCCAGATCGAACCGTCAGCGTCATTGAGATTGGGGAAGTTCAGGTTGTATTTGGAGACGAAATTCTGCATCGCAGCGACCTCCGAGTGCGCGGCGACTCCGACGAAGGCGACTCCGGGATTGGCCGCCGCGACCTGGCTGACGCCGGGAGCTTCGGCGTTGCAGAACGGACACCACGGCGTCCAGAACCACAGCACCGCCGGCTTGCCCTGCAGGCTGGCGCCGTTGAACGGCGCACCGCTGAGGGTGGTCGCGGTGAACTGCAGACGGTCGTCGGCGGCCTTCGCATGCGGTGCCTCGGCCAGCCCGAATATCAAGGCGGCGGCGAACACCGCTACGGCAAACAATCTGAGCGGGGACAACAGGCGAATCATGGCGTTCCTCATTTGCTGGCCTCATTTGCTGGTTCTTTCTTAAAGACGCGCTGGGCGTCACCGCGGTTCAGCAGGCCGGGTCAAGCCTGCGCGGCCAGCTGGCCGCAAGCGGCACTGATCTCCCGGCCTCGGGTATCTCGCACAGTGCATGACACTCCTTTCGATCGGATCCGCCGGACGAACTCCCGCTCCGCCTCCTTGGGGCTGGCGTCCCAGTCGCTGCCCGGGGTCGGGTTGAGCGGAATCAGGTTCACGTGCACCAGCGGCCCGAGGGCTCGATGCAGCCGTTTGCCGAGCAGGTCGGCTCGCCACGGTTGATCGTTGACGTCGCGGATCAGTGCGTACTCGACAGATACCCGCCGCCCCGTCATGTCGGCGTAGTACCGGGCGGCATCAAGAGCCTCGCCGATCTTCCAGCGGTTGTTCACCGGAACCAGCGTGTCGCGCAGCTCGTCGTCGGGCGCGTGCAGCGACAACGCCAGAGTCACTCCCAGCCTTTCGTCGGCAAGCTTGCGGATCGCCGGGACCAGACCCACCGTCGACACCGTCACCGATCGGGCCGAGATACCAAAACCGTGGGGCGGCGCCTCGACGATGCGCCGCACCGCGGCCAGCACCCTGGCGTAGTTGGCCAGCGGCTCCCCCATGCCCATGAAAACCACGTTCGACAGCCGCTGACTTGGGGGGCCGAAGTCGTCGCGCAGCGCCGCGGCGCCCGCACGCACCTGCTCGAGGATCTCCCCGGTCGACAGGTTGCGGGTCAATCCGCCCTGACCCGTCGCGCAGAACGGACAGGCCATGCCGCAGCCGGCCTGCGACGAAATGCACACCGTATTGCGCTGCGGGTAGCGCATCAGAACCGACTCGATGGTGGCGCCATCTATGGCTCGCCACACCGTCTTTCGAGTCTGGCCCGCATCACAGGTGACTTCGGCGGCTGCGGTGAGCAGCTTCGGGAACATCGTCTCGGCGATCTGATCGCGCACGGCCGCCGGGAGGTCGGTCATCTGTCGCGGGTCAGCGATCAACCGGCCGTAGTACTGGTGCGCGAGCTGTTTGGCCCGAAACGCCGGCAAGCCCAACGCCGCGACGGCCGACGTGCGGCCCGCCGCGTCGAGGTCGGCCAGGTGCCGCGGAGGCCTGCTCGGGCGCGGCTCGTCGAAAACCAGCTCTTGGACCATGACCTGTTCAGTATCGGCCAAGACAGCGTTTGGGCCCAACAACGCCTCCCAACAACGCCTCCCAACAACGCCTAAGGAAGCAGCGTCAGCACTGTCCAGGCCGCGACGGCCGACGGGAGCACACCGTCGAGGCGGTCCATCAGGCCACCATGACCGGGTAGTAGCCGGCCCATGTCCTTGATGCCGAGGTCGCGCTTGACCTGAGACTCCACCAGGTCGCCAAGTGTGGAGGTGAGCACAAGCACCAGACCCAGCAGCGCGCCGATCCATATCGATTTGCCTGCCAGGAAGGTCGCGGTCAGGATCGCGGCGGTGATGCCGCAGACCAGCGATCCGGCCAGCCCCTCCCAGGACTTCTTCGGGCTGATCGCCGGAACCATCGGATGCTTTCCGAACAGCACCCCCACGGCGTAGCCACCCACGTCGGAAGCAACGACGGTCATCATCAGGCAGAACACCCGCCCGGCGCCTTCCTTGGGGTGGTAGACCAGCAACGCGGCGAAGGAGGCGAACAGCGGGACCCATGCGGCCAGAAAGATCGTGGCCGACGCGTCCCGCAGGTAATTCGACGGGGGTGGCGGACCTGCGGCCGGATCGTGGTGCCTGCTTTCGTCGTGCATGAACAGCCGCCAGAACATGCAGACCACCACCATGGCGCCGAAACCGGCCAACGCGCCTCGGGCGCCAAATGGCCACGTCAGCCAGACGGTGACCTGGCCGCCGATCAGCAGCGGGATGACCGGAATGACATAGCCGGCTTCGCGCAGCCGCCGCACCACCTCATGGCTGGCGATCAAAATCGCCCCGGAGCACAGGACCACCCAGTAGCGCGGCGCGAACACCAGCGTCGCGACGATAAGTCCACCGGTAAACAGCCCCACCGCGATCGCGGCGGGCAGATCGCGTCCCGCCCGGGACGTCTTCTTCGCCGGCTGCTGCATGGTGTTGTTGGCCCCACGCGCCGGCTCGTCGGGCGGGGTGCCTGCGCCGGCGTAGTTGGATGCCACGGAGTTAGTTGCTGAGCGGCCGCTAGACCTCCAGCAGCTCGCCTTCTTTGTGCTTGACCAGCTCGTCTACCTGGGCCACGTACTGATGTGTGGTCTTGTCCAGGTCCTTTTCCGCCCTCGCGACCTCGTCTTCGCCGGCCTCACCGTCTTTGCGGATGCGGTGCAGTTCCTCCATCGCCTTGCG
>DASZLQ010000307.1:0-17765 GCA_035552295.1 Mycobacterium sp. | reverse complement strand
GTCATTGTCACCACCGAGCTGGAGCACCACGCCAACCTGGTCCCGTGGCAGGAGCTGGCCCGCCGCACCGGGGCCACGTTGCGCTGGTACGGCGTCACTGACGACGGGCGTATCGACCTGGACTCGCTGCAGCTCGACGAGCGCGTCAAAGTCGTTGCGTTCAGCCACCATTCCAATGTGACCGGTGCGTTGGCACCGGTAGCCGAGCTGGTCGCCAGGGCCAGGGCGGTGGGCGCGCTGACCGTGCTTGACGCTTGCCAATCGGTGCCGCATCAGACGGTCGACCTCCATGCGCTCGATGTCGACTTCGCCGCGTTCTCCGGGCATAAAATGCTGGGCCCCAACGGGATCGGTGTGTTGTACGGTCGCGGTGAGCTGTTATCGGCGATGCCGCCGTTCCTCACCGGCGGTTCGATGATCGAGAACGTGGCCATGGAAGCCTCCACGTACGCGCCGGTGCCGCAGCGGTTCGAGGCGGGCACTCCGATGACTTCCCAGGTGGTCGGGCTGGCCGCGGCGGCCCGTTATCTCGGCGCCATCGGCATGGACGCCGTCGACGCCCACGAACGCGAGCTGGTCGCCGCGACCATCGACGGCCTGTCCGGTATCGACGGCGTGCGCATCGTCGGCCCGACATCGATGGAAAACCGCGGCTCGCCAGTGGCGTTCGTCGTCGACGGCGTGCACGCCCACGACGTCGGGCAGGTGCTCGATGACGACGGCGTCGCGGTACGAGTCGGGCACCACTGCGCGCTGCCGCTGCACCGCAGGTTCGGCCTGGCCGCGACCGCGCGGGCATCGTTCGCGGTGTACAACACCGCCGACGAGGTCGATCGACTGGTGGCCGGCGTGCGACGGGCCCTGGACTTCTTTGGGAGAGGCTGACGTTGCGTCTCGAACAGATCTACCACGACGTGATCCTCGATCATTACAAACACCCGCAACACCGCGGACTGCGGGAGCCGTTCGGCGCGCAGGTCTTTCACGTCAACCCGGTCTGCGGTGACGAGGTCACCCTGCGCGTGACATTGTCCGACGACGGCGAGACCGTCGCGGACGTCTCCTACGACGGGCAAGGCTGCTCGATCAGCCAGGCGTCCACCTCGGTGCTCACTCAGCAGGTGATCGGTTACAGCGTTGGCGAGGCACTCAAGACCATCACCGCGTTTACCGAAATGGTCTCCTCGCGGGGAACCGTCGAGGGTGACGAGGATGTGCTGGGCGACGGCGTCGCCTTCGCGGGTGTGGCCAAATACCCGGCGCGAGTGAAATGCGCGTTGCTGGGTTGGATGGCCTTCAAAGACGCACTGGCCCAGGCCAATGCGGAAAAGCATGCGCCGGCTCGGGCCGGTGTGCAACCGACAGATGGAAGCGACGGAGCATGAGCGAAACGACCGCCCAAGACGAACTGCTTGCCGACGTCGAGGAGGCGATGCGCGATGTCGTCGACCCGGAACTGGGGATCAACGTCGTCGATCTGGGGCTGGTCTACGGCCTGGACATCGAGGAAGGCGACGAAGGAACCGTCGCCCTGATCGACATGACGTTGACGTCCGCCGCCTGCCCGCTGACCGACGTCATCGAGGATCAGTCGCGCAGCGCCCTGGTCGGCAGCGGTCTGGTCAGCGACCTGCGGATCAACTGGGTGTGGAACCCGCCGTGGGGCCCGGACAAGATCACCGACGACGGGCGCGAGCAACTGCGTGCCCTCGGCTTCACAGTCTGAATTCGGCGCGCACTCAAGCGGATTCGTAGCTTCCCGCCGCTAAAGGTGGAAGGGGAGGTGGGGCAGGTGCAGGTGGTGGTGCGGGTGCCCCATCGGTGGGCACGCTTCGAGGCTGATCATCGTCGCGTGCAGCACGCCGCCATCTTGCGTTCCGTGAGCGCCCATGCATTTACCGTGCACGATCGCCTGAGTGCTGCTCGGTGTCTGCTTGCTGTAGGAGGTCGTGTTGGCGACGGTCACATTGGTAGGAGCGGTCGGACCGCCGGGGCCCAAGCCGTTGACGGCGATGGTGTTACCTGAGACCGAGGCGACCGTGCCGAAAAAGCCGGCGGGCGGCGGGCATTTGCCGTCGATGGCTCCGGCGATCGTCACGGCTTGCGCAGTGATCCCACCACCGGTTGGAGCGCTCTGCGGGGTAGCACGCACGTTGACGCAACTGCCGGGGGTGACGTCGCTCAGCTGCGCCGGAGTCACCTCGGCGACCTGTGTCGACGGTGTGAAGTCCGCCGTCGCAGACCCGGTCCGTGTCCTGAGCTGGATCGTGTTGCCCGATACCGACTCGACCAGGCCCTCAACGTAGTCCTTGCCCACCGGAGGTGGTGCGGGCTCCGGTGGGGGTGCGGCGCTCGGTGCTGAGCTCGGCGGGACCGCGGTTACGGTCGGCTTTCCCGGGTTGCTTGTACTCGACGTGTTATCGGAGGGGCCGCACATGGCGACGCTCAGCGCGATGACGACGAAAACCCCGAGGACCGCGAATCGCGCTAGCCGGGGTTTGCTCGAGATGGTAGGCATCGACGTTTCTCCGATCGCCCGTTTAACCTGCGCAATCGGATACCCACCGGAGCGCGGTTTCTCACCACTGCGTTCGTCTTATGTGAGGGCAATCACCCACCATGGGGCGGCTTGGCAGGACCCCCGCATTTGGCGCCGTTGGCCGGTCGCAGCTTGATCGTCGTCGCCTGCAGCGTGCCGCCGTTGTCCAGGGCTCCGCGCGCGTTGACGCATTTGCCCTGCGCAATCGCGTCAGGTGTGGCGGTTGTCAGCTTAGAGTACTTGGTCTTGTCGTCGACCGTCACGGCTGTCTGCGTGGTGTTGCCGCTGGTATCGGTCCCCGCGACGGTGATGGTGCTACCCGTCACCGAGGCAACCGAGCCCCGTAGCGGCTTTGGCTTGGCGGGCGCCGGCGTCGGTGAACCGGGAGGTGGCGTGCTGGTGGTGGAACCCTGCCCGGACCCCTTGGCCGGCGGGCAGGTGCCGTTGACCGACGGGCTGACCCGGACGGACTCCGCGCTTGCCGGCTGGTTGCCCTGGATTTCCTTGGTGGGCCGCACGATGATGCAGCTGCCCGAGGTGACATCACTCAGTGTGGCCGGAGCGACCTCGGTGACTTTGGTCGTCGAGGTGAAGTTCACCGCGGCGTTGGTGTTGTCTTCTTTGGTGACCTGGATCGAGTTGCCCGCCACCGATGCGATCAGGCCATTGAGCTGCGCTTCGCCTTGAGCGGGTGCCGGCGATGTGCTCGTCGACGTCACCGTCGACGTAGAGGTGGACGTTGACGTTGACGTCGGACTCGACTTGTTCGACGAACCGCAGGCCGCGACGGACAGGGCGGCGGCGCCCGTAACGGCGAGGATGGCGAACCGGGTAAGGCGAGGCGTATGACAGCTGACCGGCATCAAGGTTTCTCCCATCGTGGTTGGACCACGAAAAGATGTACCCGCTCAAGCTGTGCCTGCGCTGTGTGAGTTCTGCCTTTTAGAAAGCGTCTTCGGAAAGGTGCATGATCTCGTCGTCGATGGCCTCGATGACTTGGCGCAGCGAGGTCAGCTTCGGAAGCATGTTCTTGGCGAAGAACGCCGCAGTCGCGACCTTGCCTTGATAGAACGCTTCGTCGCTCTTCGCCGGCCCATTGGCCAGCGCGGCGTGCGCGATGCTGGCTTGCGCCAGCAAGCGCCAGCCGATGAGCACGTCGCCGACGGCGAGCAGATATCGCACCGATCCCAGCCCGACCTTGTAAATGTCGGTTGGGCGCTGTGTGGCGGACATGAGGAATCCGGTCAGAGCGGCCGTCATCGCCGTGGTGTCGTCCAGCGCGGTTTGGAGCAACTCGGCCAGCGGTTTCAGCGCTTTATCACAGGTATCGATGGTGTGGCTGATCTGAGCTGTCACAAACTGCAGGGCTTCGCCGCGGTCACGGACGATCTTGCGGAAGAAGAAGTCCAGCGCCTGAATGGCGGTGGTGCCCTCGTAGAGCGAATCGATCTTGGAATCGCGGATGTACTGCTCCAGCGGATAGTCGATCAGGAAGCCCGAGCCACCCAGCGTTTGCAGCGACTCCGTCAGTATCTCGTAAGCCCGTTCCGAGCTGACCCCTTTGACGATCGGCAGCAGAAGGTCGTCCACGCGGTGCGCCATGTCATGATCTGCGCGCGAAACCCGTTGTGCGACATCATCGTCCTGGTGGGCAGCCGCGTAAAGATACAGCGCCCGCAGACCCTCGGCGTACGCCTTCTGTGTCATCAGGCTGCGCCGCACATCGGGGTGGTGCATGATCGTGACCCGCGGCGCGGTCTTGTCGGCCATCTGGGTGAGATCAGCACCCTGCACCCGCTCCTTGGCAAAGGCCAGAGCGTTCAGGTAGCCCGTCGACAAGGTGCCGGCGGCCTTGACGCCAATCGTCATGCGGGCGTGCTCGATCACGGTGAACATCTGCGCGATCCCGTTGTGCACGCCGCCGACCAGATAGCCGACGGCGGGCACGTCGGTGGCCCCAAAAGTCATTTCGCACGTCGGGGAGGACTTGATACCCATCTTGTGTTCCAGCCCGGTCGCGAAAACCCCATTGCGGGGACCGAGTTCGCACGTGTCGGGGTCGAAAAGGTAGTTGGGGACATAGAACAGGCTCAACCCCTTGGTGCCCGGACCGGCGCCTTCGGGCCGGGCCAGCACGAGGTGGAAGATGTTCTCGGCGGTGTTGCCCACGTCTCCACCCGAGATGAACCGTTTGACCCCGGCGATATGCCAGGTGCCGTCCGGTTGCTCGACGGCTTTCGTACGGCCGGCCCCGACATCGGAGCCCGCGTCGGGTTCGGTGAGCACCATGGTGGCCTGCCAGCCGCGCTCGACACCGACCGCCGCCCATTGCCGCTGCTGTTCGTTGCCCTCGATGTAGAGCGCCTGAGCCAGCACAGGGCCCAGGTTGTAGAAGTTCGCAGCGGGATTGGCGCAGATGATCATTTCGTTGATCGCCCACGCCAAGGGCGCGGGCGCGGGCATGCCGCCGATCTCTTCTGCTATACCCAGCCGCCACCAGCCTGCCTCTTTGATCGCTTGCACCGTTTTGCCCAGCTCGGGCGCCACGCTGATGGTGTGGGCGTCCGGGTCGAATACGGGCGGGTTGCGATCGGCAAAGGCGAAGGATTCGGCGACCGGGCCTTCGGCCAGGCGAGCGGCTTCGGTCAATATCGTGCGGACCGTATCAGCGTCGAGGTCGCTGAACTGCCCGGTGCCGAGGACGGCGCCTATATCAAGAACCTCGAACAGGTTGAACTCCAGATCGCGCACATTAGGGATGTAGTGGCCCAAGGCAATTCCCTCGCTGGTTCCTTAGCAGGCGGGTCGTCCGCCCTAAGTGTGTCCGACGTGGGAAAACGTACGCAACCGTAACCTTCGCTGTCACCCGCTATGCCATTGAATTGGCCTATGGCACAAGGCAAGCGGCTGCGACCAGGTGGTGTGGGATCTGTTCGGGCAGCTGCCGCTGGGTGTCGCCGGCGCGCTAAGCCCGGATCCTGGCCCGGGAACATCAGAGCAGCTCCGGGCGTTAGCCCGGTTGTGACAACACGTGATCTCACTGCTGAACAGTTCAACGAGACCATCGAGGGCAACGACATCGTCCTCGTCGATTTCTGGGCTTCCTGGTGCGGACCATGCCGCCAGTTCGGGCCGACCTTCCAGGCTTCATCGGAGAAACACCCCGACATCGTGCACGCCAAGGTCGATACCGAAGCCGAAGAACAGCTGGCAGCGGCCGCCCAGATCCGGTCAATTCCCACACTGATGGCCTTCAAGGAGGGCAAGCTGCTCTTCAACCAGGCCGGGGCCCTGCCGCCGGCAGCGCTGGAGGACTTGGTACAGCAAATCAAGGCCTTCGACGTCTCGGACGATGGGGCCGCTCAAGCCGAGCAAGGCTGACACCCCGTTTTTTGTGGGTGCGCGCTACCGTTCACGGGTGAGTTTGGTACTCGTCGAACAGCCGCGGCCCGGCGTCGCACTGATAACCCTCAATCGGCCCGAGCGGATGAACTCCATGGCGTTCGACGTCATGGTGCCCCTCAAAGAGGCTCTCGAGAAGGTCACCTACGACAACTCCGTGCGCGTGGTCGTGCTGACCGGGGCGGGCCCAGGGTTTTCCTCGGGCGCCGATCATAAATCCGCCGGCACGGTGCCCAACATCGACGGGTTGACCCGCCCGACCTACGCGCTGCGCTCCATGGAAGTGCTCGACGACGCCATCATGGCGCTGCGGCGGTTACACCAACCGGTGATCGCGGCGGTCAACGGCCCGGCGATCGGCGGTGGGCTCTGCCTCGCGCTGGCCGCCGACATCCGGGTGGCGTCGACGAACGCCTATTTCCGCGCCGCAGGCATCAACAACGGGCTGACCGCCAGCGAACTCGGGCTGAGCTACCTGTTGCCCAGGGCCATCGGATCGTCGCGCGCTTTCGAGATCATGCTGACCGGTCGCGACGTTTCCGCCGAGGAAGCCGAGCGCATCGGGCTGGTGTCGTGTCAGGTGCCGGAAGGCCAGCTGCTGGACACCTGCTATGCGATCGCGGCCCGGATGGCTTCGTTCTCGCGGCCGGGAATCGAGTTGACCAAGCGCACACTCTGGAGTGGATTAGACGCCGGTAGCCTGGAAGGGCACATGCAAGCCGAAGGCTTGGGACAGCTTTTCGTCCGTCTGCTCACCGCCAACTTCGAAGAAGCGGTTGCCGCGCGCGCAGAACGGCGACCGCCGGTCTTCACCGACGACAAATAACCTCTATTCCAGGAGAGCGATCGTGATCACGGCTACGGACCTTGAGGTCCGCGCTGGTGCGCGCATCTTGCTCTCACCCGACGGCCCGGATCTGCGTGTGCAGCCCGGCGACCGCATCGGGCTGGTCGGGCGCAACGGCGCGGGCAAGACCACCACTCTGCGCATCCTGGCCGGCGAGCGCGAACCGTATGCCGGATCGGTCACCCGTACCGGCGAAATCGGTTACCTGCCACAGGATCCCAAAGAGGGCGATCTCGAGGTGCTGGCCCGCGACCGGGTACTGTCGGCCCGCGGATTGGATGTGTTGCTCACCGATCTGGAAAAGCAGCAAGCGTTGATGGCCGAGGTCGCCGACGACGACGCGCGGGACCGCGCGATCCGTCGCTACGGGCAGCTGGAGGAGCGGTTCGTGGCGTTGGGCGGCTATGGCGCCGAGAGCGAAGCCGGCCGGATCTGCGCGAGTCTGGGCTTGCCGGAACGGGTGTTGACGCAGCAACTGCGCACGCTGTCCGGTGGGCAACGCCGCCGGGTAGAGCTGGCGCGCATCCTGTTCGCCGCGTCCGACACCGGCGCGGGTTCTTCGACCACGCTGTTGCTGGACGAGCCGACCAACCACCTCGACGCGGATTCGCTTGGCTGGTTGCGGGATTTCCTGCGGGGACACACTGGAGGGCTGGTGGTCATCAGCCACAACGTGGACTTGATCGCCGATGTCGTCAACCGCGTCTGGTTTCTGGACGCCGTGCGCGGCGAGGTCGACGTCTACAACATGGGCTGGCAGAAATATCTCGACGCCCGGGCCACCGACGAACAGCGCCGCCGCCGGGAACGCGTGAACGCCGAACGCAAGGCCGCCGCACTCCGTACGCAGGCCGCCAAACTGGGCGCCAAAGCCACCAAAGCCGTTGCGGCCCAAAACATGTTGCGCCGTGCCGATCGCATGATGGCCGCACTCGATGAGGAGCGGGTCGCCGAGAAGGTGGCCCGCATCAAATTTCCTACCCCGGCCCCCTGCGGACGCACACCGCTGGTGGCCAAAGGGCTGAGCAAGTCATACGGATCGCTGGAAGTATTCACCGGTGTCGATCTGGCGATCGACCGCGGCTCGCGGGTTGTCGTGCTGGGGCTCAACGGCGCCGGCAAGACCACGTTGCTGCGATTGCTGGCCGGCGTCGAGAATCCCGACACCGGGGGGCTTGAGCCAGGACACGGTTTGCGGATCGGGTATTTCGCGCAGGAGCACGACACCCTCGACGACGACGCAACGGTCTGGGAGAACGTCCGGCATGCCGCACCCGAATCCGGCGAGCAGGATCTACGCGGCCTGCTCGGGGCTTTCATGTTCAGCGGTCCGCAGCTCGACCAACCGGCCGGCACCCTGTCCGGTGGGGAGAAGACGCGCCTCGCGCTGGCCGGCCTGGTGGCGTCCACTGCGAACGTTCTGCTGCTCGACGAACCGACCAACAATCTGGACCCCGCGTCGCGCGAGCAGGTGCTCGACGCGCTGCGCAGCTATCGCGGCGCGGTGGTGCTGGTGACGCACGACCCCGGGGCGGCCGAGGCGCTCGATCCCCAACGTGTCGTGCTGTTGCCCGACGGCACCGAGGACTATTGGTCCGACGAGTATCGGGATCTGATCGAGCTGGCTTGATCTTGATGTTGCCGCAGGCGATTTCGGCGAAATCCCCCACGCGGTGCCGGTGGGTTCTTACTCTATGTGATTGGGATCGTGTCTCAAGCGTGGAGGGCCCCAGTGAGAAAGTCGAAAAATACGCGCGACCAGGTGCTGCACGAGCTACGCAACGCCTATGAAGGCGGAGCAAGTATCCGCAATCTGGTTGCCACTACCGGCAGGTCGTACGGATCGATTCACAGCATGCTGGTTGAGTCGGGTACCACGATGCGCAGCCGCGGCGGGCCCAACCACACCTCTCGTTCCCGATAGACCCGCCCGGCGGGCCCGAGCGAACGTAACGTCACTGCGATATGTCCTCCCCTCAGTCGCAGTGCCGTTTCGCTCGCGGCCCAGAATCATTGCGGCGCACCGAGTTCTCCACCAGGTCGAGGACCGCGGACAGCCGTTGCGAATCTTCGCCGGATGCCAGCCGGGCTACCAGTCCGTCGAGAACCAGTTCCAGGTAGCACTGCAACACGTCGCCGGGTACGTCGTCGCGCACCCGGTGTGCCTCCTTCTGCCGGCGCAGCCGATCGGTCGTCGCCGCTGCCAGCTCCGCGGAGCGCTCCGCCCATCCGCGGCTGAATGCCGGGTCGTTGCGCAGCTTGCGTGCGATCTCCAGCCTGGTCGACAGCCAGTCGTACTGGTCGGGCGCGGCGAGCATGTCGCGCATCACCTGGATCAGGCCCTCGCGGGACGCGACGTCGGCCATCCGCTCGGCATCTTCGTGTGCCAGCGCGAAAAACAGCGCGTCCTTATCCCGGAAGTGGTGGAAGATCGCACCGCGCGACATCCCGATCGCCTGTTCCAGCCGCCGCACGGTGGCTCTGTCATAGCCATGTTCGGCAAAGCAACGGCGAGCACCGTCGAGGATCTGACGGCGGCGAGCCGCCAGATGGTCCTCGCTGACCTTGGGCACGGGGTGTCCGCGGTCAGCCAGACTTGAGCATGTTGCGCAGCACGTACTGCAGGATGCCGCCGTTGCGGTAGTAGTCGGCTTCACCCGGGGTGTCGATGCGCACTACCGCGTCGAACTCGACTGCTTTTTTGTCGGCGTCCCCGCCGGCATCCTTGCTGGCCTTGACGTGCACCGTCTTGGGTGTCTTGCCGTCGTTGAGCGCCTCGATACCGGTGATGTCGAAGACCTCGGTGCCGTCCAGCCCCAGCGACGAAGCCGACTCGCCTTCGGGGAACTGCAGCGGGATCACGCCCATGCCGATCAGGTTGGAGCGGTGGATGCGCTCGAATGATTCGGCGATCACCGCCCGCACGCCCAGCAGCAGCGTGCCCTTGGCCGCCCAGTCTCGCGACGAACCCGATCCGTACTCCTTGCCGCCCAGCACCACCAGCGGAATGTTTTGCGCCGCATAGTTTTGCGCAGCGTCATAGATGAACGCCTGCGGAGCTTCTCCATTTTCGGGGTCCTGGGTGAAGTCGCGGGTGTATCCACCGGCCACGTCATCGAGCAGTAGGTTGCGTAGCCGGATGTTTGCGAACGTGCCACGAATCATCACCTCGTGGTTGCCACGCCGGGAACCAAAGGAGTTGTAGTCCTTGCGGTCGATGCCGTGCTCGTCGAGGTACTGCGCCGCCGGGGTGCCCGGCTTGATGCTGCCGGCGGGGGAGATGTGGTCGGTGGTCACCGAGTCGCCCAGCAGCGCAAGCACCCGGGCGCCGCTGATGTCGCTGACCGGTTCGGGTTCGGCCGACATCCCTTCGAAGTAGGGAGGCTTGCGCACGTAGGTCGAGTCTCCGTCCCACTCAAAGGTATTGCCGCTCGGGGTCGGTAGGTTGCGCCACCGCTCGTCACCCCTGAAGACGTCGGCGTAGTTCTTGGTGAACATCTCTTGGTTGATCGCCGAGGCGATGGTGTCCGAGACGTCCTTCTGCGACGGCCAGATGTCTTTGAGGAAGACGTCGTTGCCGTCCTTGTCTTTGCCGAGCGGCTCGGATTCGAAGTCGAAGTCCATGGTCCCGGCCAATGCGTAGGCGATCACCAGCGGCGGCGACGCGAGATAGTTCATCTTCACGTCGGGGTTGATGCGGCCCTCGAAGTTCCGGTTGCCCGACAGCACGGCCGCCACCGAGAGGTCGTTGTCGTTGACCGCCTTCGAAATCTCGTCCGGCAGCGGACCCGAGTTGCCGATGCAGGTGGTGCAGCCATAGCCGACCAGATAGAAGCCGAGCTTCTCCAAATACGGCCACAGACCGGCCTTGTCGTAGTAGTCGCTGACCACCTGCGAGCCCGGCGCCATCGAGGTCTTCACCCACGGCTTGGAGGCCAGTCCCTTGTCCACGGCGTTGCGGGCGAGCAGCGCCGCGCCCAGCATCACCTCGGGATTGGAGGTGTTGGTGCACGATGTGACCGCGGCGATCACCACCGCGCCGTGGTCGAGCTCGAACTCGCCGAGTTCGTCGGACTTCACCGTCACCGGGTTGCTCACCCGCCCCTTGGCGTGCGTAGCGGCCGACTCCACCGGTTTGTGGTCGTCTGCGTGACCGTTGCTCAGTTGCCCCGGGTCGCTGGCCGGGAACGTCTCGTCGACCGCCTCGTCCAGCTTCGAGTAGTCGTTCTTGTCGGGGTCATCGCCGACGTAGTTGGGGATCTGCTCGCGGAACGTGGATTTGGCGTCGGACAACGCGATTCGATCCTGCGGACGCTTGGGCCCGGCGATCGACGGCACCACATCGGCCAGGTTGAGCTCCAGGTATTCCGAGTACTTGGGCTCGTGTTTGGGGTCGTGCCACATGCCCTGCTCTTTGGCGTAGGCCTCGACCAGCGCCAGCCGATCGGGCTTGCGGCCGGTGAACTTCAGGTAGTCGATGGTTTCTTGGTCGATCGGGAAAATCGCTGCGGTGGAACCGAATTCGGGGCTCATGTTGCCCAGGGTGGCGCGGTTGGCCAGCGGCACCTCGGCCACGCCCTCGCCGTAGAACTCGACGAACTTGCCGACCACACCATGCTTGCGCAGCATTTGGGTGACGGTCAGCACCACGTCGGTGGCCGTCACGCCCGGCTGAATCTCACCGGTCAGCTTGAAGCCGACGACGCGGGGAATCAGCATTGACACCGGCTGGCCGAGCATCGCGGCCTCGGCTTCGATGCCGCCCACGCCCCAGCCGAGGACGCCGAGGCCGTTGACCATCGTGGTGTGCGAGTCGGTGCCCACGCAGGTGTCGGGGTAGGCCGTTATTGTTCCGGACCCGTCGCGCTCCATCACCACACTCGCCAGGTACTCGATGTTGACCTGGTGCACGATGCCGGTGCCCGGCGGCACCACCTTGAAGTCGTCGAACGCGCCCTGGCCCCAGCGCAGGAATTGGTACCGCTCACCGTTGCGCTGGTACTCGATCTCGACGTTGCGCTCGAATGCGTCGGCGCGGCCGAATAAGTCGGCGATCACCGAGTGGTCGATCACCAGATCGGCCGGCGCCAGCGGGTTGACCTTTTCCGGATTGCCGCCCAGGTCGCCGATGGCCTCACGCATGGTGGCCAAGTCGACGATGCAGGGCACGCCGGTGAAGTCCTGCATCACCACGCGCGCCGGCGTGTACTGAATCTCAATGCTGGGCTCTGCCTTGGGATCCCAGTTCGCGATGGCCTCGATGTGGTCTTTGGTGATGTTTTTGCCGTCCTCGTTGCGCAGCAGGTTCTCGGCGAGGACTTTGAGGCTGTAGGGGAGTTTCTCCGTATTCGGTACGGCGCCGAGACGATAGATCTGGTAACTCTTGTCGCCGACCTTGAGAGTGTCGCGTGCTCCGAATGAGTCAGGAGAATCTTTGCTAGTCACATCAACTCCGAGGGATTAAATTCTTCCGCCGACGGGCCGTGTCGGCGGTGCGCGTGCCACTTTAACAGTACGCTTGTCCTGTATTACAGCGGCACTCGTATCTCAGTCTTGTCGCGCGGGGCACGGGTTTAAACCCCATGGGCGGCCCGATTCTCCGTGCCACTCGGGCGGGTGCGCCGAGACTTAACGCACGGCGACCGACGTCGGAGTGTCGTGTGCCTGGTGTAGGTGTCGCGCCAACTAGAGGTCGCGTACGGTGCCTGTAGCACTGCGCCAGGAAGGACGCCATGACCGGGCACGAGTTACCCCACACCATCCCGGTGCTACCCCTTTATATTCCGCAGGACGTCGACATGACGGCGGTCAAAGCTCAGGTCGCGGCGTCCGGGGTAAGCGCGCCACCGGATGCCATGCCGGTGCTGATCGGCATCGTCGACCAAGCTCACGCCGAGGGCATCAATCTCAAGATCGTGCTGCTCGACCACAACCCTCCGAATGACACGCCCTTGCGCGATATCTCCACCGTGGTTGGCGCCGACTACCACGATGTCACGGTCCTCACGCTCAGCCCGAACTTCGTCGGAAGCTACAGCACGCACTTCCCGCGCGTCACGCTCGAAGCCGGCGAGGACATCGCCAAGACCGGCAACCCGACGGTCTCGGCGCAGCACTTTTTGAAGGAGCTGGACGGTCCCGAGTTTCCGTGGACCGGGTTGACCATTGTTTTGCTGATTGGGGTGCTTGCGGCGGCCGTCGGAACCCGGTTCCTGCAGTTGCGCTGTAGGCGATCAGCAACGTCAGCCCAGACAGTGGAAGCTCCGATGGAAGAGCGTAATCAGGGCGCTTAACCTGCGTTTCCGGCTCGGCCGGTCTTTATGAGTGCGGCCCCGCAGGTCTCTGGGGCAAACACATCAGGTCACTGTTCGGTCACAGTAAACGCACTTCCAGAGTGCAGTTTGTTGCTTGCGTTTCAATAGCGTCCGGTGTGACGTACGGTGCAAATGATGCTCATGTTGTCCTTGGCGCTTTCCGAGAAGTCTGTGATTTGCGTCGCCTGTCCGCGCTGAGCCATAGGAGACCCGAGTCGAATGACACGCACCCCCCGTGGCTCCGTCGTGCGACCAATAGCCAGGCTGATCCGGCCCGTCATACCGGCGGTCTTGAGCGCGGCCCTGCTGGTGTGCACGCCCGGCCTGGCGCACGGCGACCCCAACGCTGACAGATTGGCCGCGCTGATCGCGAACGTCGCCAAGGCCAATCAGCGCATGGAAGACCTGAGCGCCGAAATTCAGACCGCGCAGGAAGGCGTCAACAAGGCCCTGGTCGACGTGGAGACCGCACGGGACAACGAGACCGCCGCCGAACGCGACCTGGAGGCCAGTCAGCAGGGCGTCAAAGACGCCAATGCGGCAATCGTCGCGGCGCAGCACCGCTTCAACACCTTTGCGGCGGCGACCTATATGAACGGGCCGTCGGGCGCCTACCTGACCGCGACCAGCCCCGAGGACATCATCGCGACCGAAACCGCCGCCAGGACCCTGACCGCCAGTTCCCAGGCGGTGATGGACAACCTGCAGCGGGCCCGGACCGATCAAGTGAATAAGGAGTCGGCGGCGCGGCTGGCCAAGCAGAAGGCGGACAAGGCCGCGGCCGATGCGAAGGCCAGCCAGGATGCCGCCGTGGCGGCGCTCACCGACTCGAAGCGCAAGTTCGACGAACAGCGTGCACAGGCCACTCGGCTGGCCGCCGAGCGTGATGAGGCTCAGACCAAACTCACGGCAGCCAGGCTCGAGGCCGCACGTCAATGGTCGGCAGGGAAAGGCGGGCCCGGTGTCCCGGCGTCCGGCGACCGCTGGGATCCCGGATCACCGGGCGGTGCGCCGCCCGCCGGCGGCAGGCAGTGGGATGGTTGGGATCCGACGCTGCCCATGATCCCCAGCGCCAACGTCCCCGGTGACCCGATCGCGGTGATCAATCAGGTGTTAGGCATCTCGGCGACTTCGACGCAGGTCACCGCCGGTATGGGGCGCGGCTTCCTGCAGCAGCTGGGCATCCTCAAGCCCGACGACACCGGCATCACCAACGCCACCCCGGGCGGACGGATCCCGAGGGTTTACGGGCGGCAGGCCAGCGAGTACGTGATCCGCCGCGGCATGTCGCAGATGGGCGTGCCCTACTCCTGGGGTGGGGGCAACGCTGCCGGGCCTAGTAAGGGAATCGACTCGGGGGCCGGGATTACCGGCTTCGACTGCTCGGGGCTGGTCTTGTACTCGTTCGCCGGGGTGGGCATCAAGCTGCCGCACTACTCGGGTTCCCAATACAACATGGGCCGCAAGATCCCGTCCTCACAGATGCGCCGCGGCGACGTCATCTTCTACGGCCCGGGCGGCAGCCAGCACGTGACGATCTACCTCGGCGAGGGCCAGATGCTCGAGGCGCCCGACATCGGTTTGAAGGTGCGCGTTGCGCCCGTGCGCACCAGCGGCATGACCCCGTACGTGGTCCGCTACATCGAGTATTAAACGAGGAGCTATGCGGCACAAGCGTTTTCGCCTGATCAACCTGGCCCGGATCACCGCCGTGGTGACCGGGCTGATGTTGTCTATCGCCGCACCGGCCACGGCCGACCCCGGCCAGTGGGATCCCACTTTGCCGGCCACCATCAGCGCCGGCGCGCCGGGAGATCCGCTCGCCGTCGCCAACCAGTCGCTGCAGGCCACCGCGCAGGCCACCCAGACCACGCTGGATTTGGGCAAGCAGTTTCTCGGCGGGCTGGGGATCAACCTTGGCGGCGATCCGCCCAGCGCGGCGAGTGCCCCCAGCAATCCGGGGGGCCGGATTCCGCGGGTTTACGGCCGCCAGGCCATCGAGTACGTGATCAAGCGGGCCGGGTCGCAGATGGGCGTGCCGTATTCGTGGGGTGGCGGCTCGCTGGACGGTCCCAGCAAGGGGGTTGGCGACGGCGCCAACATCAACGGGTTCGACTGCTCGGGACTGATGCGGTACGGGTTCGCCGGAGTCGGCGTGCTGATCCCGAGGTTTTCCGGTGATCAATACAACGCCGGCCGCCACATTCCTCCCAACGAGGCCCGGCGCGGCGACCTGATCTTTTACGGCCCGGGCGGCAGCCAGCACGTCACCATGTACCTGGGCAATGGCCAGATGCTGGAGGCGTCGGGAAGTGCCGGCAAAGTCACGGTCAGCCCGGTTCGTAAACCCGGCATGACGCCGTTCCTGACTAGGATCATCGAGTACTGACCGAGATGTGCTGTTCACTTGGCGGTCCCGGGCTGGAACCTTGACGTCGACGGATTCCGGCGGGCCTGGAATAGTTGGACGCGGGCACGTCGCTGCCCCACGACATGGGTCGTGCCAGCAGTCGTGTCCGATTGAGCTGTGGAGGGTTGTTCATGACATCAGCAGGTGGGCCGCCCCCGGGCGCCAGCAGTTACTCGGGCCCGGGCGGGCAATCCGGCCCACCGGCCCATGAAGCGCCGTCGGGCGGCGGCAATGGGCTGGCCGCCGAGGTGCACACCCTCGAACGCGCCATCTTCGAGGTCAAGCGGATCATCGTCGGCCAGGACCAGCTGGTGGAGCGGATGCTGGTCGGTCTGCTGTCCAAGGGCCATGTGCTCCTCGAGGGTGTTCCCGGGGTGGCCAAGACGCTCGCCGTGGAGACCTTCGCGCGGGTGGTCGGCGGAACGTTTGCGCGTATCCAGTTCACTCCGGACCTGGTGCCCACCGACATCATCGGTACCCGCATCTACCGGCAGGGCAAGGAGGAGTTCGACACCGAGCTCGGCCCGGTGGTGGTCAACTTCCTGCTCGCCGATGAGATCAACCGTGCGCCGGCGAAGGTGCAGTCGGCGCTGCTCGAGGTCATGCAGGAACGCCACGTCTCGATCGGCGGCAAGACCTTCCCGCTGCCCAACCCGTTCCTGGTGATGGCCACGCAGAACCCGATCGAGCACGAGGGCGTCTACGCGTTGCCCGAGGCCCAGCGGGACCGCTTCCTGTTCAAGATCAACGTCGGCTATCCGTCGCCGGAAGAGGAGCGCGAGATCATCTACCGGATGGGCGTGAAGCCGCCGGTGCCCAAGCAGATCCTCGACACCGGCGACCTGGTGCGGCTGCAGGACATCGCGTCCAACGTCTTCGTCCACCATGCGCTGGTCGACTATGTGGTGCGCGTGGTCACCGCCACCCGTCACCCGGAGCAGCTCGGCATGAACGACGTCAAGGCCTGGATCGCGTTCGGTGCGTCCCCGCGTGCGTCGCTGGGCATCATTGCCGGCGCACGCTCACTGGCGCTGGTGCGCGGCCGCGACTATGTGATCCCGCAAGACGTCGTCGAGGTCATTCCCGACGTGCTGCGGCACCGGTTGGTGCTCACCTACGACGCGCTCGCCGACGAAATCTCGCCGGAGATCGTCATCAACCGGGTAATGCAGACGGTCGCCCTGCCGCAGGTGAATGCCGTGCCCCAGCAAGGCCATTCGGTCCCTCCGGTGATGCAGACCGTGGCGGCTAGCGGTCGGTGACCGATCCCGAAACGCGCTCGGTCGTCCACCCGCCGTCGTTCGAGCGTGGGCAGATTGACGACCCGAAGCTGTCGGCGGCGCTGCGCACCCTTGAGCTGACCGTCAGGCGCAAGCTGGACGGTGTCCTGCACGGCGATCATCTCGGCCTGATCCCGGGGCCGGGTTCGGAGCCGGGGGAGTCGCGCCTGTATCAGCCAGGCGACGACGTCCGACGGATGGACTGGGCCGTCACCGCGCGGACCATGCACCCGCACGTCCGGCAGATGATCGCCGACCGCGAACTCGAGACCTGGCTGGTGGTCGACATGTCGGCCAGCCTGGACTTCGGCACCACGGTCTGCGAGAAGCGCGACCTCGCCGTGGCCGCGGCCGCGGCGATCACCTTCCTCAACAGCGGCGGCGGCAACCGGCTCGGCGCGATCGTCGCGACGGGCGCGACCGTCACCCGGGTGCCGGCGCGCTCCGGGCGCCAGCACGAGCAGACGCTGCTGCGGACCATCGCGACCACGCCCAAGGCGCCGGTCGGGGTGCGCGGGGATTTGGCGACGGCCATCGACGAGCTGCGCCGGCCGGAACGCCGCCGCGGCATGGCCGTGATCATCAGCGACTTCCTCGGCCCCATTAATTGGACCCGTCCGCTGCGGGCGATCGCGGCCCGCCACGAGCTGCTGGCCATCGAGGTGCTCGATCCCCGCGATGTCGAGCTGCCCGACGTCGGCGACGTCGTGCTGCAGGATGCCGAAACCGGGGTCACGCGCGAGTTCACCATCGACGCCCAGCTACGTGACGACTTCGCCAAGGCGGCCGCGGCGCACCGCGCGGAGGTGGCGCGCACCGTCCGCAGCTGCGGGGCCCCGGTGCTGTCGCTGCGCACCGACCGCGACTGGATCGCCGACATCGTCCGTTTCGTCGAGTCCCGCCGGCGGGGGGCACGGGCGGGCCGGCAGTGACGTTGCCCCTGCTGGGCCCGATGACGCTGTCGGGCTTCGCG
>DASZLQ010000306.1:0-16395 GCA_035552295.1 Mycobacterium sp. | reverse complement strand
GGGATGGATCAGCTCGTCATCGCCGGTGGGGTGAACTCGGCATCCACGTCGCCGCGGTCACGGATGCAAGTGGATGGCGAGTGGGTCGACTGGTTCCCCCCGACCCACCCGGACCGTCCCGATGCGCCCAACCTCGACATGTCGATCACCGTGGGGTGGAACGCCGCGGTCAAGGCGGGCGTGAGTCGCGAGGAGATGGATGCGTGGGCGCTGCGGTCACACCGCAATGCCATCGCCGCGATCGATGAAGGCCGCTTCAAAGAGGAGATCGTTCCTATCGAGACGCCGCACGGGTTGTTTTCGGTCGACGAGCATCCCCGCCGTGACACCAGCATGGAGAAGCTGGCCGCACTCAAGCCGCTGCATCCGGAGATCGAGGGCTTTTCGATTACCGCCGGCAATGCCTGCGGCGCCAACGACGGTGCCGCGGTGTTGACCATCGCGAGCGACCGGCTCGGGCTGCCCGCGCTGGCCACCGTACGGTCCTGGGCGTCCGTCGGCGTCGACCCGGCGATCACCGGTTTGGCGCCGGTGGAAGCGATCCCGAAAGCCCTTGGCCGCGCAGGGCTTTCGATCTCCGATGTGGACCTGTTCGAAATCAACGAGGCATTCGCGGCGATGTGCGTGGCTACCGTCAAGATTCTCGATCTCGACCCGGACAAGGTGAACGTCAGCGGCAGCGGCTGTTCGCTGGGACATCCGGTGGCGGCTACTGGAGCCCGGATGCTGGTCACGCTGGTGCACGAATTGCGTCGCCGCGGAGGGGGAATCGGCGTCGCGGCCATGTGCGCGGGCGGCGGAATGGGATCTGCGACGGTCATCGAGGTCGCTGCTCCATAATGCGTAAATGACCCTCGGCGACCTGATTACCGATGCACGCAACGGATCTCCGCGCGCGGCGGGTCGGCTACTCAGTCTGGTCGAGGGTGAGCGGCGTGACGAGGTGCTGGCGAGTATCGGGCCCTCGGCGGCATGCGCGGGCCCTGTCATCGGTATCACCGGACCGCCGGGCGCGGGTAAGTCGACGACGATTGCGGCCCTGGTCAGCGCCTACCGGGAGCGCGGGAGCCGGGTGGCCGTGCTGGCCGTGGACCCGTCGTCGCCGTTCAGTGGCGGTGCGCTGTTGGGAGATCGAATTCGAATGGCGGCGCATATCAACGACTCCGACGTACTTATTCGTTCGGTTGCAACCCGTGGCCATCTCGGGGGCCTGGCCGCCGCGGTTCCGGCGGCCATCCGGCTGCTGGGGGCGATTGGCTACGACGTGGTCATGCTCGAGACCGTGGGGGTGGGGCAGTCCGAGATCGAGATTGCCGCCGTCGCCGACCCAACGATTGTCATTCTGAATCCCGGGGCGGGCGACGCGGTGCAGGCCGCCAAGGCGGGTGTACTGGAGGTCGCCGACATCGTGGTGGTCAATAAGGCCGACCGCGACGGTGCCGAACAGACCGTGCGGGATCTGCGGGCCGAAACCAAGGCCCCGATCGTCAGTATCGTCGCGGCTCGGGGTGAAGGCGTTGCGGATCTGGTAGCCGTCATCGACGACCACCACCGCACCGACAGCCGCGACCGCCGGCTGGCCCGCGCCCGAGCGCAGATCCTGTCATTGGCCCAAACGCGGCTGCGCACCCAGCCCGATCTCGACCGGCTCGCCGAGGCGGTGGTCGACGGCAGTCAGGACCCTTATACGGCGGCCGAACGGCTGTTGTCACCGAGCACTCAACACATGGACTGAACGGTCACCGTGTCCCCCGATCGGGGGAATGGGCGTTCATCACCTTTGCGGACCGATCGGCGGAGGTGTGCCGAGCTAAACCCCTCTACCTTGAATTTTGTGTTCAACTCGGCGGTCACCTCAGCCAACGATCGGGTCGTCATCCGTCGTCGTGTTCGGGCCGGCGCCAACAAGATTTCGGTGAGTTAGGGGACCGGCACATGACGTACACACCTGAAGCGACGACGGCCCTGGTGCACGACCAGACAATCCCTAATTCGCGTGGGAGTCGTTGGGCCGTTGCAAATATCTGCTGAGCAGAGTGACGATTTCATCTTCGAGCTGTTGGAAGTCAACCGGGGTCTGCGAGGTGACGAGGCGGTGAACGAGCGAATCGATGGTCGCCACTACGATTTGGGCATTAAGTCTAGTGGCGCGCACATTCGGGTACTGCTCGAGTAGCCGAGTCGTCGCATCCACCATCAGCTGCTCCAAGTCGTGCAATCGCGCCAGGAACGCCGGTGCACGCGGGGCCTCTTCGAACAGCACGCGATGCAGTCGTGGATTGTCTCGGTGGTTGTCGATTGTCGCGCGCACAAACAGCCGCAGGGCATCGTCGAGCCGTTGCGGCATACCACCGGACAACCGCTCACTGAGTAGCCGGGCGCCGCCATCGACGTGCGCGTCCATCAATGCTCGCAGGACGGCGTCTTTGTTCGGAAAGTATTGATACAACGAGCCGATCGAGACCCCGGCGCGTTCGGCGATTCTATTGGTGGTCCCGGCGGTGTAGCCGTATTCAGCAAAAACGCGAGCCGCGGCATCCAGAATCCGCTGCCTGGTCAGGGCGGCACGCTCCTGTTTGGGCTGCTTGCGTCGCCGAAATCGGTCCGTTGGCGCGATCGTGGGGCTCCCGGAAAATGCGAGTAGTCAACCGGCGCTATCACCAGCAGAATTAGGGTACCCTAACCACTGCCGAAGGAGTACCGGTGCGAACCGTCCACGTCGAAACAATCCTGCCGACCGACGCCGACCGCGTGTGGTCGGCGATGCTGTCCCCGGTCACCTTTCTCTACGTGTGTAAGGGCCTACTCAGCTTTCCGGCGTTGTCGGGACGCTCGGAGGCACTGCGCCTGGGCGAGCGCGGCACCGGATGGTTGTTCGCGTTCCATGTGATACCGGCCTACCGGCACACGATCGAAATCGTTGAGGTGGACGAGGCCAGCAAAACGGTGCGCACGCACGAGCACGGCGGACTCCTCAAGGCTTGGAACCACACGCTGCACGTCGAACCGATCGACAAGCGCTCGAGTCGCTACAGCGACACTGTCGACATCGATGCGGGAGTTGCGACCGCCTTCGTCGCGGCGCTCGCGATGGGGATTTACCGCTACCGGCACCGGCGCTGGCGCAAACTCGTGCGTCGGCACATGTTGCCGGAGGGTCCCGCGTACGCAAGTTAGGTGGAGCCTCAACTGTCGTCGCTGATCAGTAGGCGGTACCCAGCGTCGAGTTGCTCTTGCTCGAGCAGCTCGAAGTGTCGTCCACGCCATTCTCCGGAGCGTAGGTCGGACGCGAGGCGAGTGAGACCGTCAACCAGGGCGGGCTCCCCTGCATAGGCCAACATAGATATGCCGGCGCGGACGGTGGGATCAAGGTAGGCCTCTGGGCGCCGCCAGTAGGCGGCGCCGAACCCGTCCGTGCAGTCGTGCGGCACGGGGACTGTCTGTACCTGTGCGCCTCCCAACAGCTCGACAAGTTGATCGACTGGTACGTACAGCGCGTCGTTGATCCGGGCGGCCTCTGGCAGGTATTCACGCAACAGCCAGAAGTTTCGGGTCACCGTTTGATCCCACGTCAGGATGACTATCCGGTGGCGGGCGACTCGGCGCAATTGACCAATCCCGGCGGTGACATCGCTCCAGTGATGCACGGTCAACATCGCCATCGCGGCATCAACGCACCTGTCCCGCAACGGTAAAGCCTCCGCGACGGCCCGTACACACGGGGCCGAGCCCGGTGGCCGCTGGGCGATCATGACCATGCTGGGCTCGACAGCGGCGACCGTCTGGGCAGGTTCATACGAGCCAGTGCCGGCCCCAACGTTGACTACAGTTCGCATCGTGGAGAGCGAGGCGTGAACTTGGGCGGCGATCCGCGGATCGGGCCGTCGCGTCGTGCAGTAGCTTGCGCCGATCCGGTCGTAGGCAACCATCGATTCAGGATGACCCACGTTGAATCTGCTCCGCCAGGCTTCTCGCGATTCTTAGGACGCAGCTGTTGCTGTGACGTCGTGAAAATGCTTGGACCACCGGCCGCGTTGGCGACTACCGTCTCCACCGTGAACCTTGACGCCGTCGGTTTTAGCGAGCAGTGGGTACGGGCATGGAATGCCCACGACGTGGAGTTGGTTCTCGAGCACTTTCACAACGACGTCCTGTTCACTTCGCCCGTAGCGGCCAAGCTTTTGCCGGACACAGCGGGGGTCGTGCGTGGCAAGCCCGCACTGCGCCACTACTGGACCCAGGCGTTGCAGCGAATTCCCAACCTCCGGTTCGTCGTCGTGGGCGTCTATCAGGGAATCGACACCATCGCGATCGTGTACCGGAACCAAGAGGATGCGCTGGTGTGCGAAGTCTTGCGCTTCAGCGGGGACGTCGTGATCGAAGGACACGGAACGTATCTCGTTGCCCCGTAAGGGATCGGACGACCGCGAAGGTGACCGGCGGCTAAGCCGCCCGTCGCGCCGAACGTGAACTCACGGCGAAAAATCGCCGAAAATCTCGCCCTGAGATCACGCTCGGCGCCCGCTTCGCGACGCCCGGCTCGCGCCTGCTATTGAAGGTCGACGGACTTCCCGGTGGCGGCTGCGTGGCCGGCACGGTAGCCGAAAACCATTGCCGGTCCGATGGTTCCGCCGGCGCCGCCGTAAGCCCGGCCGGTCGCACCGGCCATTGTGTTGCCCGCGGCAAACAAGCCGGTTATCGGCTCTCCACTGACATGGAGCACGCGGCCGTCAGGATCGGTGCGCGGTCCGCCTTTCGTGCCCATCGCGCCGATGCACACCGGCACCGCGTAGTAGGGGGCGGTGTCGATCGGGCCGAGTGTCTTCCCCGCCAGGGTGGGGGCGCTGTCGTCGCCCCAGTAGCCGTCGTATGCGCTTGAGCCGCGCCCGAAGTCAGGATCGGCGCCCGCGGCCACGTGACGGTTCCATTCCCGGACCGTGCGGGTGAGGCCGTTCGCGTCGATGCCGGTCTTGGCGGCCAACTCGGCAAGGTCCGCCGACTCGCAGAACCAGTCAGGAACCGGTTGTCCGGGTTCGACACCCAGAAATCCGTAGCGCCGCAGGTGTACTGAATCGAAAACGATCCAGCCGCGATCATTGACGTACCCGCCGCGGGGATCGAGGTAGTGGAAAGCGCCGGCCATCGAGTTGTAATCGCATGCCTCATTGACGAACCGGCGGCCGGCCGCATTGACGATGATGCTCCTCGGCCGGGTCCGCTCCAGACGTACGCTGCGGCTGCGTGGTTTGCCTTCGATGGTGTCGCCCGGGATTTGCACGATCGGCACCCACCACGCTTCGCCCATGTTGCCCAGATCTGCGCCGTGCGCCATCGCCATGCGCAGCCCGTCGCCGGTGTTGTTCGGTGGGGAGACCGCGCCGTGCATCGGGCCGCGCAAAAAGGCCTGCGCCAGAACCGGATCCCATTCGAATCCGCCGGTGCCCAGGATGACACCGCGGCGAGCACGCAAGCTCAGGCTGCGTCCGGGCAAGGCTATGCGTACCCCAGTGACTTCTCCATCGTCGGCGACGAGTTGCTCGGCGCGCGCTTTCACCTGCGGCGTCACTCCGACATCCAGCAACCCCTTCAGCAGCCCCGCGATCAGTGCGGTGCCGGCCACGCACAGATCGCCGCCTTCGTCGATCGCCGCGTGCAAGCGAGCTCGGGTTTCGGCATCGAAACCGACGTTGGACCAATCGGCGGGGAACGACGTGATGCGGGTGCTCCACTCGCCCAATTGGTTGAGGTCAAAGGGAGCCGCGCTGAGCGATCGCCCTCCAGTTGGTTGCCCTCCGGGCAGCTCCGGTTGGTAATCGGGGAAGCCGGTGGCGATCTCGAAATGCAGACCGCTGTGTGCTTCCACGAAGTCGAGCATCGCCGGGCCGGTTCGCACGAACGTCTCGACCAGAGCGTCGTCCATCGAGCCAAGGGACTGCGCGCGCAGGTACCGCAACGCGTCGGCAGGCGTCAATTCCCCATCGGGAGAACGGTTATGGGCCGGGATCCACACGATGCCACCCGACACCGCGGTGGTCCCGCCGACGGTCGGAGCCTTCTCGAAGACCGCAACGGATGCGCCGGCGGCGGCGGCTGACAGCGCGGCCGTGAGCCCGGCTGCGCCGCTGCCGAGCACGACGACATCGACTTCGGAGTCCCAAGGCATGGACCGATATCCCTTCAGCTCAGTAGCTCGGACAATTGCTTCGCGGCCCTGATGACCGCGTCCTTCCCGCGCATCACGACATCTTCTCGATGGGAGATGAGGTTGATACAGGTTGGTGGGGAGGGTGCTTGGCGGCGGACCGGCACGGCGAGGCCGTACGTGTTGGGTTCGATCTCCGCATACGTCGTCACCCAGCCGCGTCCCCGAGCGCGGGCGACCAGATCCCGTTCGCCGGGGCGCGGGGGCATGCTCGCGAGCAAGGCGATCCCGGCGGCGCCGCGGTCCAGCGGATATCGGCTGCCTTCGTGGAACGAGAGCTGGTAGGCGACATGGCTCGGCACGATCACCGCCACGGCCACCTGCTGGTCGCCCTCGGCGACGAGCAACGACACCGTGGTGCCGAGATCGTCGGCCAGCGCGCGCAGCGCCGGCAGACTGAGCTGGCGCACGTTGCGGTCGAATGATGCGCCGAGCACGGCCAGGCCGGCCGCCGGCCGGTAGCGCCCGTCCTCTCCCTTGGCTATCAACCGAAATTGGGCCAGCGTCGAAAGCAAGCGATAGGCGATGGTCCGGTGCACCCCGACCTGGTCGGCGAGTTGCTGCACGGTGAGCCCGGTCGGGGAGGCCGCCACCAGTTGCAGCGCGGTGAGTCCCCTGGCCAGCGTCTGTGAGCCGGTACCTGAACCTGTCACAGCCTTGACAGACCTCCATCCGAGAGCGAAGCTCTAATATATAACGCACATAAATGTGCGATATTCGCACACGACGTAAGCCTAGAACGAGAACCAGATTTCCACCAGATGTAGCCAGAGAGGAACCGTGGCGGAGTTCGAGAGCATATGGAGCGATCTCCAGGGCGTCGCGTTTTCGCAGGGTTACCTCGACGCCGGCGGAGTTCGGACCCGCTATCTGCGTGCCGGTGATCCTGGCAAGCCGGTGCTCGTGCTGCTGCACGGATCCGGGGGTCATGCCGAGGCCTACGTCCGCAACCTGGGGGCGCACGCCGCGCATTTCTGGACCTGGTCGATCGACATGCTGGGACACGGGTACACCGACAAGCCGGGTCACCCGCTGGAAGTCAGCCACTACGTCGAGCACCTGATGGCCGTGCTGCGCACCATCGGCGTTGATCGCGCCTGCATCAGCGGGGAATCGCTCGGGGGCTGGGTGGCCGCTCGCGCCGCTGTCGACCATCCAGACGTGGTTGACCGGCTGGTCCTCAATACCGCCGGTGGCTCTCAGGCTGATCCTGTGGTGATGAAACGGATCATCACGTTGTCCATGGCTGCCGCCGAGGACCCGACGTGGGAGACGGTGCAAGCCCGGATCAAATGGTTGATGGGCGACAAGTCCAAGGATTACGACGACCTGGTGGCAAGCCGCCAGCGGGTCTATCGCCAACCGGGATTCGTCGCGGCAATGCGCGACATTATGGCGCTGCAAGACACCGAGATTCGGGCGCGCAACATCCTCGGCCCTGCCGAATACGGATCGATCACCGCGCCGACGCTGGTGCTATGGACCAGTGACGACCCAACAGCCGACGTGACCGAAGGTCGCCGCATCGCGTCGATGATCCCCAACGCGCGTTTCGAGGTGATGCCGGGCTGTGGCCACTGGCCCCAGTACGAGGACGCCAAGACCTTCAATCGTCTACATCTCGATTTCCTGCTGGGGCGCTGATGGACAGCGACGGGCACCAGGCACAAGCCGTCGATGTCGACGTTGTCGTCGTTGGCGCCGGACCGGTCGGGTTGACTTTGGCCAACATCCTTGGCCTACAAGGCGTCAGCACGCTGGTGGTCGAGGAACGAGACACACTCATCGACTACCCGCGTGGGGTCGGCCTGGACGACGAGGCACTGCGCACCTTCCAATCGATAGGCCTGGTCGAGCGAGTCCTGCCGCACACCGTGCCCAACCAGATTCTGCGCTTCGTCGACGCAAAACGCCGGGTGCTTGCCGAAATGGCCCCGCCCGACGCACGTTTCGGCTGGCCCAAGCGCAATGGCTTCGTGCAACCGCTCGTCGACGCCGAATTGCTTGCTGGCCTGGACAGATTCGAACACGTCGAAGTGTGGTGGGCCCGCCCGATGACGGCGTGCGTGCAGGACGCCGACGGGGTGAGCGTCGAGCTCGGTGGCGACGGGGACACCTCCAGTGTGCGGGCGCGTTACGTCGTCGGCTGCGACGGCGGCCGCAGCATCACCCGACGGATGATGGACGTCTCCTTCGACGGGACAACATCGCCGACACGCTGGCTGGTCGTTGACGTCGCCAATGACCCGCTGGGCCATCCGAACAGCGAGGTCGGCGCCGATCCCGAACGCCCTTATGCCTCGATCTCTGTCGCGCACGGGATTCGCCGTTTCGAGTTCATGATTCACGCCGACGAGTCCGACGAACAGGCGGAGGACCCGGCCTTTCTGACCCAGATGCTGGCGCGCATGGTGCCGCACCCCGACCGGGTCGATGTGATCCGGCGCCGGGTCTACACCCACCATTCGCGGATCGCCGGCGCGTTCCGCAGTGGCCGGTTGCTGCTGGCCGGCGACGCCGCGCACCTGATGCCGGTGTGGCAGGGACAGGGCTACAACAGCGGCATCCGGGATGCGGCCAATCTGGGCTGGAAGCTCGTGGCGGTGGTGAGGGGCCGGGCCGCCGACAAGTTGCTGGACACATACGACATCGAGCGCCGCAAGCACGCACGAGCGATGATCGACCTTTCCACCATGGTCGGTCGTGTCATCTCACCAACAAACCGCCGGGTGGCGACCGCGCGAGACATCCTCGTGCGATCCGCGTCAATTGTGCCCTCGCTCAAGCGATATGTACTGGAAATGCGGTTCAAGCCGATGCCGCGCTACGAGCAGGGCGCCGTCGTGCACTCGGTGGATCCTAAAGAGCCGCGCCGGACGGAATCGCCGGTCGGCACCCTGTTCGTACAGCCCCGGGTTGATACCCGGAGCCAGCACAACGTCCTGTTAGACGATGTGCTCGGCGACTGGTTCGCCGTGCTGTGCTGGAACAATAACCCGCGCAAGATTCTCGGCGATGAGGCGTTCGCGGCCTGGAAGGCCGTGGGCGCACGGTTTATCGCGCTGCGGCCCGCCACGCAGCTGCACTGGACCGGGCACGACGATCCCGATGTCGTGGTCGTCGGCGATCGAAACGGCGATGTCAAATCGTGGTTCGACACACACCCGGAATCGGTAGTGTTCCTGCGTCCCGATCGGTGTATCGCAGGTGCCTGCATCGCTCAGCGAGCACCCGAGCTGAGCGCCGCCGTCCTTGATGCCGTCGCTCTCACCCCGGGAGGGGGTGATCGCCGAAGTGGCACTGGCTCTGTGCTGTATGTCCCACAGCCCGCTCCTGAATCTTCCGGGGCCGTCGCGGGACCTGCTTGACGACATCGAAGGCGCGATCGCCGAGGCGCGCGCATTCGTCGAGAATTACGACCCCGAACTATTGGTCATCTTCTCGCCGGATCACTACAACGGGTTCTTCTACAAGGTGATGCCGCCGTTCTGTATCGGCCTGAGTGCCAACGGGGTTGGCGATTACGGCACCCACGCCGGCCCACTCGACGTTCCCGAGGAGCTGGCGGCCGAATGCGCAAAGGCCGTACTCGGCGCGGGTATCGACGTCGCGGTTTCGGCCAGCATGGACGTGGACCACGGCACCGTCCAGCCGCTGGAGAAGCTCTTCGGGAACGCCACCTCGCGCCCGGTGATACCGATCTTCGTCAACGCAATCGCGGTGCCGCTGGGGCCGTTGCATCGCTGCCGCGCATTGGGTACCGCCGTGGGTGCTTATCTGGCGACCCTGGACAAGCGGGTCTTGCTGATCGGATCCGGTGGGCTCTCGCACAGTCCTCCGGTGCCGACCTTGGCGTCTGCACCCCCGGCAGTCTTGGAACGAATCGTGCACGGCGGGGCGATGACGCCCGAGCAGCGGCAGGCCCGGCAGGCGGCCACGGCGGACGCGGCCAGAAGCTTTGCCGCCGGCGACAGTGACCTGCAACCACTCAACCCGGCGTGGGATCACCGCTTCCTCGAAATCATCGATGCCGGACGGCTGGACGACCTCAATCAATGGTCGAACTCGTTCGTAGTCCACGAAGGCGGCGGCTCGGCGCACGAAATCAGAACCTGGGTGGCGGCTTTCGCGGCACTGGAATCGGCGGGGCCGTACCAGACCGCCATGCGCTACTACAGGCCGGCCGCCGAACTGATCGCCGGATTCGCCATCAGAACGGCGACACCGACATGACCGCCGGGGGCTTCGATCACGTGGTCGACGTGCTCATCGTCGGATCCGGTGGTGGCGGCATGGCGGCGGCGCTTACCGCACATGCTTCCGGGCTGGACACGTTGGTGGTGGAAAAGTCGTCCTATTTCGGCGGTTCCACCGCCCTCTCCGGTGGCGGAATCTGGGTACCCGGAGCGCCAGCCCAGCGCCGGGCGGGCTACGTTCCGGACTCCGAAGGTGTCGTCGAATACCTGCGCAAGATCACCGACGGCCTGGTCAGCGAGGCGCGCATACGACAGTACGTGGAGTCGGCACCGCAGATGCTCGAGTTCCTCGAACGGCTGTCGGGGTGGTTTGAGTTCGTCTGGAAGCCCGGCTATGCCGACTACTATCCGGAATTGCCCGGCGGCTCCGAACTCGGTAGCACGATCAATGTGCCACCCATCGATCTGCGCAAATTGGGCCCTGACGAGGAGAAGTTACTCAAGCCGCTGGCGCTCGCTCCCAAGGGAATCTGGTTGGGTCCCAAGGAGCTTCGAACCTTCTACCGGATGAGGCAGTCGTGGGCCGGCAAAGGCGTCCTGCTGAAGTTGATCTGGCGGATGGTCAGGGCCAGCGTGTTCAACGAACGGATGGCGGCGATCGGACAGTCACTGGCGGCACGCCTGCGGTTGGCGATGCGGGAGCGCGGCATCCCGCTATGGCTGGACTCGCCGATGGTGGAGTTGCTCACCGATGCCGACGCATCGGTGACCGGAGCGGCGCTGGAGCGCGACGGCGGCAAGCAGCGGATCGGTGCGCGCCTCGGCGTCATACTGGCTTCCGGGGGCTTCGATCACGACCTTGCCTGGCGCAAAGAGCAGCTACCCGTCGTGGACCAGGATTGGAGCTTCGGCAATCCCGCCGCCATGGGCGACGGCATTCGCGCGGGCCAAAAGGCAGGCGCCGGAACCGATCTCCTGGATGAGGCATGGTGGTTCCCGGCAATCCAATGGCCGGACGGCCGGATGCAATTCATGCTCAACGAACGGATGATGCCCGCGCAGTTCATCGTCAACGGCGATGGTAGGCGTTTTATCAACGAGGCAGCGCCGTACATGGACTTCGGTCACGCCATGATCGACGGCCAGAAATCTGGAGTCACCCACATCCCGTGCTGGCTCATCACCGACCACCCGTCTTGGAATCGCTATGTCATCGGTGGCCATCTGCCCATACCCAAAATCCCCGGAGCGCCGGTGCCCACGGGACGCAAGGTTCCGCCGGCTTGGCTTGAATCCGGCGTGGTCAAAGCGGCGATGAGTTGGGACGAAATGGCGACCAAGATCGGTGTGCCGGCGAGCCAACTTGTGGAAACCGCAACGCGTTTCAACGAACTCGCGCGCAAGGGCCATGACGACGATTTCAACCGGGGGGACAGCGTCTACGACAACTACTACGGCGATCCGACGTTGCCCAACCCGAATCTGTATCCGCTGGGAGATCCGCCCTACTACGCGTTCCGAATCGTGCTCGGCGACCTCGGGACGTCAGGCGGTCTGCGTACCGACGAATACGCCCGAGTGTTGCGGTCCGACGACACCGTCGTGCGGGGGCTCTACGCGGTGGGCAATACCGCCGCACCGGTGATGGGCCGCAGCTATGCCGGCGCCGGGGCCACCATCGGCCCGGCTATGACCTTCGGCTTTGTCGCAGCCAAATACCTTGCCGCCCAAGCAGCTACGCGAACCCTTAATTCTCATAGGAGGTAACAATGAAAATCTCGCTGTTCTACGAGTTCGCCCTGCCGCGTCCGTGGGTACCCGATGACGAACGGGTCTTGCTGCAGGAATGTCTTGACGAAGTTGAGGCCGCCGACAAGGCAGGGTTCTCCACTGTCTGGCTTACCGAGCACCACTTCCTCGAGGAGTACTGTCATTCCACCGCGCCGGAGATATTCCTGGCTGCGGCCAGCCAGCGGACGAAGAAGATCCGGCTGGGATTCGGCATCATGCACCTCCCGCCCGCGGTGAATCACCCCGCGCGGGTGGCCGAACGCATCGCCACCCTCGACCTGCTCTCCAACGGGCGCGTCGAGTTCGGCACCGGGGAATCTTCCTCAGTTGGCGAACTCGGCGGATTCAACATCGATCCCGCCGACAAGCGCGCGCAATGGGAAGAGGCCCTCGAGGTCGCGATCCGATGCATGATCGAGGAACCCTTCGCGGGCTTCAAGGGGGAACACATCGAGATGCCGGCCCGCAACGTCATTCCCAAGCCGATGCAAAAGCCACATCCGCCGGTCTGGGTCGCCTGCACGCGGCCAGCCAGCGTGCAGATGGCAGCCCAAAACGCCATCGGGGCTTTGAGTTTCGCTTACACCGGACCAGGCCCGCTGACCGAGCGGGTCAACGGCTACTACAAGGAATTCGAGGAGAACGGTGTCCCGGTCACCCCGCGGATCAACCCGAATATCCTCGCCATCGGCGGCGACCTGTCGATGATGGTCGCCAAGTCCGATGACGAGGCACTTAAGCGTCTCGGGCAGGGCGGCGGTTTCTTCTCGTTCGGAATAATGCACTACTACATGACCGGAGTGCACACCCCCGGGCGGACCGGAGTGTGGAAGCGGTATCTGGAAGAGGTCGAAAAGGACCCGATGCTGGCCTACGGCCCCGGCCGCGGCGCGATCGGTTCTCCGGCCACCGTGCGCGAGTTCCTGCGCGGCTACGAAGACAGCGGCGTCGACGAGATCATCCTGTTGCTCAACCCCCGCAGCCACGAGGGCACCATGGAATCGATCGAGCTGATGGGCAAGGAAGTGCTGCCCGAGTTCATCGAGCGCGAGGAGAAGGCGGTGGCCGACAAAGCCGCGCGGTTGGCGCCCGTCATCGAGAAGGTCGAGGCGCGGCGGCCGGAACCGGCAGCACCGCAATTCGACGAAAACTACTCCTTCGGTGGCCTGCCGACCGGGCGCGGCGGTAAGTTCACCGCCAGCGAGATCCCCGAAGCCATGGCGGAGATCAACGAGGGTCGCGTCCAGGCGGCGCAGCGCGCAAAGGAGCAGGGCAAGTGATTTCGAAGGCCGATTGAGCCTTGAGGATCGACGAGCTCTGGCGCTACGACGGCCGCCGTGCGGTGGTGACCGGCTGCGCGTCAGGCATCGGCGAACACGTGGTGCGACAGCTCATTGAGCTCGGAGCCGACGTCGTTGGTCTGGACAAACGACGGCCGGCTTTCGAAATCAACGATTTTCATGAAGTTGACCTCGCCGATCCGGGGTCAATCGATCGCGCGGTAGCGTCCATCAGCGGACGGGTCGACGCGCTATTCAACGTCGCCGGTGTCTCGTCCGGGATCGGCGACCCACCACTGGTTGTCACCATCAACTTCCTTGGCCTGCGGCACGTCACCGAGGCACTGATTCCAAAGATGGTCGAGGGATCGTCCATCGTGAGCGTGTCCTCGCTGGCGGCGGCCGGATACCGCGAACATCTGCGGGACGTGGCGCCGCTGTTGAATACCGCCACAATGCGAGAAGGTAGCGACTGGTGCCACGTTCATCCCGACGAGCTGGCCGGCGGCGGCTATCGATTGTCCAAAGAAGCGATCATCCTTTACACCATGCGAAGCGCCACGCGGCTGGGCGCGCGCGGTATCCGCATCAACTGCACCGGGCCCGGGGTGACCGAAACGCCGATCCTCGATCAGCTGCGGACGGCCTACGGGCAGGGCTTTCTCGACGACATCCCCAAACCGTTGGGGCGCGTTGCCGGCCCCGCCGAACAGGCCTCGGTTCTACTGTTCCTGAATAGTCGTGCAGCCAGCTATATCTCGGGCCAAGTCGTCTGGGTCGACGGTGGAAACGTCGGCGCGGCAATCGCCCGAGAACTCGAGGAAGGACGGGCTCCGTGGCCAGCGTGACTGAATTTCGACGGGTCGCTCGCGACGTCTCCAACTGGGGGCGATGGGGAAGTGATGACGAGCTCGGCACCCTGAACTTCATCACCGCGGACAAGGTTGCTCAAGCGGCAAGCCTGGTCCGGCATGGCAAGGTCTTTCCGCTCGGCGTGGACTTCGGGGCATCAGGACCGCAGGGCGCCTTCGAGTTCCGCCACAACCCGGTGCATGTCATGACGATCGACGGCGGCGACGTGAACACGCTGGCCCAATACGGACCCGGGTGGGCGCGTAACCCGTTGGCGCAGCAGCTGAGTCAATACATGGCGGAAAATCCGTTCCGCTTCAACGACGACATGATCATCATGCCGTTGCAGGCTGCCAGCCAGTGGGATGCGTTGTCTCATGTTTACTACGACGACAAGCTCTACAACGGTTTCCCGGCGGGTTCGGTGACCAGCATGGGTGCCTATCACTGCGGCATCGACAAGGTTGACGGCAAGGGGATCACCTCGCGCGGTGTGCTGCTGGACCTGGTTCGCCACCGTGGCGCGGAGGTCTTCCTCGAACCCGGAAACCCGATCGCGCCAGAAGAACTCGATGACGTGGTCCGCGCGCAAGGCGTGACGATCGGGCGGGGCGACATCGTGCTGATCCGAACCGGCTGGTGGACCAGGTTTCTGGAGACCGGCAACAAAATGGAAGGCTACTCCGGGCTGGACTGGCGGTGCGCCTCGTGGCTGCATGATCATGAGGTCGCCGCGGTCGCCGCCGACAACCTGCAGGTCGAAGACCTGGTGTCCGGGGTCGACGGGGTATTCTTGCCCCTGCATTTGTTGTGCCTGCGCGACATGGGGTTGATGTTCGGCGAGTATTGGGACCTCGCCGCGCTGGCAGATGACTGTGCGACGGACGGCGTGTACGAATTCCAGCTCATCGCACCACCGTTGAGAGTCGTTGGCGCAGTGGGCTCGCCCGTGAACCCGATCGCGATCAAGTGATGGAAGTTCAGCGCAAGACCAAGCTGGTCGACGGACTGGTCACCAGCTATCTGGAAGCCGGCGAAGGCGATCCGGTGGTGCTGCTGCACGGTGGCGAGTTCGGTGCCAGCGCTGAGCTCGGCTGGGAACGCAACATCGCCGCCCTGGCCGCTCGATATCGAGTCTTGGCGCCCGACCAGCTGGGGTTCGGGCAGTCGGCGAAGATAATCGATTTCGTCGATGGCCGTGGCATGCGGATTCGGCATGTGGTGCGGTTTTGCGAAGTGCTTGGCGTCGGCTCGGCGCACTTCGTTGGCAATTCGATGGGCGCCATCAACTTGCTCACCGACGCCACTTCGGATACGCCGCTGCTGCCGATCCGCACCTTGGTGATCATCTGCGGGGGCGGAGAAATCCAGCAGAACCGGCACTTCGAGGCACTCCAGCAGTACGACGCAACCCTGCCCGCGATGCGGCGCATCGTCGAGGCGCTGTTTTACGACGCCAGTTATCCAGCCGACGACGACTACGTGGGGCGCCGTTTTGAGTCGAGCACCGCGCCCGGGGCATGGGAAGCCGTGGCCGCGGCCCGATTTCGTCGCCCCGATGCCGCACCGTCCCCGACTCCGTCGACGGCGCTAGCCTACGAGCGCATCGATGTGCCGACGCTTGTCGTCGAGGGCGGAGACGACAAGCTCCTTCCGGCCGGCTGGGCGGCTCAGATCGCCAAACAGATCGACGGCGCCCGCTCGGTGGTGGTCGACAAGGCCGGTCACTGCCCGCAGATCGAGCAGCCGGCCGCGGTCAACGAGTTGCTGCTGGACTTTCTCGCGACGGCTTCAAGTCAGAAAACATAATCCAGCCGGGTCTGCATCCCGGCCTCTTGGTGGTATGTGTTGTGGCAGTGCAACATCCACAAGCCCGGGTTGTCGGCGACCAGGACGGCGAGAATCTTCTGCTTTGGCAACACGATCACCGTGTCTTTGCGGGCGCCGGGGCTGCCGTCGGCCTTGATCAGCTGGAAAGTGTGGCCGTGTAAGTGGATCGGGTGATACATCATCGTGGTGTTGTCGAACGTGATGGTAGGCCGTTGGCCCTGCCGGATGTTCAGCGGATTGGTCT
>DASZLQ010000305.1:0-4095 GCA_035552295.1 Mycobacterium sp. | reverse complement strand
CGGCCGCACGGTCTCGCGATTTCTGGGGTTCGACGACCCGGCTGGTGAAACAACTTGCGCCGCAACGAGCGCTAAGCCTCGCGGTGATCACTCTTGGCATCACCGGCACGGCGATCGGTGTCATCGTTCCGCGAATCCTTGGCCATGCCACCGATCTGCTGTTCAACGGCGTGATCGGCCGCGGGCTCCCCGCGGGAATCACCAAAGCGCAGGCCGTCGCGGCGGCCCGGGGCCGTGGAGACAAAGCCTTCGCTGATCTGCTGTCAGGGATGAATGTGGTGCCGGGCCGAGGAGTGGACTTCGGCGCGGTGGCAAGAACGCTCGCGCTGGCATTGGCCCTGTATCTGGTTGCTTCGCTGCTGATTTGGGTACAGGCGCGGCTGCTCAACGTCACACTGCAGCGCACCATGGTCGCGCTGCGTTCTGACGTCGAGGACAAGGTTCATCGACTGCCGTTGGCCTACTTCGATGGACGGCAGCGCGGTGAGCTGCTGAGCCGGGTCACCAACGATATCGACAACCTTCAATCGTCGCTGTCGATGACGATCAGTCAGCTGCTGACGTCGATTCTGACGGTGGTGGCCGTGCTGGCGATGATGCTGTCGATCTCGCCGCTGTTGGCGCTGATCACATTGCTGACCGTGCCGGTCTCGTTGCTGGCCACGCGCGCAATCGCGCGCCGTTCGCAACGCCTGTTCGCCGCCCAGTGGAAGAGCACCGGACGACTCAACGCTCACATCGAGGAGACCTACAGCGGGTTCACGGTGGTCAAGACGTTCGGCCACCAGGCTGCAGCGCGCGAGCAGTTCCGCAGGTTCAACGACGACGTCTACCGGGCCAGCTTCGGTTCCCAATTCTTCTCCGGGCTGGTGGCACCGGCGACGACCTTCATCGGCAACCTGGGATACGTTGCGGTCGCCGTGGTGGGTGGCCTGCAGGTGGCCACCGGACAAATCACCCTCGGCAGTATCCAGGCGTTCATTCAATACGTGCGGCAGTTCAACACGCCGCTGAGCCAAGTCGCCGGGATGTACAACACCCTGCAATCCGGAGTGGCCAGCGCCGAGCGGGTGTTCGACCTGCTCGATGAGCCGGAGGAGTTACCAGGGCCCGAGCCGAACCCTGAGCCGGCGGGACGAACCAGTCGATCGAGCCTGAATGGACGGGTTGAGTTTGAGCACGTGAGCTTTGCCTACCGTCCGGGCACCCCGGTGATCGAAGACCTGTCGATGGTGGCCGAGCCGGGTAGCACAGTGGCGATCGTCGGGCCGACCGGAGCCGGCAAGACCACCCTGGTGAACCTGCTCATGCGGTTCTACGAGGTGGATTCCGGCCGGATCCTGGTCGACGGGGTCGACATCACCACGGTGAGCAGGCACACGCTGCGATCGCGCATCGGCATGGTATTGCAGGACACCTGGCTTTTCGACGGGACGATCGCGGAGAACATCGCCTACGGACGACCCGAGGCCAGTGAAGATGAGGTGGTGGAGGCCGCCAAGGCGGCCTATGTCGACCGGTTTGTGCACACCCTGCCGGCCGGCTATCAGACCCGGGTCAGCTGGGACGGCGGCAACATCAGCGCCGGCGAGAAGCAACTCATCACCATCGCACGCGCCTTCCTGGCCCGCCCGCAGCTGTTGATCCTGGACGAGGCGACCAGCTCCGTCGACACCCGCACCGAGGCCCTCATTCAGCGCGCCATGTGTGAGCTTCGCCAGGATCGGACGAGTTTCATTATCGCGCATCGTCTTTCGACTATCCGCGATGCGGATCGCATTTTGGTGGTGGAGTCCGGCCGGATCGTTGAGCGAGGCAATCACGCCGAACTGCTGGCCCGGCGGGGTGCCTACTACGCGATGACTCAGGCCTAGCTCGCGACAGGCGGACGATCCGCTCGGGCGTGTTGTGATGAACGCCAATCTGATTCGCGCGATTTTCGAAGATCACCTGCTAGGGAACGCATCACGTCGGGTGCACGCAATCTTCCGGGTTTGCACCGAATCCGCGAAACTTCGTATCACAATGACGTGTGATGACACCTTGGCATGTGACGCCGCGGAGAACCCGGAAGGGCTGGTAAGCGCGATGGCGGACAAGCGTCTCGAATTCGGTCTGCTCGGACCGTTGGAGATGAGTGTTGACGGCGCCCTGGTGCCGTTGGGCACACCCAAGCAGCGAGCTGTGTTGGCCATGCTGCTGATCAATCGCAACAGTCCGGTCGGCGTCGACAGGCTTATCACCGCCGTGTGGGAGGAGTGGCCTCCGTCGGGGGCAAGGGCCAGCATTCACTCCTACGTGTCCAACCTGCGCAAGCTGCTGAGCGGTGCCGGGATCGATCCACGAACGGTGTTGGCGGCAGCGCCCCCGGGCTACCGACTCAGCATTCGCGAGAACGCTTGCGATCTCGGACGGTTCATCGCCGAGAAAACCGCGGGCGTGCACGCCGCGGCCGCCGGCCGTTTCGAACAGGCCAGCCGGCACTTGACGGACGCGTTGGCACAATGGCGTGGATCGGTACTCGACGACTTGCGTGACTTTCAGTTCGTCGATACCTACGCCACCTCGCTGGTCGAGGAAAAGATGCTTGCCCACACCGCAAGGGCTGAAGCCGAAATCGCTTGCGGACGAGCCGCGAACATCATTACCGAGCTCGAGGCGCTGACCGTCGAACACCCTTACCGCGAGCAATTGTGGGCCCAGCTGATTACCGCCTACTACCTCACCGACCGGCAATCCGACGCCTTGGCCGCCTATCGCCGCGTGAAAACAACACTTGCCGACGACCTCGGCATCGACCCTGGCCAAACCCTCCGCGATCTCAACGAGCTCATCCTGCGCCAGGAACCGTTGGACGCCAAGAAATCGGCCAAAACCACCGCCGTCGGCACGATCACCGTGCTCGATCAGCGCAGCCGGGTGTCTGGCCAGCAAGTTGTCGCGTATCTAGTCGCGTATCTAGACGAAGCCTCGGGCCGCAGCTATCCGGTGCAGGCGGCGGCGACCCCGGATTGGGCGTCAAAGCGATAACGACATTGTCCTGGACAGCGCCAACGTCAGCCGGCACCACGCCGTCATCGTCGACACGGGCACCAGCTACATTCTCAACGACCTGCGGTCATCGAACGGCGTGTATGTGCAGCACCAACGGATCCGGTCGGCCGCCACCCTCAACGACGGCGACCATATCCGCATCTGCGACCACGAATTCACGTTTCGGATCGCCGCGGGCGATAAAACCGTGGGCTAGGCCCAACGGACTCCCCCCGGGCGCAGTCAACCGGCCATCGCCGCATACCCGTGAGCGAGGCCGCGTAACTGCGCGGCGCCGTCCCCGGCGAAGGAGGCGCCGTGCATCAGCGCCAATGTCGTGGGCTCCAACTGCGCCAGCTGCTCGAGCGTGGCTTCCAGGGTGGTGGTCAGCGCGGTGGCATGGAAGACCGCTTCTGCTTCCAAAGCTGGTGCGACGCAGTCGGATTCGGTGAGTGCGGGGCATTGACCGGTGTGGGTGAGCAGATCGCCGGCCAGCAGCGTGGAGGTTGCCTCGTCGAACCAAAGCCCGCTTTCCCAGTTGTGTGGCACATGAGGGGTGGCAATGAACCGCAGTCGATGCCCGCCAATATCGTGCACCTCTCCCGGTTCGGTACCGGCCACTACCGGGGGCCGGTCGCACATGTCGTTCAGCGAGAGCATGCACGCCAGCGGCCCATGAATAACCTCAGCCTGCGGCGCCGCAGCCAGCAGCGTATTCATAGCCCCGCACTCGTCGGCCTCGAGGTGGGCGAACGAGATCCAGCGCAGCCGCTCCAGCGGAATGACTTTGGCGATGGCGGCGGACACCAGCGGAAAGAGCTGCCGCATCCCGCAGTGGAATAGAAACGGTTGCTCGCCGGTCAGCAGGAACTGGTTGAACGTGAACCCGTGTTCGGTGATGCCCGGTACCCACGTGGAAAGTCGGAAGATGCCGTCGGCGATTTCATCGACGGTCGTGTGGAGCCCAGTACTCATGGCGGCAGGCTACGCCGTCGTCCGGACCACGCGAGAATCGCCCGTGGGGGCGGCCTGGGTGAGTGAATTCTGTGCCACAACCCGGCG
>DASZLQ010000304.1:0-6962 GCA_035552295.1 Mycobacterium sp. | reverse complement strand
CGGAAGTTTTCGGTCATGGTCGGGCCCAGTGCGACGCAGTTGACGCGGACCTTCGGTCCCCACTCTTCGGCCAGCGACCGCGTGAGATGGTTGAGCCCACTCTTGGCCGCACCGTAGGAGACCAAGGTTGGGGATCCCGCCGGGTGTCCGGCGCCGCTGGAGATGTTGATGATGCAGCCGGTGTCGTCCTGGGTAGCCATCTGCCGGTACCCGCGGATGGCGAACCAGAGTGGACTGATGAGGTTCATCTGCACCGCATAAGCGTGGAATAGTGCCGTGCGCTCAAAATCGTCGTTGCTTTGTGGCGCACCCTGAATGCGTTGGACGAGTTCGGGAATGTTCTCCGCGTGCGGCGCCGGGACGGTGCCGCCGGCGTTGTTCACCAAGATGTCGATTCGACCGTGGGTGGCCGCGACGTCGGTGATGAGGGAGTCGATCGACTGGTAGTCACCTTGATCGCAGACTTTCTGGGAGGCACGGGCCGCCCAGTCGGGCTCGGCGTCCACACCGGGAATGGTGTCCAACGGCGAGCGCGAACAGCCAACGACCGTCGCGCCGGCGCGTAGCAGTTCATGCGCGATGCCGACACCGACGCCGCGGCTGGTTCCGGTGACGATCGCGATCTTGCCATCGAGGACGCTCATCAATCGACCTTTCTGCGCGTGCCATTCGGTGATGTTGCTGTAAAGGGCGGGTGGCGCGGGCTTTACGGACACCCCACGCCGGGAATCGTGACTCGAAGTCGCAGAATGCGCCCGGTCGGCTGGGCGCGGGTATCGGACTTGTGCCAGGCGTCGGTGACGCAGACGTAGAGGCTGCGACGGTCGCGGTCGCCGAGAACACAGGCCAGCACGTAATGGTCGAAGCTGTGCTCGTCGGTGATGACCGAGTCATGAACCCGAAACACTCGCTTGTTGACCGAGTCGGCCACCCAGCGCCCGCCCTGTTCATCCAGGCATATCCCGTCGGGGGCGCAGAATGGGACGGCCGTGGTGGCGGGCAGTGGTTCGTGGGTGCGCTCGGACAGCGCACCGTCGCGAAGGGCGAACCTGGTTAGGCGGGCGGCCCCAGACTCGGCGACGACGAGGGTGCGTTCGGCATCGTCGACGGCGATGCCGTTGGGCACCATCAGATCGTCAGCCGCCGTGCTGACGGTGCCATCAGGGTCGACCCGGATCACGGCGGTGGGCTGGGGGCTAGGTTGTGCCGCGTCGAGGTCGAAGCCAAGCTGTGTAACGAATGCGGTGCCATCGGAGGTCACGATCATGTCGTTGATCTGGTGCGGCGCAAGCTGTTTCACATCGGCGTGCAGGATGGCGCGTCCATTGGTCACCCGGTAGATCACGCGTTTGGCCATGCCGGCGACCAGCAGGTCCCCGCTCGGCAGCCAGCCGAGACCGGCGGGCTCCTCACCGTCGGGGAACCGATGCACGACCGAGACATGGCCGTCGTCGATGCGATGGACAGCATCGCCGCGGATATCGGAGAACCACAGGTGTTCGTCGTGCCAGCGAGGACATTCGGGCATGTGCAGCCCGCCCGCCACGACCTCGATGGTTGAATCGCGTTCGCTCATCAGCGTTCCTTCTCACGACGGCCTTGTTGACAGTCACTGTCATCAGGTCATACTGTGCCATTCGATTGTTCCCGTGCCAAGGGAGGTCACCGATGAGTAGCCCGTCCAAGCTTCGCGTCATCCAGTGGGCCACCGGAGGTGTCGGCAAGGCCGCCATCGAGTGTGTGATCAATCATCCACAGCTCGAGCTGGTCGGGTGCTGGGTGCACAGCGCGGACAAGAATGGCGTCGACGTCGGGCAGATCCTCGGAACTCAGGACCTGGGTGTCGCCGCCAGCACCAGCATCGACGAGGTGGTGGCGCTGGACGCTGACTGCGTGATGTACAGCCCGCTCATCCCCAAAGATGAAGAGGTCGTGGCGATTTTGCGGTCTGGCAAGAATGTGGTCACCCCGGTCGGCTGGGTATACCCGGATTTCGACAACCCGGCTGTCAAAGCGATCGCCGATGCGGCACTCGAGGGTGGGGTGACCCTGCACGGGTCGGGAATCCATCCCGGCGGTATCACGGAACGATTCCCACTGATGCTGTCTTCGCTGTCGTCGGCGGTCACCCATGTGCGCGCCGAGGAGTTCTCCGACATCCGCACCTACAACGCCCCGGATGTCGTGCGCCACATCATGGGGTTCGGCGGTTCCCCCGAGGAAGCCACGCAGGGACCCATGGCCAGCCTGCTCGAATCGGGCTTCAAGATGTCGGTACGAATGATCGCCGATCACATGGGATTTCGCATCGACCCCAACATCAGGACCATTCAGGAGATCGCCGTGGCGACCTCCGACATCGATTACGACCCGTTTCCGATCACCGCCGGAACTGTCGCCGCGCGCCGGTTCCGCTGGGAAGCCCTCGCTGACGGCGAGCCGGTCATCACGGCCGCCGTCAACTGGCTGATGGGCGAAGCCAACCTGGATCCGGGCTGGAATTTCGGTGGGCGCGGCGAACGGTTCGAGGTCGAGATCACCGGCGACCCCACGGTGAGCCTCACCTTCAAGGGACTGCAACCCCCATCGATCGCCGAAGGGCTGAAACGAAATCCCGGCGTCGTGGCCACGGCCAACCACTGCGTCAACGCCATCCCCGACGTCTGCGCCGCCGAACCCGGCATCAAGTCCTATCTGGACCTGCCGCTGTTCGCCGGGCGCCCGGCTCCCAATCTCACTGAGGAGGACGGATGACCAACGACAGCGTCTTAGACGACGTGTCGTTCTGTCATCTCGTCGTCGGTGTGACGGACATGGACCGCGCGCTGGCGTTCTACTGCGATCTGCTCGGAACGGAGGTGGTCTTCGAAACCCTTATCTCGGGAGAGCCTTTCGATGCGGCATTGCGCGCCACCCGTAAGCAGGAGGGCCGGGTCGAGAAACCCGCGAGGCGGGGCATCACCGGGATCCACAACCTGTCGCTATCCGTCCCCGATCTCAACGAGACTCACCGCCGTATCACCACCGCCGCCGGTTACACACCTGACCAGGTGCCGTTCGAGATCGGCCGTGTCCGAATGTTTTTCGTGAAGGACCCCGACGGGACGCCGGTCGAGTTCATCGAATTGCCCAACGGGGTGCGCAGCACCTACGAGATGCACCGGGGCGTGCCATTGCGCATGGGACCCGTTAGATGACTTACTCCCACCCCGACTCGATGCGCGGGCAGGTCGCTATCGTCACCGGTGCCGCTCAAGGCGTGGGCAAGGGCATCGCCGCCGCACTGCTGGAACGCGGTGCGGAGGTGCTGTTGGTCGACATCCAGGCCGACGTCCTGGGCGCGACGACCGACGAGCTCGCGCCAACGGGTCGGGCCGAGAAGCTGGTCGCCGACCTGCGCGATCCGGACAGCGCGCACCGGATCGTGACCGCGGCGTCCGACGCCTTCGGTACCGTGCATGGTCTGGTCAACAATGCCATAGCCACTAACGAGCCCAAGGCATTCGTCGACATCACCACCGAAGACCTGGCGCTCGGTTACGACGTCGGTCCCCGGGCGACATTCCTGCTCATGCAGGCCGTGTACCCGTTGATGGTCAAGGCGGGCGCCGGGTCGATCGTCAACCTCGGCTCGGGAACGGGCACCGGCGGCGAACCCAGGTGGGGCGGTTACGCCGCCGCCAAGGAAGGTATCCGCGGGCTGTCGAAGGTCGCGGCCCTGGAATGGGGGCGCGACAACATCCGCGTCAACGTCATCTGCCCGTTCGCCGAGTCCGACGGCGTCAAACTGTGGAAAGAGTTCGCGCCCGACGATTACGCGAAAGCGGTGGGACGCGTTCCGATGAAGCGCATCGGCCATGTCCGCACCGACGTGGGTGCGCTGGTGGCGTTCCTGCTCGGCACCGACGCGTCGTTCATCACCGGCCAGACCATTCACGTCGACGGTGGAATCGGCAGCTTCCGATGACCGAGTCGTTGCGAGACCGGCAGCGCGCCCAGATTCGGGCCGACATCAGGCGCGCGGCCTTCCGGCTGTTCATCGAACGCGGCTACGACGCCGTGACCACCGAGGAAATCGCCTCGGCCGCAGGCGTTTCACCGCGCACCTTCTTCCGGCACGTGCCGACGAAGGAGGAACTGCTACTCGCGCCACTTCGCCACGGTGGCGCCGCGATCGTCAGCCTGCTCGAACAGCGGCCCGCCACCGAATCTCCAGACATCGCGCTGGTCAACGCCATCACCGTCCGAACTCGGTCGTTCGACCAAACCGACTGTGAGGAGTGGCGCGAAGCCCTGCTGGTGGCGCCCCATCTGCTCGACAAGGTCACGCTGCACACTGCCGCGGACAAGGAGCGGGCGACGAAACTGATCGGCGAGCGAATGCGCACCAATCCCGACATCGACATCCGGCCCGGACTGCTGGTCCAACTCGGGTTTGCCGCAGGAGATTTCGCATTCCAGAGGTGGGTGCGCCAGTCGACCAAGAAGCCACGTCCGCTGGACCGCTACGTCACCGACGCCCTCGAAGCGATCAAGAGTCCACATTGGAAAAGGGGTGCGGCGTGAAGTCCAAGTACAAGGTCGCCATCTGGGCCACCGGCGGCGTAGGAAGTTACGCGATCCGCACGATCACCGATCGTCCCAACCTCGAACTCGTCGGTGTGTGGGTGCATTCGGACAGCAAGAACGGCAAGGACGCCGGCGAACTCGCCGGCATTGGACCGGTGGGTGTTTACGCTACCCAGGACGCCTCGGAAATCCTCGGCGGCGATGCGGACTGCATCGTCTACGCCGCGCCGGCGCCGAGCCGAATGAAGGAGGCGATCGGCGATCTGTGCCGAATCCTGGCCGCCGGCAAGAACATCGTGACAACTTCCATTTCTGGACTGGTATACCCGCGCGGCTCCATGCCCGACAAAGTCACCGACGCGATAAGTAGTGCGGCCGAAACCGGGCAGAGCTCGTTGTTCTCGTCGGGCATCGAGCCAGGATTCGGCGCCGACTTGTTCCCGGTCGCGCTGATGTCCATGTCGCACAAGGTTTATTCGGTCAGGGGCATCGAAATCACGAACTACTCCGAGTACCCGAACCCGTATGACATGCGTGAGCTGTTCGGATTCGGCCAGCCCCTCGACTACCAGCGCGGATTAAAGGCGCCGGGCACCCTGCGCTGGGGGTGGGGCGCCGCCGTCACGATGGTCGCTGATGCGCTGGGGGTCGAACTCGACGACATCCGGGAAACGTGCGAATTCCAGGCCACCCCGCGCGACATCAACACCGCATTCGGACTCGTCGAGGCGGGAACCGTCGGCGCGACCCGCGCCCGCTGCATCGGCGTCGTTAGCGGCCAAGATGTCATCACCATCGAGCACGTCGACCGTCTCGCCGACGACCTCGCGCCCGACTGGCTGAAGGGCCGTAATGGCGGAACCGATGGGATCTGGCGGGTCATCATCGACGGTGAGCCCAGCATCGACGCGGAGTTCGAAGTCGGACATCGTCCCGGCGAGAGCCATAACGATCACGGGTTGCTGGCAACGGGCATGCGCGCGGTCAACGCCATCCCGTGGGTGTGCGAGGCCGAGCCGGGAATCGTTGACGCGCTGCATATCCCGCTCACCTCGCCGGTGGGTGCGCTACATCCGCGCCGCGACGGCATCCCCGCGTTCTAACGGCAGCCGAGCGCGGGCAGGACCACGTCGGTGAGGAGCTGAACCGACTTCCACGCTTCGTCGACGGGCATGCCACCCACCAGCGGATGCATCACGAGCGGCCCGTAGTTGCCGGAGTCACGGACTTCGGCGATGAGCTGCTCGGGAGTCAGGAATCGATACCGTCCCGACGCCTTGACCTCCTCTAAGGTCTTGACTCCCGGCAGGTGCATGAGCGAACGCTGGTCGGTTGACCATTCGCCGTAAGTGACTGCCTCCCAAAGGATGTGCCTACCCACTTCCGCCCAGGCCCGGTCCGGATCCTCATGCAGGTAGATCATGCCCCGATTGATCGGCCCGGGCATGAGGATGGATGGCGTGATGCCGACGTCGGAGCACAGCTCGCGATAGTAGGCGGCGATGTCGGGCAAGTGATCCGCCAGCCTGAGTGGTAACCGAAAACGCGCCGCCCGCCGCGCGGTGGCACGTGCGCCCCCGCCGACATACAACGGTGGATGCGGCCGCGTCCACGTGCCGGTACAAATTCCTGAGTCCGGATCAGCGCCTGACCACACTGACAGCATTCGCGCGATCAGGCCGTCCATCAGCTTGCCCCGTTGACTGAAATCCATTCCGAGCGAGTCATATTCGACCGTTCGATAGCCCAAACCCACCGTCGTGTGCAGACGTCCTCGGCTCATGTTGTCGACCAGCGCGAAGTCTTCGGCCAGCCGGACCGGATTCCACAACGGTCCGAGAGCGCAGTCCACGCTGGCGATCAGGGTCGTCGTTCGCGCCAAGAACATCGCCGCCGCCATGATCGGGTTGCAGCTCCATCCGTGCCCGCTCACGTGATGCTCATCGACACTCACCGAAGTGATGCCGTGGGACTCGCCCCACTGCGCCAGCTCGAGTGCGGCAGACAAGAGCTTGCTCTGCGTCCTCGGTTCGCCCTGCGGCGAGGCGAAGTTGAAGCGCAGCACGGTCAGCAGCATGGTCAACCTCGATCAGCCTTGGACCGGCGCCGTCGCCGACTGCAGGAATGCGGGAAAGTCGGGAAAGAGTGCGCGGTCGACGATTTCGATGCGGGTGCCAAAGGCGTCGATGTAGTAAGCGAACAACGCAAGATCCGGAGGGGACACGTCGGCGGTGGCTTCGAAGGTGAAGCCGTTGCCCTCCAGCATTCGGGCGGTGTCGGCGAGGTTATCGGTGAAGTAGCCGAGGTGATGGACGGAGTTGCCGGGCGCCGCCGTCCACGGACTATCGGGAACCTCTGTGATGAGTTCGAGATGCGGGCTCTGTATGGAGTAC
>DASZLQ010000303.1:0-16186 GCA_035552295.1 Mycobacterium sp. | reverse complement strand
GCTCACCGGCCGGCGGGCGCTCGTCGTCGGCGCCCCAGCGGGCCGCGCCCTCGGTGTAACTGCGCGGGTAGTGGCGCAGCAGGTCGTCGACGGTCCGGATCCCGAACACCTCGTCCAGGGAATCCGCGGCCTTGGCCCCCAGGATGTAGTCCAGCCGATCGGACAGCGACGCCACGGCTACTCGACCCCGATCAGCAGGACGTCGCCGCGGTGACCCGTGCGGTAGGCCACCAGCTCGGTCCCCGGGTGGTTGTCGTGCACATGATCGGCCAGGATGCCGCCGACCGCATCGGCGTCGGCGTCCGTCTCGATACCGGCGCCGATCAACACCGTCACCAGGTCGCCGCCCGACGCCAGCAGGAGATCCAGCAGGCCGATCGCCGCGCCGGCCGCGTCGGCGGCCACGATCAGCACCTCATCGCCCGCGATGCCGAGACCGTCGCCCGGCTGGCAGCGTCCGGCCCAGGTCAACGCGCTCTCGGTCGCGATGCGCACCGACCCGTGCCGCGCCGCGCCCGCCGCCCGGGCCATGGTGAAGCCGTCGTCGACGGCCTGCCGGTCGGTTTCATGCACGGCCAGCGCGGCCAGCCCCTGCACCATCGACCCGGTCGGTATCGGCACCACGTCGATGCCCCACCCGATAGCCGTGGTGCAGCCGGCCACCAGCTCCTCGGCGGCCAGGTAGCCATTGGGCAGCACCATCACCTGTGCGGCACCGGTGTCGACCAGTGCACGCATTAGCCGGTGGGCGCTGATATCCGTGGCTGGATCGGCCGCCTCGGGATCCGGTCGCAGCACGCAGGCGCCCTCACCGGCGAACAGCTCGGCAGCGCCGTCGCCGTCGACGACGGCCAACACCGCCCGCTCCCGCGTCCAGCTGCCTGCCGGTAGTCCGGTGACGCCGGAGCTCAGGGCCGAGACCATGATCCGGCTCGGCCGGCCCGCCATCAGTCCCGCTTCAACGGCGGCGCCGGCGTCGTCGGTGTGCACGTGCACCGAGTATGTGCCCTGAGTCGTCGCGGGCGCCGCCGCGATGGCCACGGAATCACCCAATTCTGAAAGCCGGTCCCGCAGCGCGTCCGCCGCGGTGGCATCGCACCCATCCAGCCGGTACATCACCTCGAACTGCGGCGCGGGACGTTCGGCGGGAGCTTCCGGCTGCGGCGCACGCGGCGTCAGCTCGTACAGCGTGCGGGCGGGCGCCTGCCCGGTGATGGACGAGCGGAGCGCGTCCAGCAGGACCAGCAGACCCCGTCCGCCGGCATCGACCGCACCGGCGTCGGCGAGCACGGCGAGCTGCTCGGTGGTTTTCTCCAGCGCGACCACCGCCGCATCGCTTGCTGCGGTGATCGCCGGAGCCAGCCCGTCGTTGGCGCACTCCTCGACGGCCTCGGCGGCGGACCGCAACACCGAGACGATGGTTCCCGGGACCTCCTGGCCGCCCATCGAGGTGATGACCAGATCGACGCCGCGTTGCAGCGCGGACGCCAGGGTTACGGCGTCCATCTCGGGCAATTCACCGCCGCAGTCGGCGGCCACACCGGCGGTGACGTCGGCCATACCACGCAGGATCTGGGACAGGATCACGCCGGAATTGCCGCGGGCGCCGTTCAGCGCACCGGCCGACAACGCACCCGCAACCCGGGCGACGCATCCGGCGCCGCCGTCGGCGCCGGCTCGCGCATTGGCCTCCGCCAACGCAGAACGCATGGTGAACAGCATGTTGGCACCGGTATCGGAATCGGCGACCGGGAACACGTTGAGCCGGTTGATCTCGTCGATGTGTGTGATCAGGTCGCTGACGGCGGTGTGCGCCCAGTCGCGCAGGGTCACCGCGTCCAACAAACGATCCTGTGAAGTACGAGCAGTGCCCAGTGTGACCCACCTCCTCCGCGCCCGCCCCCGGTCGGCGCCAGCGTAGCTCGGCCACGACACCTTCGGCGGCTGTCGGTCAGCCGGCCCCGCCGGCGGGGCCAAACCAGCCCATTCAGCCTAGCCAGCGAGGGTGACAGCGCCGGTCGCAGCCGTGGGTGGAGTGTTGACCGTTTTGGTGGTTGCACACAACAGTCGGTATCCTGGGCTAGCCCGGGTCAGCCTGGGCCCTCCCGGCTCGCCCAGATCTATCCTGAGTGCCGGACCCCCGGAATTTTGAGGAGCTTGAAGAATGGCCGCTGTGTGCGATATCTGCGGGAAAGGCCCCGGCTTCGGCAAGTCGGTGTCGCACTCCCACCGCCGCACCAGCCGCCGGTGGGACCCCAACATCCAGACTGTGCACGTCGTGACCCGTCCCGGTGGCAACAAGCAGCGGATCAACGCCTGCACGTCCTGCATCAAGGCCGGCAAGGTCGTCCGCGGCTAGGGTCGTCCGCGGCTAGCTGCCGAATCTCATCTGCCCGCCAGCCAGTTACCGAATTCGACGACGGCATCGGCCGCAGCGTCGAGCGCGATCCACCGGGCGCGAAATCCTGCACACCCGAGGCGATATCCGACCACCGGAGTCCGGCTGACACCGGCACGGGCGCGCGCTCGACGACCAGTACCTCCTGGCTGCCCCGGCGGTGTGCCCGCAGCGCCGTCATCTCGGTCAGGGCAGCCGCCAATCGACGGGCTCGGCGCCCATGCCGGTGAGTAGCTCGTTAGCGCGGCTGAAGGGGCGCGAGCCGAAAAACCCGCGAGACGCCGAGAGCGGCGAGGGGTGCGGCGATTCGATCGCCACGCAATTTCCTTCGGCCAGTATGGGGTTGAGCGTTGACGCGTCGCGGCCCCACAGGATCGCCACCAGCGGCCGCGACCGTGCGGCCAGCGCACGGATCGCGCACTCGGTGACCGCTTCCCACCCCTTGCCACGATGCGACGCCGGGTTGCTGGGGCGGACCGTCAGCACCCTGTTCAACAGCAGCACGCCGCGCTGCGCCCAGGGCGTGAGATCGCCACACGAGGGCTGAGGATGCCCCAGGTCGGTGGTGTACTCCTCGAAGATGTTGGCCAGGCTTCGGGGCAGCGGACGCACCTCCGGAGCCACCGAGAAACTCAGGCCCACAGCATGTCCCGGTGTCGGGTAGGGGTCTTGTCCGACGATCAGAACCCGGATGTCGTCGAACGGAAACGTGAAGGCGCGCAACACGTTCGGACCGGCGGGTAGGTACCTGCGCCCGGCCGCGATCTCGGCCCGCAGAAACTGCCCCATCTGCGCGACCTGCTCGGCCACCGGCTCCAGCGCGGCCGCCCACCCCTGCTCGACAAGTTCCTTCAATGGGCGCGCGGTCATCCCAGCCCCTTCATCCCAGCCCCTGCACCAGCAGCACCACCGTGTCGGCGCCCGCGCGGCGGTCCTTCGAGATGTCTTGGTACTCGGGTGATTGCACCAACTCCCGAAACGCCGCTTCGTCGGGAAACGACATCAGCACCACCTTCTCGCGGTCCGACACCCCCTCCACCACCCGAGGCGACTCGTCGGAGGCCAGCAGCGTTGCCCGGTAATGGCGGAAAACTTCCATGAACCTCGCCTGGTACCGGTCGTAGGCCGCCCGGTCGGTGAATCTCAGCTGGGCGATCGCGTACACAGTCACCGCGCCACCCTAATACGACTGCCAGCCCGCGTAGCCCCGCCACTCCTGTCCGTCGACCAGCACTCCAGGCGGCCCGTCGAGCACCCGACCGATGACGCGCCACCCGGCCGGCGCCGAACCGGCGAAACAGGCCGCCAGGGCATGGTCTTCGCCGCCGGCCAGCACCCACGACCAGGCGTCGGCATGCACAACGGCGGCGGCCGCGGCCAGGGCGTCGCGGTCTGCGGCCAGCGCTGCGGTGGACAGATCGATCCCCACCCCGGACGCCTGGGCAACGTGCCGCAGGTCGGCCACCAAACCGTCGGACACGTCGATCATCGCCTCCGCACCCGCGCCCGCAGCCGCCGCTCCCCCGCCATACGGCGGCTCCGGCACCAAATGACGACGCCGCAGCTCATCGAAGCCGTCAATACCGTTGTGCCACAGAGAATATCCAGCAGCAGAGCGGCCCAGCTCACCGGCAACGGCAAGCACCGAGCCGGCTTTGGCACCAGATCGCAGCACCGGCGGGCGACCGTTCAGGTCACCCAGCGCGGTCACCGACAACACCCACTGCGGGCAGCTGACGAGATCGCCGCCGACGATGCCCGCGCCGATCCGCCCCGCCTCGTCCCACATTCCGTCGACGAGCGCGTCCACGTCTGCCGCCCGGGTATCGCCGGGTGCTCCGAAGCCGACCACGAACGCCGTGGCCCGCGCGCCCATCGCCTCGATGTCGGCGGCGTTCTGGGCGATCGCCTTGCGGCCGACGTCGTGGGGCGTCGACCAGTCCAGCCGGAAATGCCGGTCCTGCACGAGCACGTCGGTCGATACGACGGTGCGACCGTCCCCGGCCGACACCACCGCCGCGTCGTCGCCCGGCCCGAGCACGACCGCGGCGGGCTGCCGACGGCCACGCACCACCCGGTCGATCACCGCGAACTCACCGAGCTGCTGCAGCGTCGGGGATTCTTCCGATGCCCCAGACGTATCGTCGCGCACGCCACCTCCTCCGGCGTGTCCCGGCCTCGTAAGGACCGGAAGCCCGTCGCCCGACCTGCGGTAGGTTATTTCCCAGCCCGCGCGAGCGGACGGCGCCAGTGTATGAGACAGGAGGTGCGCGGGCGGTGACGACCGACCCTGGTTCGGATACCGATCTAGGCGGACCCCCGCGGGCCGCGATGATCGCCGCGGTCGCGCTGGCGATCGCGGCAATCGGCGCAGTCCTCGTCATCGCGGCAAACCGCGAAGCGCCGCCACAACCGGTTGCCATTCCGGCCGTCCCGGCGCCGCAGGCCGCCAATGCCGCATGCCGGGCGCTGACGGACGCGCTGCCGCAGCGGCTGGGAAACTATCAGCGCGCGTCCGTCGCGCAACCGGCGCCGCAAGGCGCGGCCGCCTGGCGGGCCGGACCCGACGGCCAGCCAGTGGTGCTGCGCTGCGGGCTCGACCGCCCGGCCGAGTTCGTGGTGGGATCTCCGATCCAGATCGTCGACCGGGTGCAGTGGTTTGAGGTGGCGGCCGCACAGCAATCCGCCGGTGACGCGGGCCGATCCACCTGGTACACGGTGGATCGGCCGGTGTACGTGGCGTTGACGCTGCCGTCGGGATCGGGGCCGACGCCGATCCAGCAGCTCTCCGAGGTCATCGACCACACCCTCGCGGCGGTGCCCATCGACCCGGCTCGGCCGGATTAGCAACCGCGTCAGCGCAGACCCACGCCCCGGGCCAATGCGGTCTGCACCATGGTCGCCAGCAAACTGGGGTAGTCGACGCCGCTGGCCGCCCACATCCTCGGATACATCGAGATCGTGGTGAATCCCGGCATCGTGTTTATTTCGTTGATTATCGGTCCGTCCTCGGTCAGGAAGAAATCGACCCGGGCCAGGCCCTGGCAGTCAATGGCCTTGAAAGCCCGGATCGCCAATTGGCGCATCGCGTCGGCGATCTCGTCGTCGACCTTTGCCGGAACGTCCAATTCGGCTGCCTCGTCGAGGTATTTGGTCGCGAAATCGTAAAACGAGTCCTCGCGGCCCCGAACCCCGGCTACCCGGATCTCCCCCAACGTGCTGGCTTCCACTGTGCCGTCTGGCATTTCGAGCACACCGCACTCCAGCTCACGACCGTTGATCGCGGCCTCGACGATGACTTTCGGATCATGCCGGCGAGCAATCGCGACCGCGGCGGGCAGCTTGTCCCAACTGGACACCCGGGTCACGCCGATCGACGAACCGCCCCGCGCCGGTTTGACGAAAACCGGCAAACCCAGCCGCGCGCACTCCTCGAGACGCAGCGCCGCCCGCGATGGGCGCAGCACCGCGTGCGGGCCGACCGGAAGTCCTTCGGCGGCAAGCAGCTTCTTGGTGAATTCCTTGTCCATACCGACCGAACTGGACAGCACGCCCGCGCCGACGTAGGGCACACCGGCGAGCTCGAGCAGTCCCTGGATCGTGCCGTCTTCGCCGTACGGACCGTGCAGCACCGGGAACACCACGTCGACCGACGCCAAGACCTCGCCCGCCCCGGGCGGAAGTGACACCAATTGGCCGCTGCGCTGCGGATCGGCCGGCAGCGCCAGCTCGGTGCCCGAGCTGGCGCTCACCCCGGGCAGCTGCCGGTCGGTGATCGCCAGCGCATCCGGGTCACCGTCGGTCAGCACCCACGAACCTTCCGGGGTGATGCCGATCGCGACCACGTCGAATCGCTGCGGGTCGAGGTTGCGCAGAATGCTGCCGGCGGACACACACGAGATGGCGTGCTCGTTGCTGCGCCCGCCGAAGACGACGGCGACCCGCACGCGGCCACCGGGTGATCCGGGGCGCCCAGTAGGCCGGTCGAAGGCATTCACAACCTGGAGAGGCTACCGGGTGGGGCGCTCCCGGGTCGTACAGCACGCCGTGAGCTGGGGTTTTCTGTGACCGCCGCCCCTTGCCCGGCTCATTCGGGCTTGGTGCTGCGTCCCAGCAGCAAAGCCATCGCCTCGTCCACCGAGAGGCCCTTGTGACAGACCCGGTGCACTGCGTCGGTCAGTGGCATCTCGACGTCGTAACTGGATGCCAGCGCCAGCACCGGCTTGCACGATGTCACCCCCTCGACGACGTGCCCGTCCCTCGCCTGCATCGCCGTTTCCATGGTTCCGCCGCGGCCCAGGCACTCGCCGAAGGATCGGTTACGCGAATGCGGCGACGTGCACGTCGCCACCAGGTCACCCACCCCTGCCAGACCGGCCAGCGTCGCGCCCTTGGCACCCAGCGCTATGCCCAGCCGCATGATCTCCGCCAGGCCACGGGTGATGATCGCCGCCGCGGTGTTTTCGCCGAGGCCGACGCCGGCCGCCATCCCGCACGCGAGCGCGATGACGTTCTTGCACGCCCCACCGATCTCGGTGCCGACGACATCGCTGTTGGTGTACGGGCGGAAGTACCCGCTGTTCAGCATGCGCTGCACGGCGACCGCGCGGCCGGAGTCGCTGCATGCAACGACCGTGGCCGCGGGCTGACATTCGGCGATCTCACTGGCCAGGTTCGGCCCCGAAATGACCGCGACCTGCGCCGGGTCCGCGTCGGTCACCGAAACGATGACCTGACTCATCCGCATCAGGCTGCCCAGCTCGATGCCCTTGGCCAGACTGACCAGAGTCGCGCCGTCGGCTAACAAAGGCGTCCACTGCTCGAGATTGGCCCGCATTGTCTGCGCAGGCACTGCCAGCAGCACCGTCGACGCGCCGGTCAGTGCCTCTTTCGCATCGGCGGTGGCGCGGATGCCCGGCGGCAGCGACGTGCCGGGCAGATAGGCGGGGTTGTATCGGGTGGCGTTGATCTGCTCGGCGATTTCGGATCGCCGGGCCCACAGCGTCACCTCTCCTTTTGGTCCCCCGGCGTCGACAAGCACTTTGGCCAGCGCTGTGCCCCATGGACCGGCGCCCATTACCGCAACGGCGCCCGCTGTGCTGGCCATTTACCACCTCGTCTGTCGTCAGGACCGCTACCGTCGCTGCTTTGTTATTGCGTTGTTATTGCGTTGCCGGCGCTTCAGATTAGCCCGAGGCAGCGTCGGAGGGATCGGCGCTGGCAGGATGACCTCATGAGCGGCACACGCGCCGACGGTGCGGGCGAAAATGCAACCGACGTTGCCTTGATCATCGCCGTCAAGCGGTTGGCCGCCGCAAAGACCAGGCTGGCCCCGGTGTTCTCGGCGCAGACCCGCGAGAGCGTGGTGCTGGCCATGTTGGTAGACACCCTGACCGCCGCGGCGGGCGTTGCATCGGTGGGCTCGATCACGGTCATCACTCCCGACGAAGCCGCGGCGGCCGCGGCGGCCGAGCTCGGAGCAAATGTGCTGGCCGACCCGACGCCCGAGGGCCATGGCGACCCACTGAACAACGCGATCGCCACCGCCGAACGCGCTGTGGCCGAATCATTCTCCAATGTCGTTGTGCTGCAAGGGGATTTGCCGGCGTTGCAGACACAAGAGCTGGCCGAGGCGATCACCGCCGCACGCCACCATCGGCGCAGCTTTGTCGCCGACCGGCCGGCGACCGGAACCGCGGCACTGTGCGCGTTCGGGAGCTTTCTCGAGCCGCAGTTCGGGCCGGATTCCTGCGCGCGGCACCGCCGTTCGGGTGCGATCGAACTGACCGGTGCATGGCCCGGCCTGCGATGCGACGTCGACACTCCCGCTGATCTGGCGGCCGCCCGGCGCCTCGGAGTCGGCGCGGCGACCGCCCGTGCCACCGCACGGCATTGAAGGATCCGACGCACCAGCAAACCTGTCCGGGGGATGAACGACGCCCCAACGACGGATGGATGTGTGTTGGGCGCTAGCAGCACCAGGCGGTGATGCGCGATGATCGCATGGTGACCGAAACCGAAGCTGAGGCACGCCTCGAAGAAACGGCATGGCAACCGGGTGACTCGGCGCTGGCGGCACCACCGGCTGCGACCCCCGCAGCGATCAACGATGCGCTGCCGGAGGACCGTTACCTCAACCGGGAACTGAGCTGGCTGGACTTCAACGCGCGCGTGCTCGCGCTGGCCGACGACAACTCCCTGCCGCTGCTGGAGCGAGCCAAGTTTCTGGCAATTTTCGCGTCCAATCTCGACGAGTTCTACATGGTTCGGGTGGCCGGCCTCAAGCGCCGGGACGAGATGGGGCTGTCGGTCCGCTCGGCCGACGGTCTGACACCGCGTGCGCAACTGGCCCGCATCGGCGAGCAGACGCAGCGGATCGCGACGCGGCACGCCCGGGTGTTCCTCGATTCGGTGCGACCAGCGCTCGCAGAGGAAGGCATCTATATCGTCACGTGGGCCGATCTGGATCAGGCTGAGCGCGACGAACTGTCCACTTATTTCAGTGAGCAGGTCTTCCCCGTCCTGACACCGCTGGCCGTCGACCCGGCTCACCCGTTCCCGTTTGTGAGCGGATTGAGCCTGAATCTGGCGGTCACCGTGAAGCAACCCGAGGACGGCGGCCAGCACTTCGCCCGAGTCAAGGTGCCCGACAACGTCGATCGCTTCGTCGAACTCGAAAGCCGCGAACCGGTCGGAGAAGGCTCTGCCGGCGGCGAAGGGCACGCCAAAATCCGATACCTGCCAATGGAAGAGCTGATCGCGGCCTTTCTTCCGGTGCTGTTTCCGGGTATGGACGTCGTCGAACATCACGCGTTCCGCATTACGCGCAACGCTGACTTCGAAGTCGAAGAGGACCGCGACGAAGATCTGCTGCAAGCGCTGGAGCGGGAATTGGCGCGCCGGCGGTTCGGTTCGCCCGTGCGACTCGAGATCGCCGATGACATGACGGAGAGCATGTTGGAGCTGCTGCTGCGGGAACTCGACGTGAATCCCAGCGATGTCATCGAAGTGCCCGGGCTACTCGACCTGTCGTCGTTGTGGCAGATCTACGGCATCGATCGGCCTGCGCTCAAAGACCGGACGTTCGTCCCGGACACCCATCCCGCCTTCGCCGACCGGGAAACACCCAGGAGCATCTTCGCGACGCTGCGCGAAGGCGATGTGCTGGTTCATCATCCATATGACTCGTTCTCCACCAGCGTGCAGCGATTCATCGAGCTGGCCGCCGCCGACCCCAACGTGCTGGCGATCAAGCAGACGTTATACCGCACATCGGGTGATTCGCCGATCGTCCGGGCACTCATCGAAGCCGCCGCGGCCGGAAAGCAAGTGGTGGCACTGGTCGAGATCAAGGCACGCTTCGACGAACAGGCCAACATCCAATGGGCACGCACGCTCGAGCAAGCCGGCGTGCATGTGGTCTACGGGTTCGTCGGCCTGAAGACACACTGCAAGACCTGCCTGGTGGTGCGCCGCGAAGGTCCAACGATCCGGCGATACTGCCACGTCGGGACCGGCAATTACAACGGCAAGACGGCGCGCCTGTACGAGGATGTGGGTCTGCTCACTGCCGCCCCCGACATCGGGGCCGATCTGACTGACTTGTTCAATTCGCTTACCGGCTACTCGCGCAAGGTGTCCTACCGCAACATTTTGGTGGCCCCGCACAGCATTCGCACCGGCATCATCGAGCGGGTCGAGCGCGAGATTGAGGCTCACCGCGAAAGCGGCGGGGGGCGTATCCGACTCAAGATGAACGCTCTCGTCGACGAGCAGGTCATCGACGCGCTGTATCGCGCCTCGCGGGCGGGTGTGCGGGTCGAGGTGGTGGTGCGCGGCATCTGCGCACTGCGCCCGGGCACGGAAGGCTTTTCGGAAAACATTTCGGTCCGCTCGATTCTGGGCCGATTCCTGGAGCACTCGCGGATCATCCATTTCGGTCGCATCAACGAGTTCTGGATCGGCAGCGCCGACATGATGCACCGCAATCTCGACCGGCGAGTCGAGGTGATGGTTCAGATCAAGGACCCGAGGCTGACCGCATATCTGGACGGCTTGTTCGAGTCCGCATTGGACCCGTCCACTCGGTGCTGGGAGCTCGGGTCCGACGGGCAGTGGACCGCATCGCCACAGGATGGTCACAGCGTGCGCGACCATCAGGAATCGCTGATGGAGCGCCACCGCAGCGCCTGACGCTCTGTGGTACGTTTCCAGGCCACGCCCAAGGCCGGAGTGAGCCTGGCCGAATTGACCTGCAGGAGTGAGGTGTCGGACCAGAACTCATCGGCCGGCCGGCGTTCGGGGAGCCGGATCGTATACGCCGCCGGTGCGGTGTTGTGGCGGCAAGGCAGTGCTGATTCGGCCGACCCGGAACTGGAGATCGCGCTCATCCACCGTCCCCGCTATGACGACTGGTCGCTGCCCAAGGGCAAAGTGGACCCCGGCGAGACGGCGCCCGTAGCCGCGGCCCGGGAAGTCTTCGAGGAGACCGGGCAACACGCCGTCCTTGGCCGCCGGCTTGACATGGTGAGTTATCCGATCGAGCAAGGCGTCAAGAAGGTCTACTACTGGGCGGCACGCGCCACCGGCGGGCAATTCACCCCGGGCAAAGAAGTCGATGAGTTGGTGTGGCTGCCGGTCGCCGACGCGATCAAAAAACTCGACTACGCGCACGATCGAAAGATGTTGCGCCACTTTTCAAAACAACCAGCAAACACGCATACCGTATTGGTGGTCCGACACGGCACCGCCGGCCGGAAATCCCGGTTCTCCGGAGATGACACCAAGCGACCGTTGGACAAAAGGGGACGCGCGCAGGCGGAGGCGCTCGTCGCACAGCTGATCGTCTTCGGCGCCACCGACGTCTACGCGGCCGACCGGCTCCGCTGCCACCAGACGGTGGAACCGCTCGCGGAGGAACTTGGTGTGGCTATCCAAAATGAGCCGACCCTCACCGAGGAGTCCTACACCAAGAACCCCAAACGCGGCCGGCACCGGGTGATGGATATCGCCGCGAAGGAGGGCACACCGGTGATCTGCACGCAGGGCAAGGTGATTCCGGACTTGATCGCATGGTGGTGCGAACGCGACGGGGTGCGCCCCGACAAGTCCCGCAACCACAAGGGCAGTACGTGGGTGCTGTCGCTGGCGGCGGGCCGGCTAGTGTCGGCCGACCACATCGGCGGCTCGCTGGCCGCCGACGTGCGGGCCTAACACGCGAATACCCTTTGGGGGCACCGCTGCCCCCAAAGGGTATCTGCGTCTGAAATTCGGTTACTGCCTTACCTGCGGCCGCGCCGCGCGGCCGCCTTCTTGGCAGGAGCCTTCTTTGCAGCCTTCCTGGCCGGAGCCTTGGTGGCTGCCTTACGCACTGGCGTCCTCTTGGTCGCCTTCTTGGCCGGCGTCCTCTTGGTCGCCTTCTTGGCCGGCGTCCTCTTGGTCGCCTTCTTGGCCGGCGTCCTCTTGGTCGCCTTCTTGGCCGGCGCCCTCTTGGTCGCCTTCTTGGCCGCGGCCTTCTTGGCCGGCGCCCTCTTGGCGGCCTTCTTGGCCGGCGCCTTCTTCGCAGCCTTCTTGGCCGCACCCGCCACAACACCACGCTTCACTGCAGGTCCTTCCGCCGGGAGGCGCTGTGCGCCAGAGACAACCGCTTTGAATTGGGCACCCGGACGAAACGCCGGGACAGACGTCGGCTTCACCTTCACCGTCTCACCGGTGCGCGGATTGCGGGCCACGCGTGCTGCGCGGCGGCGCTGTTCGAACACACCGAAGCCGGTAATGGTTACGCTGTCTCCCTTGTGCACCGCGCGCACAATGGTGTCGACAACATTCTCGACTGCAGCGGTCGCTTGCCGACGGTCTGAGCCCAATTTCTGCGTGAGCACGTCAATGAGCTCTGCTTTGTTCATCCAAACCCTCCGAAGCCAGTGGTCCTCGTTTTTGAACCAACTAGCGAACACGGTAAACCCTCTCCTGGCAAATTGCCAAGCGCCACGCGCAATTTCAGGACCCGGTGATTGGAGTTTTCGCAATCCGGTTGCCGCCCTTGATCGGTGGCGCACCCTCGAATTGGGCCGGGTTGCTTAGCTGAGCGAGAAGAAATTCCGCCCCGATCGACCGGGTCAGGAGGTAGGTAGAGTGCGCGGTTTCCAATCCGGGCGAGCCGCCTCGAAAGACTCGATTTCGTCGAGTTTCCGCAGCGTAAGGGCTATATCGTCGAGACCCTCGAGCAGTCGCCGCGCGGTGTGATCGTCAATCTTGAACGGCAGCACCGCCGTTCCCGCGGTGATATTTCGATCTTGAAGATTGGCAGTGATTTCCAAGCCTGGACTCTGCTCTATGAGCTTCCAAAGAAGTTCCACATCGTCTTGGCTGACTTCTGCCGCCAGCAGCCCCGCCTTGCCCGCGTTGCCCCGGAAAATGTCACCGAATCGAGGCGAGATGACCACCCGGAACCCATAGTCCATGAGCGCCCACACCGCATGCTCACGCGACGATCCGGTGCCGAAATCGGGTCCGGCGACCAGAACCGAGCCTCGGTCAAAGGGGCTGAGATTTAGCACGAATGAGGGATCCGACCGCCAGGTCGCGAACAAACCATCCTCGAAACCGGTTCGGGTGACGCGCTTCAAATACACCGCGGGAATGATCTGATCGGTGTCGACATTGGAGCGCCGCAGTGGCACGCCGATACCGGTGTGGGTCTGAAAGGCTTCCATGCTCGTCCTCGATTCCGTTAATTCAGTTCTGGTCGGCCGGCGCGGACAGCGTTCCGCGAACCGCGGTTGCCGCGGCAACGGCCGGCGACACCAGATGTGTGCGGCCGCCTTTGCCCTGCCGCCCTTCGAAGTTGCGGTTGGACGTCGCGGCGCATCGCTCCCCGGGCGCGAGCTGATCGGGGTTCATACCCAGGCACATCGAGCAACCCGCCTGTCGCCATTCGGCGCCCGCGGCGGTGAATATCTCACCGAGTCCCTCTGCTTCGGCCTGGGCGCGCACCCGCATTGAGCCCGGAACAACCAGCATCCGCACCCCCGGGGCCACCTTGCGGCCACGCAATATCTCGGCCACCACCCGCAGATCTTCAATACGACCGTTGGTACAAGAGCCGACGAACACGGCGTCGACGGCAATGTCGCGCATCGGCAGTCCCGGTCGAAGGTCCATGTACGCCAAGGCTTTCTCGGCGGCCTGCCGCTCGCCCTCGTCGGTCATCAGATCGGGGTCTGGCACACTCGCGGCCAACGGCACACCCTGCCCGGGGTTTGTTCCCCAGGTGACAAATGGGCTCAACGACGTTGCATCGAGGTAGACCTCCGTGTCGAAGACGGCGCCAGGGTCGGTACGCAGCTGCTGCCAATACTGGATCGCGGCGTCCCATTGTACGGCGCGCGGCGCATGCGGACGGTCGCGCAGAAACTCGTATGTGGTCTCGTCCGGCGCCACCATGCCGGCTCGGGCGCCCGCTTCGATGCTCATATTGCAGACCGTCATCCGGCCTTCCATGGAAAGCGATTCGATGGCGCTGCCCCGGTATTCGATGACGTGACCTTGTCCGCCGCCGGTGCCGATCTTGGCGATCAACGCGAGGATGATGTCCTTGGCCGTCACGCCGGCGGGCAATTGCCCGTCGACATTGACCGCCATTGTCTTGAATGGCCGCAGCGGCAATGTCTGGGTAGCCAGCACATGTTCGACCTCCGAAGTCCCGATGCCCATCGCCAACGCACCGAACGCACCATGGGTAGAGGTGTGGCTGTCGCCACAGACAATCGTCATTCCCGGCTGGGTCAATCCCAACTGCGGCCCGACGACGTGGACGATGCCCTGCTCGATATCACCCATCGGATGTAGCCGGACACCGAATTCGGCGCAGTTTCGCCGCAATGTCTCGACCTGGGTGCGCGAGACCGGGTCGGCGATCGGCTTGTCGATGTCGAGGGTGGGCACGTTGTGATCTTCGGTGGCCAGCGTCAGGTCGGGCCGGTGCACAGGGCGGCCGGCCAGGCGCAGGCCGTCGAACGCCTGCGGACTGGTGACCTCATGCACCAGATGCAGATCGATGTAGATCAAGTCGGGACCCCCTGCTTGTTCAGGGCCCCCCTCGCTGAATGAGCCGGAGACCACAACGTGGTCGTCCCAAACCTTTTCGGCCAGCGTGCGCGGCCTGGTTGCGCCGACCGCGTTGGTCTCGGTTCCCATCTCGAACTCGCCTCGATTCACCTCATTCGCGACTCGCCGATCGATTCAGGCTGGTGATCTCATAATGCGAGACGCTAGTATCTCCTTGTGAGACAGCATAGCGGAATCGGTGTCCTCGACAAAAGCGTGGGGCTGCTGCACACGATCGCGGAATCTCCCTGCGGGTTAGCCGAACTGTGTGAGCGGACCGGGTTGCCCAGAGCTACCGCGTACCGGCTGGCGGCGGCCCTCGAAGTTCATCGCCTGCTGGCGCGCGACGACGAAGGGCGTTGGCGGCTTGGTCCCGCGCTCACCGAACTCGCGGCCCGGGTCAACGATCCGCTGCTGGCCGCCAGCGCGGCGGTGCTCCCGCAATTGCGCAAAACCACCGGGGAGAGCGTGCAGCTATACCGTCGCGAGGGCACTTCGCGGGTCTGCGTGGCCGCCCTGGAACCGGCTGCGGGCCTTCGCGATACGGTTCCGGTCGGGGCACGGCTGCCGATGACCGCAGGCTCGGGCGCCAAAGTGCTGTTGGCCCACAGCGACGCCGCCACCCAGAAGGCAGTACTGCGGGCAGCGAAATTCACCGACCGGGCGCTGGCCGAAGTGCGCCGGCGCGGTTGGGCACAAAGCGTGGCCGAGCGTGAGCCTGGGGTGGCCAGCGTGTCGGCGCCGGTGCGCGACAGCCGCGGGGTCGTCGTCGCCGCCATCTCGGTGTCCGGGCCCATCGACCGAATCGGGCGGCGTCCCGGAGCGCGCTGGGCCGCCGATCTGTTGTCGGCAGCCGAAGCGCTCACCCGCCGGCTGTGACGTGTGGCGCCGCGGATCGAGTGTGCATCGTTGGCGTCGGGTGTGCGTCTACGGCGACAAAATCGCGAATTCCCCGCCGTACACGCACGCTCAAAGCCACCAGTGCACAGTCACCGCAGACCGCCTGACACACTGACGCCATGGGAACCAATCAGCGCGCGAGCATCGTCATGTCTGAGGATGAGATCGCCGATTTTGTCGTCAAGAGCCGCACCGGGACATTGGCCACAGTTGGTCCCGACGGCCAGCCGCACTTGACGGCCATGTGGTACGCCGTTGTCGACGGCGAAATCTGGCTGGAGACCAAGGCCAAGTCACAGAAGGCGGTCAACCTCATCCGGGATCCGCGGGTGAGCTTCCTGATCGAGGACGGCGACACCTATGACACGCTGCGCGGGGTGTCCTTCGAAGGCGTCGCCCAGATCGTCGACGATCCCGACGTCTCGCACCGGGTCGGGATCAGCGTTTTCGAGCGCTACACCGGCCCCTACAGCGACGAAATGAAGCCGATCGTCGACCAGATGATGAACAAGCGGGTCTGCGTGCGCATCGTGCCTCGTCGCGCCCGTTCGTGGGATCACCGCAAGCTCGGCCTGCCGCACATGCCGGTGGGTGGCTCGACCGCACCGGCCGCCTTGGGGACCGGGCGGTAACTGCAGCTTCGTTTGTAGCCCCGATGGGATTCGAACCCACGCTACCGCCGTGAGAGGGCGGCGTCCTAGGCCGCTAGACGACGGGGCCAGAACCGATCCGAGCTGCCAGCATAGCTCACCGGAGTAGGCGCACCTAATCGCTTGCGGT
>DASZLQ010000302.1:0-15246 GCA_035552295.1 Mycobacterium sp. | reverse complement strand
GACGGAGATCGACACATCGTTACCGTTCGCCCACTACGGTCTTGACTCGGTTCATGCCATTCGGCTGACCGCCGCGTTGGAAGCCTGGCTTCAACGCGAGCTCTCGCCCACGCTCGCGTACGAGTACCCCACGATCGACCTGCTGTCCGAACAACTAGCCGAGGACGCACCCGCCGACGAACGCCCCGGCGCAGCGGCCGAGACCCACGGTGGTATGCGGGCCGCGGGCGCCGACGAGCCGATCGCGATTGTTGGCATCGGCTGCCGGTTTCCGGGTGCAGACGGGCCGGCGGCCTATTGGCAGCTGCTCTCCGACGGCGTGGATGCCATCACCGAGACACCGCCCGACCGCTGGGGTGCGGACGCCTCGGAGACCACGGGCACCCGCTGGGGCGGGTTCCTCGATCGGGTCGACCAGTTCGACCCCCAGTTTTTCGGCATCTCGCCGCGGGAGGCGGCGCGAATGGACCCACAGCAACGCCTGCTGCTGGAGGTGGCATGGGAGGCGCTGGAAGATGGCGGGCAGGTGCCGGAGCGGCTTGCCGGCAGCCGCACCGGCGTATTCATCGGCGTCTCCACCTATGACTACGGGCATTTCCAGCTCGGCCGGCCTGCGCTCATCGACGCCTACACCGGTACCGGGAGCGCGTTGAGCATCGCCGCCAACCGCCTGTCGTACTTTTACGATTTCCGCGGGCCAAGCATGGCGATCGACACCGCCTGTTCGTCGTCGTTGGTCGCCATCCACCTGGCATGCCGCAGCCTGCGCGACGGCGAGTGCACGCTCGCCCTCGTCGGTGGTGCGAACGTCATCCTGTCGCCGGCGCTCGGTTTGAACTTCAGCGACGCCGGCCTGATGGCAGCGGACGGCCGCTGCAAGACTTTCGACGCCCGGGCGGACGGATACGTACGGGGCGAAGGCGCCGGAATCGTCGTCCTCAAGCCGTTGGGTCAGGCGTTGGCCGATGGTGACCCGATCTACGCGGTGATCCGTGGCAGCGCCACCAACCAAGACGGTCGGACCAACGGGTTGATGGCGCCCGGCCGAGTATCGCAGGAAGCCGTGCTGGCCGAGGCCTACCGCCGCGCGGGTCTGTCGCCAGGCGTGGTGCAGTACGTCGAAGCGCACGGCTCGGGCACGTCTCTGGGCGATGCGATCGAGGCGAAGGCCCTGGGCACGATCCTGGCGCAGGGCCGCGCGCCGGGAAGCCGGTGCCTGGTCGGGTCGGTCAAAACCAACGTTGGCCACCTGGAGGCGGCGGCCGGGGTGGCCGGGCTCATCAAAGTGGCGCTGGCGCTGCGCCACCGGGCGATCCCGTCGAGCTTGCACTTCGCGGAGCCCAACCCGCTTATCCCGTTCGACAGGCTGCCGTTGCAGGTCGCGCAGACCCTCGCGCCGTGGCCCGAGAACGGCGGCCGAGCAGTCGCCGGAGTCAGCTCGTTCGGCTTCGGCGGCGCCAACGCGCACATCGTCCTGACGGAGGCCCCGCAGGTTCGGGTCACGCAACCGGCGGACGACACGGCGGAGGATCGCGTCGAGATCCTGCCGCTGTCCGCCCGCTCCCCCGAGGCACTGGCCGCACAGGCGGAGCAGTATGAGCTGGCCCTCGCGACCGGGCTGCCGCTTGCCGACCTTTGCTACACGGCCGGCGCGCGTCGCGGCCATCACGACCATCGCTTGGCCGTCGTTGGAGACTCGCCCGCGGAGCTGTCTGAGGGTCTCGCCGCGTACCGACAGGGAGTACCCCGCCACGGACTGATCGCCGGACGTTGCCGTCCGGGTCACCGACCGGGCGTGGTCTTCATCTTTTCCGGTCAGGGGTCGCAGTGGTACGGGATGGCACAGCGGTTACACGCGGAGGAGCCGGTGTTCAGGGACGCGTTGGCCATATGCGATCGCGCTATACGCCCGCACCTGGACGGATCCATAGTCGCGGAACTTCTCGCCGACCAGAACCACTCCCGGCTGAGCGACATCGGCGTGATCCAGCCTGCCATCTTCGCCGTCCAAGTCGCGCTGGCCGCGCTGTGGCGATCGTGGGGGGTAGAGCCCGAGGCCGTGGTGGGGCACAGCTTGGGTGAGGTAGCGGCGGCACACGTCGCGGGGGCCCTCAGCCTGGAAGACGCCGCACGGGTGATCTGTGGGCGGGCCCGGCTGCTCCGACGGGCGAATGGCAGCGGGGGCATGTTAGCCGCGGAGCTCTCCTATACAGAGGCACAGGAGCTTATCGCCGGCCGGCAGGGTCGGGTCGCGGTCGCAGCGAGTAACAGCCATCGATCGACAGTGCTCTCCGGCGATCCAGCGGTGTTAACCGATCTCGTCACCGCGCTGCAGCAGCGCGGCCGATTCTGTCGGTGGGTGGAGGTCGATGTGGCCTCCCACAGCCCACAGATGGACGCGCTGCGCGCCGATCTGACCGACGTGCTCGCCGGGCTACGGCCGGCTGCGGCAACGATACCCATGTACTCCACAGTGACGGGCGACCTGCTGGGCGAGGGTGCCCTCGACGACACCTACTGGGTGGAGAACCTCCGCTCGCCGGTGCGCTTCTCGGCGGCTGTGCGGCGGCTGCTCGACCTCGGCCATGATGCGTTTCTGGAGGTCAGCCCGCATCCGATCCTGTTGAGCGCGGTGCGCGAGGATGCGGAGGACCTGGGTCGCGCGTGCACCCTGCTGCAGTCCATGTGCCGTGGCGAAGGGGGACGCGCCACGCTACTCGCGTCACTCGGCACCCTCTACACCCGCGGGCAGCCGGTTACCTGGGAGCGGCTGCATCCCTGGGGTGGGCGATGCGTGGCGGCGCCCACCTACCCGTGGCAACGCGATCGTTTCTGGCTGGATCCCACCGCCACGAGCAACGGGCCGGCTCGTCCCGCCAGCTCCGACCAGCCGGCGTGGCGCGGGCCGCTTCGCTCGTCGGTCCACCCGAAGACGGTGTTCTCCGAAATTGAGGTCGGCACGGAACTGATGCCGGTGCTGACGGACCACCGGGTTCAGGGTTCGGTGGTCCTTCCAGCGGCCACACTCCTCGACCTTGTTCTGGCCGGGGCCGTGCGGGCCTTCGGCGCAACAAGGCGCTTGCTCCGAGACGTCGTTTTCCACCGGTCGCTGGTGCTCGACGACGCGCAGCGGCGCACCGTCCAGCTCGTACTTCAGGGAGATCCGCCGGGCCCCGTTTTGTTCGAGTGCTACGGTCTGGAACCCGGCACGTCGGGATCGTCGAGGTGGTCGCTCCTCGCAAGCGGCACCGTCGATACGGATGGGCCGGACGCCGCCGACGACGAACGGCACCTCCCCGCGGTCACCCGGGCCCTTTGCCCGGACGCAATCTCGGGGCCGTCTTTCTACCGTCGCCTGGCAGCGCATGGCCTGCAGTATGGGCCAGGCTTCCAGGCCGTCGCAGAGGTCTGGCGCCGCGACGGCGAGGCGATCGCCCGGCTGAGGCCACCGGTAACCGGCAGCTCCATGGTCGACGCCGGCGGCTTCGATGCCCCTGTCCTGGATGCCTGCTTTCAGCTTCTGGCCGCGACGCTTCCCCCGCGCAATGGCCGATCGCGCGACACATACCTGCCGGTGGGCGTGTCCGAGTTACAGAACCGCGGGACGTTCCTAAATGGCGTTTGGTGCCACGCGCTGCTGCGCCCGGGGCCGGACCCCGAGCCGGACATCATTGAAGGCGACGTGTTCCTGCTACGCGAGGACGGGCAGGTGGCCATGGCGGTCCGCGGCCTGCGTCTGCAGCGGATCCCGGACGCCGGACCAGCTGAGCCGGCGACGGGTGCGACGGATCCTCGTGACAGGCTCTACGAGCTGCGTTGGCAGCCTGCGGCACTCGGCGCGCCCGATCGGCACGCGCCCAGCGGACCGGTTGAGGCTGGAAGTTGGCTGATCTTCAGCGACGGCAGTACCACTTCTGACACGCTGCGACACCTGCTTAAACAGCATTCTCACACGTGTGTGCTCGTCGAGCCGGGCGTTGACTTCGTACGCCTCGGACCTGACAGTTACCGCCTCGATCCGGCGCGGCCGCAACACTTCCGGCGGCTCCTCGGGGAAGCGTTCTCAGAGCGGCCACCGTGTCGTGGCGTAGTGCACCTGTGGAGCTTGATGGCCGCACCGCCGGCGGAGACGTCGACCGATTCGTTGGAGTCTGCGCGGAACCTCGGCGTCGCAAGCGTGCTGCATCTCGTGCAGGCGCTGACAGCATCCGGCTGGCCGGACACGCCGCGCCTCTGGCTGGTTACGCAGGGAGCCCAGGCGATCGGTAGCCACGTCGAGGCCGTGTCCATCGCTCAGGCACCCCTCTGGGGGATGGGCCGCAGCATCGACCACGAGTATCCGGAGCTGCGCTGTTCGCGGGTCGATCTTTCGGGGGGAGGTCCGGAAGAGCTTCACGCACTGGTCCACGAGTTGTGCGCCGATACACCCGAGGCCGATGTGGCGCTCCGTGGCAACCGGCGCTATGTAGCGAGATTGGCCCGCTACGACTACGCAGACGACGCAGATCTACGGAAGTCCATACCCTCTGCCGCGCCGGCTCAGCTGCCCGTGCCCGACAGGGACATGCCATTCCGAATGGAGTATCCGGAGCCTGGCGGGCTCGACGATATTCGTGCCCGGGCAGCCACGCGCCGGCCGCCGGGGTCACAGGAGGTCGAGATCCGTGTTCACGCAACCGGTCTGAACTTCATCGACGCGATGCGTGCCCTCGGCGTGTACCCGGGTCAGGACGATGGGCCGGTGCGGGTGGGCATTGAATGCGCCGGCACGGTGACCGCCATCGGTGACGGCGTCGACGGTTTACAAGTGGGGGACACCGTCATCGCCTTGGCGATGGACGGCGTCGGCTCCTTCGTCACCACTCAAGCGTGCTTGGTGGCCGCCAAGCCAGCGCACCTGAGCTTCGAGGCGGCGGCCGCGGTACCCATCGCGTTCCTGACGGCCTACTACGCCCTCCATGAACAGGCGCGGCTACGCCATGGCGAGCGCGTCCTCATCCACTCGGCGGCCGGTGGCGTCGGTCTTGCGGCGGTCGAGGTCGCGGGCTGGCTGGGCGCGACGGTGTACGCCACCGCCGGCACCCCGGAGAAACGAGAGCACCTTCGCGCACTCGGCGTCCAGCACGTCTCGGACTCGCGGTCCTTGGCGTTCGCCGACGAGGTGCTGACCGCCACCGACGGCGACGGCGTGGACGTCGTGCTCAACTCGTTGACGGGCGAGGCGATCGCCAAGGGCCTCGCGGCACTGCGCCCGTACGGCCGCTTCCTGGAGATCGGTAAGCGCGACATCTACGGGCACGGCCGGCTACGCCTGTGGCAGTTGCGGCACAACGCGTCTTACATTGTCGTCGACTTGGCGCAGCTGATCTTGGATCGCCCCGCCTACGTCGGTGCGCTGTTGCGCGACATCGTGGCGCACGTCGAGCAAGGGGTGTTCCGGGCGCTGCCGGTGCGAACATTCCCGATTGCCGAGACCGCCGCCGCCGTTCGGTCCCTTGCGCAGGGCAAACAAATCGGCAAGGTCGTCGTTTCGGTGGACCAGCCGGTGCCACCGACTGGTCCACCGGCCCAGCTCCCAGCCGGATTCGAAGCCGAAGCCACTTATCTGATCACCGGCGGGCTAGGCGGGATCGGCCGTGCAGTCGCCACGTGGATGGCCGAGCAGGGTGCCCGCCATCTGGTCCTCATGGGGCGAGGTCCTGCCTCGAAGTCCGCGCAGAAGACGCTCGACGCGCTGCGAGCGGAAGGCACCGAGGTGGTTGTCGCGCGCGGCGACGTCGCCCGGGCGGACCAGCTCGCGGCCGTCCTCGCGTCGATCAACGCGTCCATGCCGCCGCTACGTGGGGTCGTGCACGCGGCGGGGACCCTCGACGACGGCATCCTTGCGCGCCTCGACGAGCGACGCCTACGGGACGTCATGGCGCCAAAGGTCGAGGGCGCCTGGAATTTGCACGCGCTGACCCGGGACACGGCACTGGACTTCTTCATGCTCTTCTCGTCGGCCGCGTCACTCCTGGGCTCGCCCGGGCAGGCGCACTATGCGGCGGCGAACGCGTTCCTCGACGCGTTGGCGTGGCATCGACGCGCAGAGGGCCGGCCGGCGCTGAGCATCAATTGGGGACCATGGGCTGAGGTCGGTCTCGCCACCCGGCCCGAGCAGCAGCGTCACCTCACTCAGCACGGCATTGAAGCCATGCCGGCGGCCGACGGCGTGCGGACGCTTTCATATCTGCTCCCGCTGTCCGCCACGCAGGTCGCCGTCCTCCGCGTGGACTGGGCACCGCGCCGCTCCGAATTGCGCCGGGGCCTAAACCCGCCGCTGATCGCAGACCTGCTCCGGGCACCCGCGGGTCCGCCGGCCGCCGACGACGCTCTGCGCCGCGCGGGCCCGCAGGAGCGCCGACGGTTGCTCCAGTCGTACTTGCGCGATCAAGTTGCCGGCAAACTCGGTTTGACACCGTCGCGCCTGGACATTCAGTTGCCCCTCAACCAACTCGGGGTCGACTCGCTCATCGCGGTGGAGCTACGTGCCCGGATTGAACGCGACTTGGGCATCGTTGTGCCGGTCGTCCAGCTGCTGGATGGACCAAGCGTCTCCGGTCTCGCCGACTGGCTCGGCGACCGGCTCTCGAGCGCGGGTCCACCGGAGCCCGATCCGACCGTGGCAGCCGACACGCGGGCGGCGTGGTCGAACGGGACGCCGGGGCCGGAGGCGACCGGTGGCGCCGGCTCACGTTGGATGGGCCTGCTTGCTCAGCTGCCGGAGATTCCAGAGGACGATGTGGACGGGCTGCTTCGGGAACTCCTGGCCGCCAGGGAGGGGAAACATGACGGATAACTCCATCGACATCTCGGGGCTCTCCGCTGGGGAGAAGCGCGTGCTGCTGTCCCGCCTGCTCATGGAGCAGGCGGCGGTTTCGGCGTCGGTGCATCGGTTGTCGTACGGACAGCAGTCCCTGTGGTTCCTTCATCAACTCGCACCCGGCAGTCCCGCATACACCATCACCTATGCCGGGCGGATCAGCGGCGACCTGGATGTGTCGGCGCTGGAACGCGCCGCTCAGGCGCTCGTCGACCGGCACGCGATACTGCGCACCACATATACCGTGCGCGACGGCCAGCCGCTTCAACTCGTCCATCCACAGTGGCCGGTGCGTATCGCCCGCCACGACCTCGGCCCCGAAGATGTTGAGCTTGACGAGTGGCTGCGTCGGGAGTCGAATCGCCCGTTCGATCTGCAAACCGGCTCGGTGCTCCGGCTGACTTTGCTGCGGCGCGGACCCGACGAGCATGTCCTCGTCTTGGCGGTGCATCACATCGCCGTCGACTTCTGGTCCATCGACATCATGCTCGACGAGCTCCGCCTGCTTTACGCCGCAGAACACGGTTCAGAGCCACCCCCGCCCTGCCCACAGCGCTACATCGACTATGCCGACCGGCAGGTCCGGATGGTTGAGGGAGCCGAGGGAGAGCGCCAATGGCAGTACTGGAGTCGGCAGCTGGCCGGGGAGCTGCCGAACCTCCGGTTACCCATCGACCGGCGGCGACCGGCGGTTCAGACCTATCGCGGCGCCGTACATCGCTTCACTCTCGACGGTCGGCTGACCGCCGGGCTCAAGGAGGTAGGCCGACGCGCCGGCGCGACGCCATACATGACACTGTTCGCGGCGTACTCCACGTTGCTGCACCGCTACAGCGGCCAGGACGACCTCCTCATCGGCTCACCATTCGGGTGCCGCGATCGGGCGGGGCTGGACAGTCTGGTCGGCTACATTGCCAACCCGGTGGTTCTGCGCGCCGACCTGCAGGGCGACCCGACGTTCGCATCGTTGCTTGGCCGCGTCAAAGAGACGGTTCTGGGTGCACTCGCGCACCAGGATTATCCCTTCACGCTGCTCGTCGAGCGCCTCCGCCCGGCCCGTGATCTGAGCCATACGCCGCTCTTCCAGGTCTCGTTCGCCTGGGAACAGCCGCGCCGTTTCAACGACAGCCCGGGCGGGACGGGCGCGGCCCCGGGTCCGGGGGCGCTTGACCTGACGACTATCCACATCGGACAAGGCGGTGCGCCCTTGGACTTGATGATGCAGGTGGCCGATACGGACGGACAGTTCATCTGCGAGTTGCAATACAACACAGACCTTTTCGATGACGCGACGGTTGAGCGGATGGCCGGGCACTTCGCGATGCTGCTCGGCGGCATCGTCACCGATCCCGGCAGGCGCTTGTCGGAGTTGCCGCTCCGCACTGAAACCGAGCGCCGTGAGCAGGCGGTGTGGAACGAAACCCAGGTCTGCCACGACGCGCCCGACTGTCTGCACGAGATGGTGGCGGCAACGGCTCAACACAGTCCGACGGCCATAGCCGTATCGTTTGACGACCGCGAGATGACGTACGCGGAGCTTGACCGGCGGGCGGACACGCTGGCACACCGGCTCCAGCGCCACGGTGTGGGCCCGGACAGCATCGTTGCCGTCCTATTGGACCGTTCAGAAGACCTGGTCGTAGCCCTGCTGGGCGTGCTCAAGGCGGGTGGTGCCTTCATGCCGCTGGATCCGGCGCAACCCACCAATCGCATTGCCGCCATGCTGAGCGACGCGACCGGCGTACCCGTCTGCGTCACGCACCGGCGACATCTGGACCGCCTCGCGGGGTTCGTCGGTCACCGGCTGTGCCTCGACCTGCCGTCGACACCGGTGCCAGAGGACGCCGTCGGGGCCCCCGCCGGTACGACAGCGGCCAGCCTCGCGTACGTCATCCACACGTCCGGCTCCACCGGCGTGCCGAAGGGGGCGCTCAACACCCACGGCGGAATCCGCAACGTGTTGCTGTGGATGCAGGAAAACTACAGGCTCACGACCGAGGACCGGGTGCTGCATCACACACCGGTGACCTTCGACGCCTCGGTGGCAGAGATCTTCTTGCCGTTGATCGTCGGCGCACGGCTTGTGATCGCGAAACCCGAGGGCCACAAGGACGCCGCCTACCTGGTTCGGACCATCGCCGAGCAGTCGATCACCCAGGTGGTGCATGTGGTGCCGTCGATATTGCGCTCCTTGCTCGCCGAGCCGGCATTCAAGTCCTGCGATGGGCTGCGCAGGGTAACGTGCGGCGGCGAGGTGCTGCCGTACGAGCTCGCTCAGCGCTTCCTGGCCACGCTGGATGCCGAGCTGTGGAACGAGTACGGGCCCGCCGAGGCCGCGATCACCGCTACCTACTTTCAGTGCAAGCGCGGTGCGTCCGGCCCCCCAGTCCCGATCGGGCGACCAATCGCCAACATCCGCATTCGTCTGCTGGACGCCAACTTTCAACCAGTGCCGGTGGGTGTGCGCGGCGAGCTGTTCATCGGCGGGACTGGAGTGGGCCGTGGCTACCGCAACCAACCTGACGCGACGGCCGCCAGATTCATCGCGGACCCGACCGCCGACGATCCGGCCCAGTTGCTTTACCGCACAGGCGATTTGGCGCGTTACTTGCCCGACGGCAACATCGAGTACCTGGGGCGCCTCGACGACCAAGTGGAGATCCGCGGCGTGCGGATCGAGCCGGGCGAGGTAGAAGCGGCGCTGGACAAGCACCCCGGCGTTCGGGAGAGCGCAGTGGTCGCCGGGAACGACGGCCGCGGGAACCCCCGCCTGGTCGCGCACGTCGTGGTGGCAGGCGAGCCCGCGCCCACAACCGCTGAGCTGCGCCGCTTCCTCCTCGACTGGCTTCCAGCGGCTATGGTCCCGGCCGCCTTCCGGGCGACCGATGGATTGCCCCGCACGTCGGGCGGAAAGATAGACCGCCGGACCTTAGCCGCGGCGGCCGAAGCGTCGCCCGCGCAAGAGCCGGTGTTCGTCGCTCCGCGTACGCGCGCGGAGACGATCCTCGCCGAGATTTGGTGTGACGTACTTGATCTGGACCGGATTGGCGTTCATGACGACTTCTTCGCTCGCGGTGGCTCCTCGACCCATAGCCTGGAGGTTTCGGTAAAAGCGAACGCGGCCGGCCTGCCGCTGAAACCCGAGTCGGTGTTCTTATTCGGCACGATCGCTGAGCTGGCCGCCGAGTACGGCCAGGCCATGGAGGATGGCACGGATCTCGGCGACACCGTGAAACACTTCAACGGCAGCCAAGTGATCAGCTCGGGCACGGCGAAGAAGCACCTCGCCGCACCCGCTCCTGCGGTACCGGTGCGCGCGGCCGGCCAGCAGGCGCGAAACACGGTGATCGAAAGCATCGGAACATACCTGCCCGCGGAGGTGGTGTCGACCGACAGCGTCCTCGCCGGATGTGCCACCGAGATCGGCATACCGCTGGAACGCCTGACCGGCATCAAGAATAGGCGGATGGCCGGGCAAGGCGAGTTTTCGGTCGACCTCGCCCGGCAGGCGGTGGCTGACTGCCTGGCCCGGTCGAGCTATGGGCCCGAGGAGATCGATCTGCTCATCTCCTGCAACATCTCCCGGTGCGACGGACCCGGCCACAAATTCGTGTTCGAGCCCAGCACCGCGGCACGGTTGCGGCATCAATGCGGGCTTGCAAACGCAGTGGCCTTCGACGTAACCAACGCGTGCGCCGGGATGTTCACCGGCATTAGCGTGGCCGACGCGTTCCTGCAGACCGGATTGGTCCGGCGCGCCATGGTGGTCAGCGGCGAATACATCACCCACCTGACCGAGACCGCGCAGAAGGAAATTCAGGGGCCGACAGACGCGCGACTCGCCTGCCTCACCCTTGGTGACGCCGGCGCCGCAGTGATTCTGGAGCGCGGCCCCAACGGCCGGGTCGGCTTTCACGACATCGATATGGCCACGCTCGGCCGGTACAGCTCTTTATGCGTTGCCAAGGCGAGCGACGGGCCTGACGGCGGCGCGATCATGTTTGTCGACTCCATCGCCGCGACCGCGGTGGCGGTCAAGCGTTCCGTGCCATACGTCGCCGCCGTGATGAAGCGGCATGGATGGCGGCCCGACCATTGCGATCACATCGTGATGCACCAGACGTCGGAAGCATCACTCAACGACGCGGTCGTCGCGGTGAACCGGATGTTCGGGCAAACCGTCGCCCATCCGGGCAACGTCATTGCCAACCTCGCGGAGAGGGGCAACACCGCCAGCACAACACACTTCGTGGCCCTCGGCGACCACATCCGTGGGAACCGGATCAGGTCCGGAGACAACGTGGTTTTCGGCATCAGCGGCTCGGGACAGACGGTCGGCGCCGCGCTGTACACATTCGACGACCTGCCCGACCGGCTGCGCCGCGGGTCCAATGGCCACCGCGGGCGCAGCCTCTCGATCGGCGAACCATCCAAACCATCCCCAGAGCCACCGGCGGCGCCCCGGGTGCGGATCGAAGGGGTCGGCACGGCCCCTGCCGGGCAGTCCACCCCGCGGCGTGCGGTCGACCTGGCTGTCCAGGCCGCCACGGCGTGCCTCGACGACAGTGGACTCGACCGGGCGGAGCTAGGCCTGATGATCTATTCCGGCGTGTACCGGGACGACTTCATTTCCGAACCGGCCATCGCGGCGCTCGTCGCGGGCGAGCTCGGGGTGAACGACGACATCAAATCCCCGGACGGGCCCAAGACGATCGCCTTCGACGTGCTCAATGGCGCGGTCGGATTCCTCAACGCATGCCAGGTCGGCGTCCAGATGATCGGCGCGGGAAAGGGCGAGCATGCGATGGTCGTGGCTGCCGAAATAGAAAACAACACCACCGAGGGCGGCCACCCGTTATACGGCCTTCTCGAGACGGGGTCGGCTGTGATTCTTGGCCAGACCGACGGCGCAACGGGCTTCGGCCAGTTCGTCTTCCACCACCATCCGGAGTACAGCGGGGCGCTCGCAACGTATTTCCAGCACCGAGACGGACAGAGCTGGCTACAGATCGACCGCGATCCGAACCTGTCAGCCCATTACCTGGACTGCATTGCCCCAGCCGTCGAGGAATTATTGAAGCTGGAAGAGCTCGACTCCTCTGAGATAGCTGCCGTATTCCCCCCATACCTGTGCAGCGCCGACCGCACCGAACTCGCCGCGCGGCTGCGCATCCCGAGGTCGCGATTCGTCGACCTCCCCGCCGACACCGACCTTTTCTCCTCCTCCGTCGCGTACGGGCTGCAACACGCCTGGCGGAACAAGCTGGTGAAGCCGGGCGACATTGGGCTGATCGTGAGCGTCGGCTCAGGCGTCCAGGTCGGCTGCGCCACCTACCGCTTCTGATGCCCATGCTGGCGTCAGTTACCGGAGGCGCTCTCCGCCGCGATGGCCGTCCGCTCACGGGATTCTCGTGCCGAGGTGTATCGCCAGTCGGCCCGAGCTGATAGGCGTTTTGAGCATGCGACTCGAAGGTCGAAGCGTCCTGCTTACCGGCGCTACTGGAGGCATCGGGGGCGCGATCGCTCGTGAGTTGGCAGCGCGGGGTTGTGCTGTCACGGTCACGGGCCGACGTGAAGCGGAGCTCGCCCACTTGATCACCGAGCTGGGTCCGCTGGCGCGGGGCTTTGCCGCCGACTTGACCAACCTGGCAGAGGTGCGCGAGTTGCTGGACCACGCCGACCCCGTGGATATTCTCGTTGCCTGCGCCGGCGTCGATGTCTCGCAGGACTTGGCGGATACGACCGATGAGGCGCTGGAGGAAGCGATGCGGATCCACCTCCTTGCGCCCGCTGCGCTTGCGCGCACCGCCCTGGCCCCGATGAAACAGCGCGGAGCGGGTCACATCGTCTTCATCGGCTCGGTGGCCGGGCTTGTCGCGACACCGATCAACAGCAGTATCTATACGGCCACGAAGTGGGGGCTACGCGGGCTAGGGCTGGCGCTGCGACAGGAGCTGCACGGAACAGGCATCGGTGTCTCGACTGTCTTTCCTGCAGGGGTCCGCGATGCGGGCATGTTCGCCCGGACCGGAGTCGCCCTGCCGTGGTATGCCGGTACGAGCTCCCCACAGGATGTCGCTCGGGCCGTGGTTCGGGCGGTGGAGCGGGATCGGCCCGAGGTAGTAGTGGCTGCCGGCGGCGAGCGGCTGGGCGCTGCGATCAGCGGCGTCGCGCCGGTCCTCGTCGGCAGACTCGCCCGAGTAGCAGGCCTCGCTCGGATACGTCAAGCGGTGCTTGACGCCCAGAGCCGAGGCGACGGGCAAAAGGCCGGCGGCTGACTTTGGAAAGGCGGGCCCCAGTGCGGCGTGTCTAAGGCTATTTGAGTGAGGTCTGGGATAGCGCTGAGGCGGGCGTCGTCGGCGCCTGCGGGGTTGGCTCAGCGGGGTGTCGAACACCGAAATCGCTTCGCGGGTAGGGGTTTCGCGGCCGACGGTGATCGCATGGCGGAGACGCTATAACACCGGAACCGCTTCTGATGCGCATCCTGGCGTCGGTCACCGAGAGGCACTGGGTTACACGGTTACTCGTCGCGAAGCTCAGTCGACGGTGCAGCCTGAGTGTTTTTCCAGGCGGGGACGACCGCGGCGAATACCGCCGCCATCATGGCGAGCACCGCGTATCTCGCTGCTTCGGACATTGGGAATATCAACGGGGTAATGGAACCCACGTCGACGATCGCAGCCCGTCGAACGGCGAGGAGGATCGCCATGGACAGCACCCCGCCCAGTAGGGCGCCCGCTGCGCTCGTGACGACGGCTTCGATGGTTGTTACGGCGAAGACCTTGGATGGGGTAGCGCCAAGCGCTTGTATTAGGGCTATCTCGCGTCGCTGCCGAATTCCGAGAAGCAGCAGGGTCGATGACACCGAGACGAACGCGATAGCGAGTAGACCGTATTTCAACGTGTTCAGTGGCGCGAGAAAGCGGGACTCGCCGCTGGTGACGGCGGCTCGATATCCAGCTGTGTCTACTACCTTGACGGGCTGGTTGAAGTGACTGGATCTGATCTCTGCTGCGATTTGATCAAGTCTCGACTTTGCACCTGGTTTGACGAAAACCAAATTCGCAGGCTGAGGACCGAAAATCTGCTCGGCAAGGGGGTAACGCATCTGGATCCTGCGACCACCTACTTCCGGGGTCGCCACAATCGTGCCGACAACCATTCTTCGGGCTCGCGGTCCGCTACCGAGAAGGAGCGTGTCACCGACGCGGATACCGTTCTCCCGGGCGAGTATGCCACCGATGACGAGTTGACCAGCGTCCAAGCTTGTCTTGGAGGCTTGCCCGGCGAGCACCGGAAAAGAAAACGTCGGCCGATCCTCGGCTCGTACGTAAGCCAATGATCCATTCGCGAGGGTCATCTCGATTTCCGCCAGTCGCTCAACGGTGTCAACCCCCGGTAAGGAGTTCAGCTTCGCGATCGTGTCGGGGGAAAATCTGGCGTCCACGGAGCCCCAGTCGGTAAATCGCGTAGTGGTGACTACCAGGCGTCCGTCTGCCTGTGCTTGAGCCACGTTTGCGACGCCTCGATCGATGGCGACCAGGAATCCTGAGAGTAGCGTCGCGACCACTACTGGTACCGCGACAGCGCCTGCGATCGCGGTTGTTCGTGATTCATCCGCGCGCAGTCCGGTGAGGGCGACGGCCAGCGTTGCACCGTGCGTTCGGTCCGGCCGGAGCCGGATCGACGCGATGAGTTGCGCGCTCAGATATGCTGCGGCCAAAAGCAATCCAACTATTGCGATAACGACCCCGCCATTGGCGAACCCGGCCTGCCAAGGCTCGAGGCCGCCGGATATTGTGGCCAATCTCGCGACGATGACTCCCGCAAAACCGATGGCGAGCAGCGCCGCCGCTTTGCGCCAGATGCTTCGTGACGTGCTGTCTTCATGGGCAGCACGGCCGGACAGTTCGGTCGCTATCGCAGTGTTCGAGGCCGACAGGCTGGGGATGATGGCGGCAAGCACAGCCAAAAGCACTCCGGTTCCCAGTCCAACCACGACGACGCCCGTTTCGACCACGACCGGGACGTTGACACCCATAAATCGTTGCGTCAGCTCACTGGCGCTGGCGACGACTGGATGTGCGATGACGATGCCCATAAGGATTCCGACGACCGATCCGGCTGCTCCGAGCACGGCAGCTTCAGCGAGGAACCCACTGAGGACGGATAGCGGCGATGCGCCCAGGGCGGCTGCGATCGCGATTTCGCGTCGGCGCTCCTCGACCGATAGACGGGTGAGTTGCGCGATCAGGATGACGCCTACCCCGACCGCGATCAGAGCGAAGATTGCGAGCATCGGGAAAAGCACGGTGTTGACGTTGAATTCAGCTGCAGGGTCATTGCGAGTCAGGACCCTGAATCCCGGTCCTAATGCGCCTAAT